>JBKQIH010000015.1:0-68065 GCA_052148445.1 Rhodomicrobium sp.
GTGGCATCCCTGGAAGCCCAGCGGGATGAAATCGTTGCCGCCATCGATTTTTTGATTACTGGCATTTAAAAACCCTGGCGTATGTCTTCAGCGCAAACATATCGGTCATGCCGGCGACGAAATCGCCCACCGCGCGCTGGCGCTCGACCGGATCGCCCGCAACGGCGGCGTTCAGCCCGGCGTCGAGATGCATCTCCTCCAAATGCGCCGAGAAATAATCGTAAAGCGCGCGAAGCTGTGCTTGCGCGTCCGCCATTTTCGCCTCGATGGCGGGATGCCGGTACACCTTCGCGAACAAAAAGCGCCGCAGCTCCCCGATATCGGCCGCCATCCTCTCCGAAAACTCGGCGAGCGGCGCGTCTCGCCCGCGCACACAGCCGATACAGGCAGGCTTCGCCTCCGCGATCCGTCCCCGGGTCTCGGCCAGCACATCCTCGGCCATGGCGGCGATCATGCGCCGGATCGTCTCATAAATAAGCGTCGCATCGTCGAGTTCGCCGTAGCGCGCGCGCACCAGCGCCAGCGTGCGCCCGGCCATGGGTACCTCGGCCAGCTCCTTCACGGCGATGTAGCCCGCGCGAAAGCCATCGTCGATGTCGTGATTGTTGTAGGCGATATCGTCGGCCAGCGCCGCGATCTGGCCTTCGAGCGAGCAATAGGTGTCGAGGCGGAGGTCCTGCACCGGCATGTAGCTGCGGATCGCGTGCGGCAGGCCCTTCCCCGCATAGCGACCCAGCGGGCGGCCATCGGCATCGGTGAGCGGACCGTTATGCTTGACGATGCCCTCCAGCGTCTCCCAGGTGAGGTTCAACCCGCGGAAAGCCGCATAATGGTGCTCCAGATGCGTCACGATGCGCAGGCTCTGCGCGTTGTGGTCGAAGCCGCCAACCGGCTGCATGGCCTCGTTCAGCGCGTCCTCGCCGGCATGGCCGAAGGGCGTGTGGCCGAGATCGTGCGCGAGCGCAATTGTCTCGGTCAGGTCTTCGTTGAGGTCCAGTGCGCGGGCCAGCGTGCGCGCGATCTGCGCGACCTCCAAGCTGTGCGTCAGCCGCGTGCGGTAATGGTCGCCCTCGTGATAAACGAAAACTTGCGTCTTGTGGATCAGCCGGCGGAATGCGGACGAGTGCACGATGCGGTCGCGGTCGCGCTGGTAGACCGTGCGCGTGGGGCAAGCGGCTTCCTCGCAAAGCCGGCCGCGGCTTTCCTCGGGATGCGCAGCGTAAGGGGCAAGCCCGGCCATGCGTTCGTTCTCCTTGTGCTGTGCCGGTTGACATTGACGCGCAAACATCCAAACTCTTAATCGAGGTTCAAAAGGGGCGAACAATCGTTATGACGAACGATGCGAACATAAGCGTGAGCGAGCGTGCCGCCAACCGTATTCGCGAGATTATGGCGCAGCAGGCCGGCGAGAATGCCTTGCGCATCAGTGTGCTGGGCGGCGGCTGCTCGGGGTTCAAATACGATTTCGAGATCGTGGCGAAGACCAACGATGACGATCTCGTCATCGAGAGGGCCGGCGCGCGGGTCGCCATCGATCCCGTCTCCGTGCCTTATATGGCGGGGTCCGAGATCGATTATGTGGACGATTTGATCGGTGCGTCCTTCAAGATCACTAACCCCAACGCGACCGCGGCCTGCGGTTGCGGCACGTCCTTCTCGGTTTGAGCGCGGGCGCGCGTGCTGAAAATCGCCACCTGGAACGTGAACTCCATCAAGCAGCGCGAGGCGGCAGCCACGGCGTGGCTGAAGCAGGCCGCGCCCGATGTGCTGTGCCTGCAGGAGTTGAAGTGCCAGACCGAGGGGTTCCCGCGCGCCACGTTCGAGGAGCTGGGCTATAATTGCGCGGTGCTCGGTCAGAAATCCTTCAACGGCGTGGCGATCCTGTCGAAGCACCCCATCGACGAGACGGTGACGGCGCTGCCGGGCGATCCGGCCGATGCGCAGGCCCGTTATATCGAAGCCGCGATCTCGCTGCCGGGCGGCAAGGCCATCCGCATCGCCTCGATCTACGCTCCGAACGGCAACCCCGCGCCCTCGGAGAAGCTCGATTACAAACTTGCCTGGCTCGCCCGCCTGAAGGCGCATGCGCAAACGCTGCTCGCCTATGAAGAAGTGCTGGTGCTCGCGGGCGACTACAACATCATCCCGCGCCCGGCCGATGTCTATAACCCGGCGGCTTGGACCGAAGACGCGCTTTACCGGCTGGACTCGCGGCAGGCGTTCCGGCGCATCCTGCATCTCGGCCTCACCGACGCGGTGATGGCCTGCGATAGCCGCGCCGGGCAATATACCTTCTGGGACTACCAAGCCGGCGCCTGGCAGAAGGATTTCGGTATTCGCATCGACCACATCCTGCTTTCGCCGCAGGCCCTCGCCCGGCTCGCGAGCGCCGCCATCGACCGCAAGCCGCGCAGCTGGGACAAGCCGTCCGACCATACCCCCGTTGCGGTCTCGCTCGATTTTTGAAAGCCCTATCTTCATTGCGGCCCGGCACCGGTGGCCGGATAGCGGCGCGCTTGCCAGCGCGAGCAATGACAACACGCTGAAGCTTTGGGATGCAGCGAGCGGCCGGGAGCTTCATACCCTCGCCGGGCATACGGACTATGTAACTTCTGTCGCCTTTTCCCCTGACGGCCGCTTCGCCCTTTCCGGCAGCGAAGATACAACGCTGAAGCTGTGGGATGTGTCGGAGTGGACGCAAGCGCGCTGACCGCGCGCGCCGCACTAATTCGCAGCCGAGCTTCTTATGCGGTAGCCGCCATCCTCAAGCTCGTCGAAGAGGTCCGCCAATTGGGGGTGCCTCAGCGGCTCGCCGCTGTCGTCGGGCAAGAGATTTTGCTCGGAGACATAGGCCACATACTCCGTATCCTCATTCTCGGCGAGAAGATGATAGAAAGGCTGGTCCTTGGCCGGGCGGACTTCCTCCGGGATCGACTCCCACCACTCGTCGGTGTTGGCGAACACGGGGTCGACGTCGAAAATTATGCCGCGAAAGGGGAAGAGGCGGTGTTTCACGACCTCCCCAATCGAATATCTCGCGCGCCGTTCCTTCGCCATGGCGTCCCGCGTTTCTTTTCTTACGTTATACAATAAACCTTACTCTCACAGAAGCTAGAGCATGATCCGCAAAAGTTGGAACCGGTTTTGCGATAAGATCAAGCGTAAGCAGGCATCACGCGCGCCGGCGGTTACGACGAAGGCCCATCTTTTGCCGCGACGAGGTCGCTCAAGTCAACGATAACCTTGGCTTGCTTCCAAGTTGCATCGTCCTGCATCTTGCCGTCCACCATTACGGCGCCCGTGCCGTCAGGCATGGCCGCGAGGATGCGCCTCGCAAAGGCAGCCTCCGCCGGATCGGGTGCGAACACCCGGCGCGCAATTTCGATTTGCGAGGGATGCAGCGTCCAAGCCCCCGCGCAGCCCTGCAGAAACGCATTGCGGAATTGAGCCTCGCACGCCGCCGTGTCGGAGAAATCCCCGAACGGGCCGTAAAACGGTTTGATGCCGTGCATCGCGCAGGCATCGACCATGCGTCCCACCGTATAATGCCAAAGGTCCTGCTGGTAGAAAGCGCGCGAAGCGCCGTCGCTGGCCGCATCGGCAAGCACGCCATAGGATGGGTGGCCGCCGCCCACGCGCGTCGTCTTCATGGCCCGGCTCGCGGCCAAGTCGGCCGGCCCCAGGCTCATGCCATGCATGCGCGGGCTCGCGCCGGCGATCTCCGCGACATTGTTCACGCCTTCGGCCGTCTCCAAGAGGGCGTGGATCATCACGGGCTTTTTCACCCCGTGCTTGGCTTCAAGCTGCGCGAGCAGCTGGTCGAGATAGTGGATATCCCACGGGCCTTCGACCTTCGGCAGCATGATCACATCGAGCTTATCGCCAACCGCGGCCATGATCTCAGTGATGTCGTCGAGCACCCATGGGCTGTTTAGCGCGTTGATGCGCGTCCAAAGCCCGGTGCGGCCGAAGTCGTTCGCGCGCGCGAGCTCGATAAAGCCCATCCGGGCCGCTTCCTTGTCGGAGGCCGGGATCGCGTCCTCCAAATTGCCGAGGACCACGTCGACTTGGCGGATTAGCTCGGGGATTTTCGCACGGATCTTTTCCACCTGCGGCGCGACGAAATGAATCATGCGCTCGAGGCGGACGGGCTTGTCCACGAAGGGCGCCGGAGCGCCCGCGGCTAAAGCCTTAAAGAATTTCGAAGGGGTTCGTGTCGTTGCCATGGAGGCCTCCGCGTGAATCGATTATTCTCTGCCTGCGCGCTCTTTGCCGGTCAAGTTATCGAGCACGCGCCCGATAAGCGGCCGAAGCTGGGCACAATGGCGAACTCCGGACAGGATCGCGTCCGGGGCCTGTTCGAACGCGCCGCCGCCAATTTCGCCTGCAGCGTTTTCAAGAAGAGACGCCACGCTTTCCGCCGTTGCTTCCATGTGGAATTGCAAGCCGAGAACGCGATCTCCGAACGCGAAACCTTGATTTGGGGTCGAGAAGGTTTGCGCCAGGTGCGCGGCTCCTGCCGGCAAATCGAAGGTCTCGCCGTGCCAATGAAAAACTGTAATCCGCGTAGGGACGCCATCAAAGATCGCATGCCCCGAAGCGGTGCGCTCCACGGGAAACCAGCCGATTTCCTTTTGCGGCGCCGCATAAACACGCGCCCCAAGCGCCTTCGCTATGATTTGCGCCCCGAGGCACACGCCAAAGACAGTCTTGCCGGCCCCGATCGCATCGCGGACGAGCGCGATTTCCAGGCCGAGCCAGGAATAGTGCGCCTCGTCATTGGCGCTCATGGGGCCGCCCATGACGGTCAGCATGTCGAAGCCGTCCAGCGCCGGCAACGGCTCGTTCTGGAAGAGCGAGGTAACTGTCATATGTACGCCGCGCGCCACGGCCCAGTCCGCAATCGCGGCCGGCCCCTCGAAGGGCACGTGCTGCAACACCGCCATCCGCATCAGTATTGTGTCCCGCCAGGCATTTCGTGGTTTTTCCATCGCTTGTTCCCCCACATCCATTGCTCAGGATACTCGCGGATCCAAGCCTCGAACTGTCTTTGTATCGCTGCCGTCAATTCGCAAATGTCCTCATCGGGTTTGTCCGTACGGGGAACTTTCAGTTCCATGAACGCGATCTTGAAGCGCGACCGCTTGCCTATGCGAATGACGCGGCCGACCCAAAGCCTCGTTCCAGCACGGCGCGCAAGCCAAGCTGGAGCCGTCGTCGCCCACATCATGTGCCCGAAAAAAGGAACTTGCGCGCCTCCCCAATCGACGAGGTCGGCCAGGACTCCCACGGCTCCGCCGGAGCGCACGTAACCGGCAATCCGCATGACCGTCGCAAAGCCTTCGCCCCCTTTGCTTGCGAAAAGCCCCCCCGGATAGAGCGTGGCGCGCAGCCGGTGGATGTAGCGGTCCACATACGGGTTTTCCACGATCCGGTAAACCCCGGCGGGTCTCGCCGCGATCGCGTTCACGGGCGAGATGCCGATCTCCCAATTGCCCATATGCAGGCTTGCAAAAACAGCAGCGCCCATCTTGTCCTTGTACCGCGCGATCAGCGCCGGATTCTCGTACTCAATGCGCGACGGATCTTTCAATATGCGGTCGAGCAGAATGGTCTCGGCCATCACCCGCCCAAGGTTGTCCCACATGGCCAGCGCAATGGCCTCCCGCTCGGCCGGCGTTTTCTCCGGCATGGCTTTCTCAAGGTTCTTGAGGGCGCGCCGGTGGCGCCTCGTCCTTGGTGCAAGAAATCGCCAAATGCGCGCCGAGACCGCCGTAGCCATATCGAGCGGCATCGAGCGCACAAAGAGCACGATTGCGAGCAATGCGCCATATTCTAGACGGTGGCGGAGATCGAGAAGCATAAGCCTCAAAGCGTGTGTTTGCGCGGAAGAGTTTGTCTTGCAAGGGTGCGCCGGAAGGTCAAGAGATTAAAGCATGTCCGCCGGTGCGATGCCCCGTCGCATGAACGCGCGGCGAAGCGGGCCGATGGCGCCAAGCGCGTAGAGACCCGCGCCGCGCGCGGCTTGAAACGGCGGGAATCCGGAGAGCAAACTCCGGTTGAGCATGTCCAAACCGAGGGTGCGGCTCATGATGTCACCCCGCCTTGCCGCGGTATAGGCGGCCAGCAGCTTTCCGCCTCCGATGTCCTCGCCGCGGCTGCGGGCCTCCGCAAGAAGCGCGGCGAGCGCTTCGACGTCGCGGAAGCCGAGATTGAGCCCTTGCGCGCCGATTGGGGGCGCTGCGTGGGCCGCCTCTCCGGCAAGCGCCACGCGGGCGCGCCCATATTCCCGGACGACCACCGAAGACAGCGGGAAGCCTGCCCTTGGGGTGAGACCTGAAACCCGGCCCAAAGCGTGGCGGGAGGTTTTCTCAAGCTCCGCCGCAAACTCCGCGTCGTCGAGGCCGAGCAAACCTTCAGCGCCGGCTGTTCGTTCGCTCCAGACAAAGCTGGACCGGTTTCCGGGCAGCGGGATCAGCGTGAGCGGTCCTGCATGGCGATGAAACTCGATGCAGATGCCATTGTGGGGGCGCTCATGCGCGAACGATCCGGCGAGCGCGATCTGGCCGTAAGACCAGCTGATGGATCGAATGCCGGCCGCCTCGCGCGTGGCGGACTTGCGCCCGTCGGCCGCGACGACCAGCGGCGCGGAAAGCCCGGTGCCGTCCTCGAAAACAAGGCGTGCTTCGGCACCGCCGCTGTCGAGGTTTGCAAGCCGGCCCGGTGAAACGATACGGATGCCGCGCCGCTCCGCTTCGGCTTTGAAGACGCGCGCAAGATCGGAATTGTTGATATTATAGCCGAAAGCGGGCTCGCCGATCTCCTCAGCGTGGAAAGCGCAGTCGGGTGCGCGCAAAAGCCGCCCCGTGTCGTCGATGAATTGCAGCGTGCGCAACGGTTCCGCCGCCGCTGAGCACGCCTCCCACACGCCGAGCCTTTTCAGGAACATGACGGACTTATTGAAAAGCGCCGCGCTACGCCCTTTGGCCGCGTCCGAAGTCGCGCTCTTGGATGTATCGGCAATGAGCGGCTTCAAACCGCAGTCTTGACACGCGAAGGCGGCGGCCAGCCCGGCAGGTCCGGCACCGGTGATGATGACATCGATGAAGCGGAACTCATTCATGCGCTGTTTCCCGCGGCGAGAGTATCGTCACGGGAAACCTACGCCGGGCAGGCCAAGCTTTCAAGGCAAGCGAGCCGGCACGGCGGCGAACCGCGCGGCGCAAATGTCTAGCGATCGCGATCGAGCCCGAAGGCAGAAATTATAAAGTAATTTTCGGTTACCTTCTTGTTCTGCTCAAGCTCAGAAATCTCCAGGCGCGTATCGAGGCCTTGCGCGTCTGTGATGATCCACTCCTTCAAAACCATGTCGGGTTTCGAGAAGAACAGCCTGATCCGGCCCGACGACCCTTCGCTGCCCTTTTCCTCGGCGGTCAAAACGAAGAAATCCGGTCCCTGCTCGATGGCAGTTACTTTGGCATCGTTGGCAAGATCCACCGTTTCGGAGAGCAGCAGCTTGAACGGCGTCACGTCCAAGGGGTAACGCTCGGACGTGTTCATATCTTTATCCTCGATTGCGAGGTTGCGGCCGTCGGAGACGATCTTCAGGCTGCTCGGCGGCGCATAATCGAAGCGTATCTTGCCGGGGCGCTGAAAATAAAACCGGCCGCGCTTTTGCTTGCCGTCGGGGTCCGTCTGAAGAAACACACCCTGCAGGTCCGTGAGCTTGTTGAAGTAGTCGTTGACCTTGGTCACGATCTGCTGATCGGTTTCCTGCGGAACGGCGGGGGCCGCGGCTGGTGCGGGCTGCGGCGGCTGGGCCACGTTCGCATGCCACGCGGAGGTGGACGCTGCGGGGATCGCGGGTTTTGCCGCGGGCGCAGGCACTGCGGGCGCCGCCACGACGGGCGGAGGATTAGACGGGGTCGTTTTCGAGACTACGGTCTGGCCGTCCTGCGCGAAAGCGAGCGGAATGTGGAGCGCTCCTATCAAAGCGCCGGCCGCGCAGTGCCGCAGCCACCGGGCCTTGAAAAGCCTCAAAACTTCGCGTCCATCGAGCATGGTTCAGCCGCCCCTTGTGCAAATGCCTGTCATCGATTTTGGCGGTCATGAATTTGCAGGAAAACGTCAAATTCGCGGCGGCTGCCGATTCTTGGCGCAACTTTTTGAGTTTTGATTAGCTACAACTTTGCCTGTGGCCCCGCCACGCCCGTCTATAATTGACAATCAAGGGCCGAAACGCGCTGCGCGGAGGCAGGCGGCCTGCCCGTGCAGGACGCTGTATCTGGCAGTGAAGAACGCGTTCGCAGCACGCGGGACGCGCGGGTGAACCAGGCTTATCTCCGCCTCTACGATGGCACGGCGGAGCAGCCGCACATCCCCGCCAGCGTGACCTTCGTGGAAACGCTCGCGCAAATCCCGGTGAGCGCCGCGCTGATCTTCCTGTTCCTGCTCGCGGTGAAGAACAGGTTCAAGATTAAGTGGCCAGCCGGCGAGGCTGCCGCGCCGCCGTTCAATCCCCGTCTCCTGGATATTCCATGACAGTCGTGTCGCCATCCAAGGTGATACGGGCCGCTTTCAAAGAGCCGTCCGGGCGATACTCGTAACGATGGACCAACTCGACTTCGCCATAGACGAGTTTCTCCACCGTAATCAGCCGGTCCTGATCGTCATATCCGGCGCGGAAGTAGGTATTTCTGTTATCGAGCTCCTCCGCTTGCAGCGGATTAACGAGCCGCAGCGGCAGCTTTACCCCGGAATAGGTGATGAAATAGCGGTAGTTAGCCTTAGGCATCGCGGCTCCTTCGTTCGTTTCGGTTGCAGCCCGGAATGCAAGATCGAGGCTAAGCAGATTTCCAGAAGTATACCCCCGTAAGAACGGAAAAGGCCACCGGCTTTGGCATATTAGACCCGCAAAACTGAAAAAGCCTAGCCCGGACATTAAGCCGGCCATGGAGGTGGCTCTTCTGGCCTATGGCTGCGTCACTCATAAGCAGGTGCGAAAAAAACTGGCGAACGAAGGCGCACGTCAATTGACCTTAAGGTTGTAGCAATAAGGATGGCACAATATCCGGTTGCATTCCTCGATAAGGGTATCATCTACAATGCCTAAGAATCATCAAATTGACGACGATCTCGACGCGTCCTATGTCGCGCGCGCGCGGCCCGCCATCGAACGGCTCGCCGAGGCGAGTGAAGACGTGGTGCTGGACTTATCCAAGGTGGAGTTTGTCGACAGCTCGGGCCTTGGCGCCCTCGTTTTTCTTCATAAGCGGCTGGTGTCGAAGGGGCACAAGCTGAAAATCGTTGGACTCAAGGGCCAGCCGCTGCAGCTCTTCACCAATCTGCATCTTGTCCCGGTGTTCTGCGAGTAATAGAGCGCCGTGCGCTTAATGGAGCACCGTCGGCGAGAGGCGGCCTTCGGTGCCGTGGCGATCCAGAGCACGGTAACGGAGGCGGTATTGCTTTGCGGAGTTTACCCAGGCCTCCCAGCCGGGGCCAGCAATGACGGCGATGCCGGATGGCAGCATTTTAGAACCTGAGCGAACGGCAAATGACTGCGTTCGCTCAGGCTGCGTGGAACAGGGCCGGGGCAAGCCCGGCGACGATTTCGGATTGGACGGACTTGCTCAGCGCGCCGCCGAGAAGGCCGTGGCGCTGGGTCCCGCGGAGGCGCGGGGGGTCTCGGCTTTGACCGCTGCCCGCTGGACAGCTTTCTGCACCTTCTCGAACGCGCGCACTTCAATCTGCCGGATACGCTCGCGGCTCACGTTGAACTCCGCCGAAAGCTCCTCCAGCGTCAACGGCTCGTCGGTCAGGCGGCGCGCCGTGAAGATGCGCCGTTCGCGCTCGTTGAGGCTTTCCATCGCCGCTCCCAGATATTCGCGGCGCCGGTCCATCTCCTCGCTTTCGACGAGCGTGGTCTCCTGGTTGGGACTGTCGTCCACAAGCCAATCCTGCCACTCGCCGCTCTCAGAATCGGCCCTGAGCGGAGCGTTCAGCGAGGCGTCGCCGCCAAGCCGGCGGTTCATGGAGATGACATCTTCCTCCGGCACGCCAAGATTCGTCGCAATCTGCGCGACCTGGTCGGGGCGCAGATCGCCCTCCTCCAGAGCCTGCAGTTGGCTCTTCGCCTTGCGCAGATTGAAGAACAGCTTCTTCTGGCTCGCGGTGGTGCCCATCTTCACAAGGCTCCAAGACCGCAAAATATATTCTTGAATGGCGGCTCGGATCCACCACATAGCGTAAGTAGCAAGGCGGAAGCCTTTATCGGGATCGAAGCGTTTCACCGCTTGCATGAGGCCGACATTACCTTCCGATATGACTTCGCCAATAGGGAGGCCATAGCCCCGGTATCCCATCGCGATACGGGCTACAAGACGGAGATGTGAGGTAACGAGTTTTTGGGCAGCGGCAGCGTCCTCGTGCTCTTGCCAGCGTTTGGCGAGCATATATTCCTGCTGAGGCTCAAGCATAGGAAAGCGCCGGATCTCTTCGAGATACCGCGCAAGCCCGCCGCTTGCTGCGACTGAAGGCAATGAACTCATTCTAGCACCTCCCCAGCGGAAGGCCCGCTGACTTTGGAGAACTCGTTCGCGATTTTGGAACGATTGCCCCTACCTTACGCCTACAGGCCGTGTTCTGCATCTTAATTCTTGGACAGTTTCGTAAGCAGTCTTTCAAGAATGCTACACAAATTCGCGATGTCCGGGGGCAAATCGCTCTCGAAAGCGCGGATCTTCCCCGTCACGGGATGCCGGAATCGAAGGCTGGCGGCATGCAAAGCCTGCCTGCCCAGCTGCTTCAATGCTTCGGCCGCTTCTTGAGGCAGGGACTTCGCCTTCGTACCGAAACCGGCTCCGTAAAGGCTATCCCCTGCAATTGGCGTGCCGATATGCGCCATGTGTACGCGCACCTGATGCGTGCGGCCGGTTTCAAGGCTACATCGAACAGCACTCAACGAGGGCGCGTTGTTCCCTTTGCTTTTTGCCGCACCGCCCGCGGCCGGCAGGCGATAGGTATGCCTTGTTTCGTAATTCGTGATCGCGAGCCGTCCCCCATTAGGGACTACGGCCATCTTGGTCCGCGATGCCGGATGGCGCGCGATGAGCGTCTCGATCCTTCCGGCGCGCGGCGATGGCTCGCCCCATACCAGCGCGAAATATTCACGGCGCAGGTCTCCGGTCCGACCATGATCGGCGAACTGAGCGGCCAGGCCCCGATGAGCGGCGTCGGACTTTGCCGCTACCATCAACCCGCTTGTGTCCTTGTCGAGACGGTGCACGATCCCTGGCCTCGCCACGCCGCCAATGCCGGAAAGACTCGATCCGCAATGGGAAATGAGCGCGTTTACCAGCGTCCCGCTCATATTTCCGGCACCCGGGTGAACCACAAGGCCGGCCGGCTTGTCGATCACGATCAGGCTGTCATCCTCATAAACCACATTCAGAGCGATCGGCTCGCCCGCGACCGCATAAGGCTCCACAGCGGGAACGCCAGCCTTGTAACTATCGCCCAGCCGGACCTTCATGGCGGGGTCCCTCACCGGCTGCCCCGCGCACGTCACGTGGCCGCCGCGAATGAGATCTTGCAACCTGGCCCGGCTTAGTGTCTCAATCCGGCCCGCAAGGAAGCGGTCGAGCCTCATGCCGGCATCGCCCGCTTGAACGGCGTAACCGCCGGTGGAAGATGAGAATTCGCCTGCCATGCTACGATCCAACATGCTCACCGGTACGAGTTTCCATGACAAAAGTTTCAAGTCCGCTTGAGGGAGGCGCCTTCACGTCCCGCCATGTGCGCATCCTAAAGATCAGCATCGCCGTGATGACTGCGCTGTTGATACTCGGAATCCTGGCGCTTGTGTATGGAATGACACGGCAAGCGTCGAAGCTCGGAGCCGCACCGAAACCAGCGGTGGCGTCGCCCGCTCAATCGCCTTACACGCTCTCCTTGGATCTGGGCAAGGGTAAGCTCGAAAGCGTGGCAGCCAGCGGCGATCAGCTTATTCTATACTGGAAGGGCGAAGACAGCGATACTGTCCTTACGATCGATCCGCGAAATGGACGCGAGTTTGGGCGGATTCAAGTCCCCCATCGCTAAGGGCGCGGAGCGAGCATCGCGATACCACCTGACTGGCGTAATGCTTGCAATCGCATTGCGCGAATGCCAGCATACAGAGCAAGTACCGGTTTGTTATCCACAAAAGCACATTTCTCTGGCCTTCCATTATCGGTAGTCCGCCAATATATTAGAAAGCGGGCATGAAGGCAAAATTTGAAATGCTTCACGACTATCGCGAAACGATTTCTGCCATGAGAGCGGAAATTCCCCGTCTCAGGCGCTTTGCACGTTATATGACACGCGATGCCGACTATGCGGACGATCTCGTCCAGGAATGCCTGACGCGGGCCATCGCCAATATCGGCTCATGGCAGCCGGGTTCGAATTTGCGGGCTTGGCTGTTTGTCATTCTGAAGAACGTGTTCAGAAACGACAAGCGGCGCGCCCAGCACGATATCGCCTATCGCAACCGGCTCGAAAAGGACGCCCCGCTTTTTGCCAGGGCCGAGCAGCATCATCACCTCGTTTTATCGGAGGTCCAGGACGCGTTCATGCGGCTGACCGAGGATCACCGCGAGGTGTTGATGCTGATCGCGGTGGAGGGCCTGCGTTACGAGGAGGCGGCAACCGTCCTCAACATCTCGGTCGGCACGGTCAAGTCGCGCCTGTCGCGGGCAAGGGCCGCCCTTCGCGAGCTTGTGGACGTTCAAGAGGCCGATCCCGGCGCCGAAGGCGTTTGAGCCTCGCGCGGCCGGTGCCGGTTTGTGTTTACGATTTCCGTACAAGTTTACAGCGACTCCGGGCGCCGCAACGGCATTTCCATAATGCGCAATAGTAGGAAAATGCGCCTTGCCAAAGACTTAAGCTCTGGACACGGCTTATCTTCTCATTGATAATACACAAGAAACTCAAGGGCCGGCGCGGCATCTTCGCAAGCCGTGGCGCGCCTGTTCATGGTTAATGGCGAACCGGAATTATAATTAACGGACTTTCTGAGTCGCAGTATTGCAGGCGGAAACGCAAAAAATTACGCTTTTCGCGGCGGGAGGAAATTCGAATCCACGCCCATTTACCATCCCGCCGTTAACGTGCTCCACGAGGGCGCGGACTCAGTCGAGCAACCTGACGGGCAGTAACGTGAGCGAACTCTGACCAGGCCTCGAAAGTATTAATGCGGATGCCGGCCCTCTGTTAATAAGGGGAAAGCTTGTGAAGGCGGCACAAGCCCTCGCGAGGCACAGGCCGTCCAGCGCTCTGAGTGCGCAGGCCTTTCCACCGGCCAATACGAGGCTAATAGGCCGGATGAGCCTGCTCTCGCTTGCCGCAGCCGATCTTTGGAGACACGGCGCGGCAGTTCAAAGCACTCAATCCGCATCGAGCTTAAGGCTGGCAATCCCAGAGTCCGGGAGCTATAAGGCGTAAGCATTCCTTAAGCTAAGCGGACGCTTTTGCTCATCATGTCCTCCTTCTCCCCTCTGCTGACCGCCAGCCCCGCGCTTTCCTCCCAACCCGCCAGCGCTGCAAAAGCACAGGCCGCCGCATGGCTGTTCGGCGTTCTGGCAGCAATTTTCCTTGCCTGGCCCGTCTGGCGCATCGGCTTTCAAATCGAGATCGGCCGGAACGAGCCATGGAACGCCTGGTTCATCGACGCCGTGCTGAACGGCACAGCCCTTTATCCAAGCCGGGACGAGTTGATCGTCAATAACTACCCGCCGCTGTCTTTCTATTTTGTTGCGCTTGTGTCCAAGTTAACTGGCGACACAATCTTCGCAGGCCGGCTGATTTCCCTCGTTTCGACGCTGGTGGTCTCCTTTGGGGCCGGGTATTGCATACGGGCGCTCGGCGGCTCGCGGGGGGCGGCGGCTTTCGGCGGCTTTTGGCTTCTCGCGACGCTGAGCCATTTCTTTACGCGACATGTGGGCGTCAACGATCCGAGCATGCTTGCGCTCGCCCTCATGGTCCTGGCCTTGGCCCTTTTTCTCGATCGGGTCCGTGCGAGCCGAGCGGTCGAGCCGGCCATCGCGCTCATGGTGCTTGCAGGGTTTACCAAGCACAATCTGCCTGCGTTTCCGCTCGCGGCGCTTATCTGGCTGGCCATGAACGACAAGCGAGCGGCGCTGCGCGCGGCAGCTTTTGGGGCGTCGCTTTGCGCAGCCGGGCTGTTGCTCTGCACCACCGCCTTCGGGCCGCAGTTTGCCGAACAAATGCTGATGCCGCGAGTAATCAGCGTCGGGCATATGCTTTCTACAGTGAACAAGCTGCAATGGATTGCGCCCGCGCTGATGTTCTGGGGGCTTTGGGCGTGGGCGAACCGGAAGGCGCCCGCTGCGCAATTCACTGCGCTTTTGCTCGGCCTCTCGCTTACAAGCGGGCTGTTTCAGGCAGCCGGGGCGGGCGTGATTTATAACGCCTATTTTGAGGTTGTGGTGGCGAGTGCCATCGCCGCCGCGATTGCCTTTGTGGGCATTGGAAGAAGCGTTCTCGCCAAGCGTTATGGAACGGATGCCCTCCAAACGGCGATGATCTCAGTGTTGGTGCTCAGGCTTATGCTGTCGCAACAGCTTGAACACTACCTTGTGTTCACAAGCCCATCCTTCTGGGCAGAGGAACAGCAAAATCTGGCGGCGTTCAATGCAGAGGTTGCCCGCGTCGAATCCATTCCCGGCCCGGTCTCCTGCTCTATGATGTCCGTGTGCTACAGGGCAGGAAAAGCCTTTGTCTACGACCGATTTTGGATGCCCCAACTTATTGCGAAGGGCGAATGGACAAGGTCCGCGGTCGACCACGCGATCCTTGACCGGGGTATCCAGTTCGAGGTGATCGATCAACGCGCCGCGCCTAAGAAAAAGCGTTTATTTTAGCGCCAAGACGCCCCGGAAGGGGCTGTCCTTCGGCAACTCGATGCACCCGCTTCGCGACCTTAACTTAAAATCCAAGAGTGTTACCGAGTGGCTCAGAACATTCCCCTAGAGACTTCGTGCTTAAATTCGGTTGCCAAGAGTCAGCTCATAGCGTGCGCGCCCGTTTGGCTACGGGCGCTGCGGTCATAGCGGAAAGCGGGAACTGCTCCGCACAACGGCGTCCCCGCTATGACTCGACAAGGCTTTGGCCCGCAAACTTCTCCCCCAGCGCATAACCGGCGCCGCGCACCGTGCGGATGGGGTCTTTCTCCTTGCCGCGGTTTATAGCTTTCCTGAGGCGCCCGATGTGAACGTCGACGGTGCGCTCGTCCACATAGACATCGCGCCCCCATACGCCATCGAGAAGCTGCGTCCGGGTGAACACGCGGCCGGGGCTTTCCATCATGAATTCCAGCAGCTTGAACTCGGTCGGCCCGAGCCGGAGTTCGCGGCCGTTGCGCACGACGCGATAGGACTCGCGGTCGAGTTCGATATCCTCGGCCACAAGGGTTTGGGCGAGGCGCTCGGGATTGGCACGGCGCAGGATGGCGCGGACGCGCGCCATCAGCTCGGGGACGGAGAAAGGCTTCACCACATAGTCGTCCGCGCCCATGGTCAGGCCGCGGATGCGGTCTTGCTCCTCGCCGCGCGCGGTCAGCATGAGGATGGGGATGCCGCGCGACACCTTCCCCGCCCGCAGCCGGCGGCAAAGCTCGATGCCGGACAGGCCCGGCAGCATCCAATCCAAAATAATGAGGTCCGGCGGCTCCTCGCTGATGGCGACTTCGGCTTCGTCGCCGCGGCTCGAAACCGCGACACGAAAACCTTCGGCTTCCAAATTGTATTGGAGCAGCAGAGCCAGCGGCTCTTCGTCTTCAACGATCAGAACCTTCGCATTCATGGCCGGGGGGCCCCCTTGCTCTGGACGCGAAGGACGCTATTCCCTCGCCGTTGCTGCATGCGATAAAACGAGTGTCCGGCTGGTGCGATCCGATTTCGGGCGCTCCTCGCCGAGAACCTTCCCCTTGATACAATAATAGATCGTTTCTGCAATATTTGTTGCGTGATCGCCGATCCGCTCAAGGTTCTTGGCGCTGAATAGGAGATGGGCGTAAAGCCCGGCGTGCTGCGGCTCAACCATCATGGCCTCCAGCAGCTCGGTGTAGAGCGAGTTATACATCGCGTCGATTTCCTGGTCGCGCTGCCAGACCGACAAGGCTGCTTCGGGGTTCCGCGAGGAATAGGCGTCGAGCACGTCCTTGAGCTGGCGCATGGCTGCTTCGCCGATATGCATGAACCCGGTCAGGACCTGCTTTGGATGCTGTTCGCCCGCGATGGCGATGGAGCGCTTGGCGATGTTTTTTGCGAGATCGCCGATGCGTTCGAGGTCTCCGGCGATACGGATGGCGGTGACGATTTGCCGAAGGTCGCTCGCCACGGGCTGGCGCCTCGCGATGATCGAGACCGCGTGCTCGTCGATGGAACGCTCAAGCTGATCTATGGCCCGGTCGTTTTCGAGCGTAACCTCCGCCAACTCGGGATTGCGGTTGTAAAGCGCGTCGACGGCTTGCCCCAGCGCATGCTCGGCGAGGCCCCCCATATGGGCGACCATGGCGTCGAGAGACTTCAATTCCGTATCGAAAGTCCGTACAGGATGTTCCATTGCCGATTTCCTCCAATTATGCCGGGCGTTTAGCGCACGGGGGATGCACGAGCCAGAACTTCTGGCATTCGGGTCGCCAGTTTTTCGATCTTGCGGCCCGTTATCCTTCCGGAATATGAAAAATCGCGGACGGGGCGTTCTTCCCACAAGATAACTACAATGAATGAAGAGCGGCCTCTGAAAAGTGAAAGCCTCCTGTGCATGTTGTGTGGCTCAGGGGCTCTTCAATAGCCGCGCGCACAATTAGCAGCGTTATCCGGCCTGCACAACTTCATTGCGTATTAGGGCGTATAGATCGTAATCTTATGGCCGCATCGCGGGGCGGAATACCAGGTGCGGCGGCGCGGGAAAATGCCTGGCGCACGCACGTCAAACCATTGCGCCCGGCTCATCGCCTTGCGCCGGCGCCGTCTCCGCGAGCAGCACCGTAAACCGCGATCCAACCGACTCCTCGGAGAAGATCCGCAACTCTCCGCGATGCCGGTTCACCACATGCTTCACAATGGCCAAACCAAGTCCTGTGCCGCCCTTCTCTAGCGCAGAGATGCCAGGAACGCGATAGAAGCGCTCGGTCAGGCGCGGCAAGTGCTGGCTTGGAATGCCCGGGCCGTCATCCTCGACGGCGATTTCGATCATGGAGACCTGGCCATTTGGCACGCGTTGCAAAGACACTCGCACCGAACCGCCCGGCCGCCCGTATTTGATCCCATTATGGATCAAGTTGATAAACACCTGCATGAGTTCGTCGCGGTCGCCAAGAACCGCTGCTCCGTTCAGAGCGTAGTGCACCCCGACCCTGATATTCGCTTCGGCGGCCATGGGCTCAAGCGCGTCGCAGGCCTGCTGCACGAGATCTCCGATCATGACGGTGCCTTGCGGCTTGAGATGCGCCCGCATCTCGACCCGGCTCAGGGACATGAGATTGTCGATGAGCCGGGCCATGCGCTCGCCCTGCTTGGCCATGATGGCCAGGAAGCGGTCCCGCGCGGTCTCGTCTTGCCGCGCTGCCCCCTGAAGCGTCTCGATAAACCCCAGGAGCGAGGCTAGCGGCGTTTTGATCTCGTGGCTCGCATTTGCGATGAAGTCGGCCCGGAGTTGATCGAGGCGCCGCTGTTCGGTCAGATCGCGCAAGAACAGAAGAATGGACGAATTTTTCCTCTCTCTAGCCTCAAGCCAAGAAATCGTCGCCGCCATATGGCGTTCGACCGGCACGCGATCGGAGAACATCACGGTTTGGACCGGCTTGGCCGGGGAAGCGGCCATTACAGCGTCGAGGATTTGCGGGTTGCGAGTGGCGCTCGAAAGATGAGACCCCGCTTTTAGGCCGCCGAAAAGATCGCGGGCCATGCTGTTGAACGAGCGGATCGTGCCGTCGCGGGAAAGCAGGATTGCGGGCTCGGGCAGAGCATCGGCGAGCGCTTTGGCGATCTGAGGCAGCGGCCCTTCTTCCGGGCGCTCCGGGACCGCCGCACGGTGAAACACTGGCAGGCCGGAGCGCGGGATCGCGGCGGCTCCGCAAGCGAAGGCCGCGGCGGCAAGGGCCGCGGCTTCCCATGGCAGCCGGTAGAATGCCGCGAGCGCAACGACGATCGCCAGGAATAACAGGATAAGCCAGCGCCGCACGAATAGCCTGGTCAGGACCCCCTGCTCCGGAGAAGGAGCCAAGCCCGGGCTCTGGCCAGCCGCCGGCGCACTTTTTTGGCCGGTAATGCCCGGGACGGCAGGCACACCTGCCGGCGCTTTATCGAAGCTGTTCAGCATGTCCACAATTCATTTTCCGCGGACATCCATCCGTGCGGAAAGAGTTGCATCTATGGCAATAATAGCAGCTGTCTGCGACAGTTTCTCAACAGCCTTGCCGGCTGCCGTAATAGCATCGAGCTTAACCGGGCCCAGCCGTCATCGCGAGGCGGCCTTCGCCGCCGTGGCGATCCAGAGCTGCAGCCGTGACCGTCGCTCTGGATTGCCTTCGCTTCGCTCGCAATTGTGATCCCGGTTTCACGCAAGCGGCACTAGCGCGGATCCCGGCTCAGCCCGGCGGCGGCGATTTCCTTGAGATAGCCGTTCCACATCTCCTCCTTTTCCTGCGCCATGCGGTAAAGGTAGGACCAAGTGAATAAGCCTGTGTCGTGGCCGTCGCTAAAAACCAGCTTCACCGCATAGTTTCCAATGGGCTCGATCTCACGGATGAAAACTTTGCGCTTGCCGGCCACCAGCTTGCGCTCCTCAGGTGAGTGTCCCCGGACCTCGGCGCTGGGGCTTGCGACACGCAAAAGTTCTGCCGGCAGGCTTTGCGAAACCCCATCGCCGAACGCAACGCGGAGCATCGTTTTCTCCGGGTTCAACCGCAGTTCGGACGGCCAAGGCTCCGCTGGGCTGTTTTGCATCATGCATTCCTCCTCGTTGCTTTGCGAAATTAGCGAGACGGTACGTTACTTTAGCGGTTAACTCAATTCCGGCTCTGCGGCTTCACGCTTTTTTGCCGCAATCTTGCCTATTAGAATAATGCGCAAACTGGAAAGGCCGCAAGCCATGTTCCGCAATTGTTCCTTTGTCCGTACGCGTTAGGGTGCCATGCCAAGAATTCAAATGTCCCGTGGCGAACGGGCGTCTCTCGAAAAAATTCTCAAGCGCCCTTGCCTCGTCAGCGATATCCCCGGCGAGCATGCGGAGAAGCTTTTAAATTACGGCCTAGTGAAGCGCGATGTCATGCTTCTGCACGCAACACCCCGGGGGCAAGTCGAGATCCTGAGGCAGCGGTTTAAGGGCATCGACTACAGCACTCCGCTCGCCGCCAAGGCCGCAGTCTAACACGAAGCGGCGTTTTTTTTCCTGCCGTTGCAAAACCTCACTAGCAGGATCGGCCCGCGCACCTATAGTGTTCAATAAGGGCGGAGTGGCTGGAAATCTGGCTGCCTGCTTAAGCCTTCACATATAGAGCGTAAGCGGGAGATAATCATGCGTTTTGGGCTGCTAATAAGTGCAATCGCTGCCCTTGCTTTTTTGGGAACATCGGTTGAAACCCGTGCGGCAGACGGGGACGGCGCGCGGACAAGGGCGCACCATGCTAAGCGCTATCACCGCCGCTATTGCTGCGGCCATGTGGGCGGATACCGCTACGGGGAGCAGCATACTCCGTTCACGTTCAACGACGCCAATGACTACCCTGGGCACTACAACAATCAAAACCTCTGGGAACGAGTGGAGACGCAACGCAATTATCCAGTCGGTTATTAGCGGTCTCCTGAGCCGGCCGCGTGCCGCTTGAATAGAGCTGGCACGCGTAGCTTGCTGAGCATCAAAGCGCTTGCCGCAATCGCGGTACCGGCCATGAGGATGGAAGCTTGTCGCGGCTGAAATAGTGCGCTGACACTAACATTGCAGATGACGATGGCGACAGCGGCCGCCGTGGACGGCAGGCCTTCGAACCAAAGGTCTCCGGCTGCTTCGGGAATCGCTTTCAGCCGGACATTGAATCGCGCCAGCCGCAGGCATGTGGCGAGGACATAGACACCTGCGATAAGCCAGCCGGCTTCTCCGAGCCGGTGCAAGTCCGTGCTGTAAAGAAGCATCGCCGGAGCGACGCCAAAATTAACGAAATCGGCCAGCGAATCGAGTTCGGCCCCGATTGCGGTGACAGCAGACAGGCGCCGCGCGGCAAAACCGTCGGCCACGTCGAGCGCAGCGGCCGCGAGAATGGCAGCCATCGCCAATTCAGGCTGCCCCTCTCCCGATAGCCGGATCGAAGTGAAGCCGCACAGGACGGCGCAAAGCGTCAGGATATTGGGCAGCAAAGACGCCGCGCGATGGATAAACAGCTGAGCGGGAGCGGCGTTACGCTTCATCGGGCGTCCTCAAGACTTCGTCTGATTCCCCGTCCGTTCACAATCGTCATTCCCGCGAAAGTGCGTGTGAAAAAATCGAGTGCCGGCCCTGCGCATGGCCACCCAACCGTTATTCCCGCTGGAACGATACGTTGGATGGATCCCCGCCTTCGCCGGGACGACGCCGCGGTCTGGATTTGAAACGGTTCGACAAGTTTTTGCACGCTCTCGAAAGTGTCCCGCGATACCCGTTGCCGGTTTACCCCGGTTCCGTTCTGAAAAGAAACGATCATGCGCTAAATCCGCCGGAATATGCGCCGGGGCTCCTGCGAATCCAAATCCGCGACAATCGTTTCGCCCGCGATCGTGCGCTGTCCTTCCTCGACGAGAAGGCTGGGCGAAGACGGCAGATAGATGTCGGTACGGCTGCCAAACCGGATGATCCCCATCCGCTCGCCCGCCGTGACGCTATCGCCTTGGCGAATACCGGTCACGATCCGCCGTGCGACGGTCCCAGCGACGAGCACCACGCCAATGCGAAGCGCATCCCTGGTTTCGATTGCAACAGCGTGACACTCATTTTGCGCCGAAGCGTCCGGCGAGGCCGCATTGCGGTGCTGTCCGGGCCGGTGCACCGAACTTGCGATGCGGCCGGACAAGGGCGATCTGACAACGTGAACATCCATCAGGGAAAGAAAGATAGAGACGCGCAGCACAGGATCGGCTCCGAGGCCGAGTTCGGCCGGCGGGACCGCATTCGCGATGGCGATGACGGTGCCATCGGCCGGAGCGATGACGAGCCCATCGCGCGCAGGGACCGTTCGCTTTGGGTCCCTAAAAAAAAATACGAGCGCCATGGTCGCGGCCAAGCCAAGCAGGCCCAGCGTGCCCGACAGCAAAAATGCAACGGCCGTGGCCGCCGCCGCGATTGCGACGAACTTATATCCGTCCTTATGGACCGGGGAGAATAATGCGAGGGCTTGCGAAAGAGCGTTCGGTTCGGACACTATATTCCCCTACAGGATTGTTTAGCAAACATGAGCTAAGGGCTTGCCGTTTGTGCAAAACACAGCAAAAGCTTAATGTACCAGCGATTGACATCGGCCGGTCATCGTCACGCAAATGTCAAATCCGGCCCATACCAGCAAACCCGGCGCATCGCCACCTACATAGCACGCTGACCGAAGGAGAGTTTTAATGTTCCGGAAAATGGCCGCAACTCTTATCGTTGCTGTTGCAACCCTTTCGAGCGCCAAGGCCGAGGATGCCGAAAAGCTCGCGCTCCAGGTTCCGGCGGAGGTGACGGAGGTCGCCACCGCGGGCACTTGGTCGGACGGCGACGCGAGCGGTGTGTTTCGGGCTACGGTATTGACCGCGCCCGCGGGCGACGGCACACAGGCTCATCTCGTTCTCCAATTGATGAGCGTCAGCGCGGAAGGAAACACCTCCAAAGTCTTTAAAACGGTGCCCGTTAGAAAGATCGACGACAAAAAGCTGCCGAACGCATTCCTTGCCGTCGAGGAAGATGGCACGGAGAACGAAGTGACGTGGCGCGTCACCAGCTACGACAGCAATTCGAACGCGGACATCGGTGCCCTTGTCACCATCAACGCCAAGGGTGAGGTCACGGTCAAGGACGCGCCCAAGGAAGAAGACTCTGCCGCGGGCGAGGGGAACAAGTAATACCAGCTCCGGTTGAATGCTTTCCCCCGCCGGTCATCCCGGAACGGCCGGCGGCGGTACCCGGGATCGTTTCAAACGCCGGCGCCCTTTAGGATCCGGTGTCTGCGCAGCGGTATTTCGCACCGCAGCGCGTACGGGGTGACGCGGAAGGGGCTAACCGGGTATAATACCGTCGAGCACAACGATTGACCGCTATAGGCTCCCTCACCCCAGCCCTCTCACGCGAGCGGAGAGGCGGTGGTCGCAGCCGTTGCATGGGCGTACCCTCTCCCAGCAAGCTCGCCTCGGCGAACGTGCAACTTTTCGTTACCGTATCCGCAAGGCTGCGGCGAGGGTGCCTTGCCTGCCCATTCAAGTCAAGCAATCAACTGGTCTCGCGGAACTGCCGCAGGGCGCCTACTGCGCCTTTCAAATCGCCTCTTTTGATCTTGCCGTTCGCCGTCTTCGGCAGGGACTGCACGAAAACATAGTCTTTCGGGCATTTATAGGCGGCAAGGACCGTGCTGGCGAATGAGGCGAGGTTGCCCGCGAGCCCGCTTTCAGCGCTCTCCCGCGCCACGACGAACGCCAAGATAATCGATATACCGTCGCGGATCGCGGCTTCGGCAACGGCCACCTCCGCCACGGCGGGATGTTTCCCCAGCTCCGCCTCGACTTCGGCCGGGGAAACCCGGAAACCGCCCGCATTCATCAGGTCGTTATGGCGCCCAAGGTGGGCGATGTAACCCTCCTCGTCCATTGTGCCGGCATCGCCCCCGACGAACCATTCGCCGCGCAGGACCTCGCTTTCCTCCTGCGGCCGCTTCCAATAGCCGAGCATAAGGCCCGGATCGCTGCGGTGGACGGCGATGAGGCCTGCCTCGCCCGGGGGCAACGGATCCGTGCCGTCCTCGTCTCCAAGGATCGCCACTGAACGCCCGCGCTGCGCCCGGCCAACCTTGCCAGGTCTCGGCGGCACACAAGGTGCACTTGAAATATAGGTGGAAAGCTCGCTTTGCCCGAGCGCCTCGTAGAGGACCGTGCCGGTCCGCTCGCGCCATTCTAAGGCAACCGCGCCCGTCAGGGTTTCGCCAGCCGTCAGCCCATGGCGCAAGCGGCAAAGGGCGCCCGGCGCGAGGCCGCAATATTTCAAGATTTGCCGGTACACCCCTGGCACGGCCGCAAACAGCGAGACAGCGTGCTCGCGCATCAGTTGCGGCCAAAGCGCGGGGTCTTTCTCGCCGGTGTAAACGATGGCAGTCGCGCCGTTCGCCCACGGATCGGAGAGACCGGTCCCCAAAGTGTAGGTCCAGTTGAAGCTGCCAGCGTGCATGAGCCGGTCGGCGGGCGTAATGCCGTACCAGCCTTGGTACATTGGACGGCGCCCCCAGGCGCTGCGCTGAGCGTGCAGCACGCCCTTGGGCGCCGCGGTCGTGCCGGAGGTATAGATCAGGAAGGCAGGATCGTCCGCTGCCGTATCGGCAAAGCCCGATGCGGGCCCGGCTTCGAAGGCGCGGGCGAGTGCTGCTTCGGTAATGATATTAAGGTCTGGATCGAAGGGCCCATGAGGCAGGGTTTCATCGAGGACGAGGGCTGCCGCCTCGCTATCGGCAAGGATGAAGCTTAATTCGCGCGCCGTTAGATCCGGCGACAAGGAAATGGGAATGAGTCCTCCCGCAATCGCCCCAAAGAAGGCGAGCGCGTACGCTGTGCGGTTCCGCAGGCGAATGGCTACACGGCTGCCTGCCCGAAGGCCGTGTGTGGCCCGCAACGCGTGCGCCGTTCTAAGGACCGCCTCTTCCAGTGCGCCGTAGCTCCAGCGCTCCACATCCGTTCCTGCGGGATCGTGGACCACAATCAGCGCCGGCTTATCTCGCGCGGCTCCCGCCGTTTGCAGGCAATAGCGGGCCATATTGAAACGCGCAGGCGGCAAGTCCCCGCGGTATCTGTGCTCCGCACTCACTCGCCATCCTTCCGCTGGCCTGCCACGGCGGTTCTCGTCCCGGCCGCCCACCAGGTCTCAAGCCTGGCGCCATAGAGCGTCGAGCCGGGCGGCTGGCTCAGATTCGACCAAACGGCCATCCATTGCTTCGGCGCGAAATAAAGCGGAATGACATAACGGCCGGACAGCAAAATCCGGTCGAGCGCGCGAACCGCGGAGACGAAATCGGCGCGCGTGTCCGCGGCGAGCATCGCGCCGATCATGGCATCGGCGGCCTTGCTCTGAACGCCCGCATAGTTATAGCTTCCCTCCTGGGTAGCGGCATCGGCCGACCACCGGAAGCGTTGCTCGTTGCCGGGCGAGAGCGAAGAGGCCCAGGCCGTTTGCATCATATCGAAGTCGAAGGAAGTGGTTCGCCTTTGGAATTGCGCCGAATCGATCAAGCGAATCTGCACAGAAATGCCAATTTGCCGGAGCTCTTCCGAATAGGCCAGCATGAGCCGCTGCTGTTCGCGCGACGCGCAAATCATTTCGAACGTGAAGGGAAGCCCCGTCGCCTTCGAGGTCATGATGCCGTCCTTCAGCGCGTAGCCTGCTTCGTCGAAAAGCGCGATCGCCTCCTTGCGCCCTTCGCGGTTCGTGCCCGAACCGTGGGTGGCGGGCTGGCTGAACGTTCCCTCCATGATTCCGGGCAGCAGCGCATCCGTATAGGGCGCAAGCAGCTCGAGCTCGCGGGCATCCGCTGGGCGGCCGTGCGACGAAAGCTCGGAGCGCTCGAAAAAGCTTTCAAGCCTGGCATAGAGCCCGCGATAGAGTGTCCTGTTCAGCCATTCGAAGTCGAACACGCGGGTCAATGCCTCTCGCACGCGCCGGTCGGCGAAGATTAGGCGCCTCGTATTAAAAACGAGCCCTGCCATGGGCGCTGGCACGCCCACGCTGAACTCCATTTTCTTAACAAGCCCTTCGTGAACCGCGGGAAAGTCGAAAGCCTCGGCCCATTTGACTGCGTCGATGTCCTCGCTATCGCCCATCACGTCGAAAAGGCCCTTGCGGAACGCCTCCATCATCGCCGTCCTGTCGCGGTAGTAATCGAAGCGGATCGTGTCGAAGTTGAACTGCCCGCGCATGATGGGAAGATTGCGGCCCCAATAATCCGGGTTCCGTTTCAACACGATGCTTGCGCCGGGCGATACCTCGGCGACAACGTAGGGGCCGCTGGCTAGCGGCTTGTCGAAGCTCGTTTTTTCGAAGCTTTCCGCCGTGAGCGCATGCTGGGGCAGAACCGGCATGAGCCCCATGATGAGGGGCATTTCGCGGTCGTTATCCTTAAAAGTGAATTTGACGCCGCGTTCTCCCACCTTTTCGGCGGCGGCAACCTTCGCGTAGTAAATTCTGTGGTTAGGGCGGCCTTTGCTTTTCAGGAGCGAAAATGAGAAGAGCACGTCCTCCGGCGTTATCGGGGTTCCATCGGCAAAGCGGGCCTCGGGCCGGATTTGAAATGTAACCGAACTGCGGTCCTCCGGCGTGTCGACGCTTTCTGCAATCAACCCATACAGAGAAAAAGGTTCATCGTAGCTGCGCGCCAGCAAGGTTTCGTAAACGTATTCGCGCATCCCCGCCACAGGGGCACCTTTGATAATGAAAGGATTGAGGCTATCGAAGGAGCCAAGAACGGCCCGCCGCAGAACGCCGCCCTTCGGCGCATCGGGATTAACATAATTTAAGTGTGGAAACGTGGGGCCGTATTGGGGCCGGCCGTGCATCGCGATTCCAGGCTCCGGCGCTGCCACGGCCGTTCCCTGGAGCATCCATGCGAGTACGCCAGCGGCCATGAGTGTTGCCAGAATGCCATTCCCGGCAGCCGATCTCAGCACGCCAAGCCGAAGTCTAATTTTTCCGCACGTCAAAATGACTGCACCTTTTGTGTCCGTTTGCCATTCAAAACCCCATTTACGCCTCGAAACATTCAAAAAAATGGCAGCTGGGAAATTCATGATATGAACATCGCGAGCGATCGGGCAGTTTCAATGCCCTTCGATACTGTCACGGGAAAGCCGCATTTCCGGGTTTCGAAGCAACAGCCCCGAAGATGGGGCGGAGGTTAGGATACCCAGCACAGTTCGGGGAAAGGTTCGCATTAATGGTTTTCGCAAAGTTTGTGAAAGCGGCAACAATCGGGGTGGCCGCAGTAGTGGCGCTTACGCTCGGCGTAACCGCGAGCATGGCACAAGGCAACAAAGCAGCTCCTGCGGCTCCCGCAGGGGCCCAAGCAAAGGCGCCGGCAGACATCTGGTACAAGCTTTGTATCGATGTTCCAACGCCGGACCCGGTGAAGCCGGGCGAGAAGCCGAAGCAGCAGAAGCCCGAGGAAATGAAAAAGACGAACGTTTGCTTGACGCAAGTCGACGTTCGCGACAACGCGACCGCGATCCTCATAGGCAAGCTCGCGATTCGCCAAATCCACGGTCAGGAAAAGCCGCAAATTCTGGCCATGCTGCCCCTCGGCTCCGCTCTACAACCCGGCGCGCTTGTGAAGATCGACGACAAGGAGCCGATCAAGCTTGCTTACACGACCTGCGATCAGGCCGGCTGCTACGCTGAGGCTGCTGTCGAGCCTGCGCTGGTCTCCCAGATGAAGACCGGCAAGCAGATTGCCTATCTCGGCATTGACGTCACGGGCCGCGCGCTCAGCATCCCACTTCCGCTCGAAGGATTTGCGAAGGCAATGGACGGCGCGCCGGTGCCGGTCGAAAAGTATAATGACGATCAGCGCAAGATCGCGGAGGTGATCAAGGCACGCCTCGCCGCGCTTCGCGAGCAGAGGGCGGCAGCCGCGCAAAACGGCGGTGCGGCGGCTCCCGCGGCCAAACCGGCAGACCCGAAGAAGAAGTAAGCTTTCTTCCCGGTATTCAATTCGGAAGGGCCGCTTTTACGCGGCCCTTTTTTGCGTCTGGGTCTGCGGCCTTATGGTTCTCGTCCATCATCCCGTGGCACAGCGCAGGGGATAACGCCGTGCCTACGGCCCCCTTTGGCCGGTTGCTGCGCGGCCCGCTTTGCGGCAAAGACGAACGCGCAACAGGCGCCCTTGCGGTTTATTTCTGAGGCTTACTGCGCCGCGGCAAGCTTGGGTGCCTTCAGCGCGTCGAGCGCTGCATCCGCCGCGGTGAGCGCGCCCTCCTCGATCATCTCGGCGAGCCTGCGGCGCGCTTCCTCTGCCTCGCGCTGGCGCGCCCAAAGCCCGGCATAAAGACCGCCCGCCGGCAGTAAGGATACATGTGTGCCGCGCTCCACGATCTGCCCCTTGTCCATGACGAGAATGGTATCGGCATGGATCACCGTCGAAAGCCGGTGTGCGATGACAAGTGTGGTGCGGTTTTTGGCGATGCGGTCGAGCGAGGCCTGGATCTCCTTCTCGGTGAAGCTATCGAGCGCGGAGGTCGCCTCGTCGAGCATGAGGATTGGCGGCGCCTTCAGGATCGTGCGCGCGATCGCAACGCGTTGCTTCTCGCCGCCAGAAAGCTTGAGGCCGCGCTCGCCCACGGGCGACAAGTAGCCGAGCGGCAATTGCTGAATGAAATCGTCTATTTGGGCGAGCCGCGCCGCTTCCTGGACCTCCTCTTCGGTTGCAGTCACGCGGCCGTAACGGATGTTGTACGCAATGGTGTCGTTGAAAAGCACGGTGTCCTGCGGCACGATGCCGATGGCAGCGCGCAGCGACTCCTGGCTTACATCGCGGATGTCCTGCCCGTCGATCAGGACGCGGCCCGATTTCACATCGTAAAAGCGGTAGAGCAGCCGTGAAATCGTCGATTTGCCAGCTCCCGAAGGCCCGACCAGGGCGACCATGTGCCCGGCCGGCACCTCGAAATCGACGCCCCGCAGGATCGTCCGCGCGGGGTCATAGGCGAAGTGGACGTCCTCGAAACGGATCGCGCCCTTGGACACGCGCAGCGGTCTCGCGCCGGGTTTATCCTTCACCTCTGGCGCCTCGCCGAGGAGGTTGAACATCGCCTCGATGTCCACCAGCGATTGCTTCAGCTCCCGGTAAATCATCCCCATGAAGTTGAGAGGCTGATAAAGCTGAATAAATACCGCATTCACCAGCACGAAGTCGCCTAGCGTCATGGTGCCGTTCACGACGCCGCGGGCGGCAAACAGCATCGCCAGCACCATTCCGGTCGTGAAGATCAGCGCCTGGCCGGAGTTCAAAACCGCAAGCGAGCTGTAGGTCTTGATCGTGGCGCGCTCGTATTTTTCCATCGAGTGGTCGTAACGGTCCGCCTCCCAGCGCTCGTTTCCGAAATATTTCACGGTTTCGTAGTTAAGGAGACTATCGACGGCCTTCGTGCTCGCCTCGGTGTCGGCCGCTATATATTCGCGCCGGATCGCGATGCGCTTATCGCTAAAATAGAAGCTAAACCAGGAATAAAGCACGATCATTGCAAGAACGATCGCCACAAGCTGCCAGCCAAAATAGTAGCCGAACAGGAGGCAAACAAAGGTAATTTCGAGCGTCGTGGGGATAAGGTTCAGGGCCCCCATGCGGACGATAAGGTCGATGGCGCCCTTTCCGCGCTCAAGCACGCGCGAGAGCCCGCCCGTTTTCCGCTCCAAATGAAAGCGCAGCGACAAATCGTGAACATGGCGGAACGTGTCCGTCGAAAGCACCCGCGTGGCATGCTGGCTGATCCGTGTGAACAGAACGTCGCGCAACTGCACGAATCCGATCATCGAAATGCGCGCAACGCCGTAAGCGAGGATCAAGGCAAAGGGCACTGCCACAACCTGCGCCCTAGAGGTTGCAACGGCCGGCCCATGAGAAAGGGCGGTTAGCGAATCGACAGCCGCTTTATAAGTGAGCGGCATGATCATGGTCACGACCTTCGCCGCGACGAGAGCCAAGCCCGCAAGCACAAGTCTGAGCCTTAGATCGGGCCTTCCCGCGGGCCAAATGAAAGGAAGCAGACGTTTCAGGATCTCGCCGTGACGCTCGTCACCGGTCTTTTGAAAAGACGGATCGGGGGGAACCAGGATATGACGCAACAAATGCCTCTTCGATTGCGGGCTTTGGCCTTGAGGTTGCCGCTTATGGCTGGCAGGAGGTTCGCACGCTCTCCATATAAGCGCTCCCTGAACTATAGCGAGAGTTTCAAGCCCCTCAAGCGGCGCGCAAGCTTGCCGCGCTTACCCTCTTGACCTTCACCACCCGGAATGTGAAGACGGCCCATGAAGAAGAAAATGAAACGCCTTTGTGTATATTGCGGATCGGGCTCCGGGCGAGACCCGCGTTATAAAGCGGCCGCGTCAGCGCTTGGCCGCGCGATGGCCGAAGCCGGGATCGGGCTTGTCTATGGCGGCGGCGGCAACGGCTTGATGGGTTCTGTCGCCAGCGCCGTGCGCGACCATGGCGGCCATGTCACCGGGATCATCCCGGCCTCGCTGCTCGAACTTGAAAATGCGCTCGAAAACATCACCGAGCGCTACGTGACCAACGGATTTCACGAGCGCAAAATGCTGATGTTCAATCTGTCCGACGGCTTTGTGGCCTTGCCGGGCGGCGTCGGCACCCTGGAGGAACTTGTCGAGCAGCTCACTTGGGCACAGCTCGGCCATCACGACAAACCCATCTACATCGTGAACACGGCGGGCTATTGGGACTTGCTTTTGCAAATGTTCGACAGGATGCGCGAACAGCATTTCATCCGGCCGGGCCTGGACATCCCCTACATCGTCGTGGACGAGGCAGAAAATGTCGTGCGGGAATTCGTGAAACGCCGCGCCCCGCGCCGTGCCGCGGCATCCGGCCTCATCCGCGCCTAATCGCCCGGCGTTGCCGTCAATTGCGAGTTTCGCCGAGGCCGGCCCTTCAGGATGAAACGGTTCAGCGCGTAGCTGCAGCGGCGCTGAACTCTTTCTTCTTAGAGCCCATCCGCTTTTGATGGAATCAAAAGCGGGCTCTAAGTTTTTGTTTTTCCGTGCTTCTTATCGGAAAACCGCTTCACACTTTTCCGGAAGCACTCTAGCGAAGCGAAGCAATCCAGACGAAAGTCACTGACGCCGCTCTGAATCGCCACGGCGGCAAATGCCGCCTCGCGATGACGATGGGTGCTGCGCTAATCGTGGCGGCGGCGCAAGCCTATGCCGGATCGGCACCGCGCGGGGGACGCCGGTCCCCCAAATGCACAAGATTACTGGATTGCGGCCGGGCCGCAGCGGCGATAGCGGTGCTCACAGCGCAGCTCAAATCCGCAAGGTTATACGGCTTTCGAACAAGCACAAATTGCTCGCCCACCGAAGCCGGGATCCGGCTATACCCTGTCATGAGGACGATTGGCATATCCGGCTGGCGCAGGCGGATCGCCTCCGCGAGATCGATCCCATCCATTCCGGCCATGACGATGTCGCTCACCACAAGCGCATATTTTTCACGCCCGAACGCTTCGAGCGCCGGCTGAGCGCTGTCCATCGTGTCCACCTGATAGCCGAGTTCTTGAAGGTAAAGCGCGCTCACCTCCAGCACGTCGCGATTGTCGTCGACGAGTAGCGCCTTACCGCCGCCCGCGACATGGGGCACGGCCGCTCCAGCTTTTTTCTCCGGCGGCGTCTTCGTTCTCGGCAAATACAGGATAACCTGGGTGCCGTGACCCACTTTGCTTTCGATGGTGACGGCACCGCCCGACTGGTGGGCGAAGCCATAGACCTGCGACAAACCGAGCCCGGAGCCCTTACTCCGGCTTTTCGTCGTGAAGAACGGATCGAAAACGTTGGACAGGATTTCTTCGGGGATCCCCGTCCCCGTATCTGCAATCGTGATGGCAACAAATTCGCCCTCAACCTCGGCTGGGGTCGCTTCACGCTGCAATTGCACATTTTCCGCTGTAATGGTGAGGACGCCGCCATTGGGCATCGCATCGCGGGCGTTGAGCGTAACGTTGAGGAGCGCTAACTCCAACTCGCCGGTATCGGCCATGACGGGCCAGGTGTCCGGGGCAACATCGACAATCAGCTTGACGGGATCGGCGTTTGAGCTTCCCAGCATTTTGCTGAAAGACTCGATACGCTCTGCAACCCCGGTCACAACGGGATTCAGCGTTTGCCGCCGTGAAAACGTGAGTAATTGGCGCGTCAGCGATTGGCCGCGCTGAACGGAGATTTCGATGGCCTCGATGGCGCGCGCTCCTTTTGGGTCTCCGCCCGCGATTTTTTTAAGGGTCTGCGCGAAACCGCCGATCACCATCAGGACATTATTGAAGTCGTGCGCGACGCCTCCGGTCAAATGGCCGAGCGCCTCCATCCGCTGCGCACGGCCCTTTTGGTCCTGCACCTTTTGCAACGCAATTCCAGAATAATGTTTTTCGGTAATGTCGCGAGTGATCTTCGCGAAGCCTGTGAGATTGCCACTATTGTCTCTGATCGAATCGATAATCACATGCGCCCAGAAGGGCTGGCCATTCTTGCCGACGCGCCAGCCTTCCGCTTCGAAGCGCCCCTCCGCCGCGGCCACCTGCAAGGTGCGTGCGGGCACCCCTGCCGCCCTGTCGCGCTCGATGTAAAAGCGCGAGAAGTGTTGGCCTAGGATTTCATCGGCCTCATAACCTTTGATCCTTTGAGCCCCCGTGTTCCAGCTCGTCACGTTCCCGTTGGGATCGAGCATATAGAGTGCGTAATCGGTCACACCTTCCACGAGCAGCCGGAACTGCCGTTCGCTTTCGAGCAAGGCCTCTTGTCTCGCAGCAGGCACGGTCACGTCGCGCACAACTACGGCAAAGCCGGCCGGAAGGCCGGATGCATCGCGCAGGGGATACGCGGACATACCCGCCAAAAACTGACTGCCGTCCTTGCGAACTTGCCAGCCTTCGCTTTCGGAACGGCCGTTGAGCATGGCCTCCTCCAATAGCTGCGCGGGAAGGTTCGCGGCGCGATCCCGTTCGGTGAAGAAGCGGGAGAAAGGCTGGCCCAGGATCTCGGCGGAGCGGTAGCCCATTATCTTTTCCGCGCCCGCGTTCCAGCTTGCGAAACGGCCTTCGCCATCGAGCATGCAGATGGCGCAATCGGTAACACCCTGGATCAGCAATTTAAGGCGGTCGCCCTCGCTGAGGCTCGACAACGCTGGGGCTATGCTCTCGCTTTGGCTGCCACCGGTTTGACTAATGCTGCCGCCCATCGTGCTCGAACTTTCGTGCTGTTTGCTGACTAGCCTCAAGTTTGAGCGCCCAAGAATAAGACTAGCGCCGTTGACTTGCAATGGTTTTTGGGTGCATTCGTACGTTACGTTAACCGGCAAGGCGCGCGGGCAAAGACGTTTTGACAGGGGTCATCGCATGCGAAGCTCGCCGAGACCCTTGGCAATTCCAGCGAAAGTTCCCTTTAGCTTCCGGCGCCAGTTCGGTCTTTCCTGGTCGGTGCCGGGAAGATTGACGGCTGAGATCTCGCCCAAAATATCGTCGATCTGCACGATGGCGATCAGCGAGGGTGTGCGCCGGATGAAGTCATGGGCCGCCGCAACGATGGAAGGGCCCTGCGCCGCAAGCGCATCCAATGCGATGTCTTCGCTCAGCCCAACCGCACGAAGGAACGCTCGCTTGGCGGCAACACGGTCCAATCGCGCGGCATCGGCCGCCTCAACCGGAATCAGGCCGAGCGCTTCTTTCTCGCGAATGTCTTCCCCCTGCCACCAGCCGGCGATCGTGGGCAAATCGTGGGTTGACACGCAGGCAACCGATTTCGCCGGATAGGCCGCGGGCGGATGGAACTCATTGGCATCGCGTTCGAACCAGAGGACGCGATAGCTCAGAATATCGGCGGCATCCATGACGCCGCGGAAATGCGGGGGCACCGTGCCAAGATCCTCGCCCACCACGAGGCAGCGGGCGCGCGCACTTTCGAGCGCAAGCTGCGCGATGAGTTCGCGCTCGGGATAGGCAAGATAGGCGCCGTCATCGGCGTGCGCCCCAGCCGGGATCACAAAAAGGCGCGTGAGCCCCATGGCATGGTCGATGCGCAAGGCCCCAGCATGCGCCATGTTCGCGGAAAGCACCTCATTGAAAAGGCGATAGTTGGACGCCCGCCACGCGAATGGGTTGGGCGGTCTAAGCCCCCAGTTTTGGCCGCCTTCCGCGATGGGATCGGGGGGAGCGCCGACCGAGGCGTTGGCCAGGAACTGATCTGCATTGGCCCAGACTTCAGCGCCGTCCGGGGCCGCGCCAACAGCGAGATCGCGATAAAAGCCAAGCCAGGTCTCGCCGCCTGCCCCTCCGCGCTCGGCCGCCTCGCCGAGTTGCCGGTCCGCGAGCCATTGCAGATAGGAGTGAAAGCGGACGGCCGGGGCATTCTCTTCCGCGAACGCCAAGAGGGCGGCGGAAGCGGCCTCGGTTAATCCGGCGGGCCAGCGGGGCCAAGCCTCGCCCTTTCGAATTTCGCTGAGCGCCTCAAAACACGCAAATTGTTCGAGCTTCGTGCCGCCGCGCGCAACAAGAGCTTCGAATTCGCGGCAGGCGGCAGCGCCCGGAGATGCGGCACAGAGATCGTTGAAATCCGCGAAATTCGCTTCAAGGATGGCCCGTTTTACCGCCCAGACACCGTTGTAATCCACATTCTCAAGCGACGACAGCGCGGCGATACGTCCTCCGTACTCGGCGAGCGCGGCCTTTGTGCACGGGCCTTCCAATGCGGCCACGTCGATATACACCGGATCGAGAAAGCGGCGGTCGGAGGGGTAATAGGGGCTGACACGTCCCCGGTCCCCGGGAAAGAGCGCATGCAGCGGATTAAGCCCGACAGTGGCCGCGCCCTCCTTCGCCGCCATGCTGGCAAGCTCGCCGAGCGTGGTGAAATCGCCAATGCCCTGATCGCCTTGGCGGCGCAAGCTATAGAGTTGAGCCGCAATGCCAATAGCGCGCGGGGCGCCGGCCGGCCGCGCAGGCAGAAAACATCTCCGAGGCGCGACCGTCAGGTGGCATGCGAGTTCGGGCACGTTTTCCGCGAAAATGCGGTGCCTCCCGGAAGGTTGCGGCGGCAGCTTTGCCAAAACCGTGTCAACGCGCGAGCCATCCGATGCCCTGCGGCTGCCAAATTCGAGATCGCCCGGGGCAAGCCGCAGCGATTCCACGCTGCCGTCCTCGCGCTCGATCGTCACGCCGGCCGGCATTCGGCCTTCGCGCGGCGAAAAGCGCAGCATGGCGGGCTCGCCCTCATAAGCGACGAGGGTTACGGGCAGGAGGCGCCGGTCATGCTCCCCGGCAAGGCGGTCAAGGCTCTCGCGTGCCTCGGCGGTGCTGCCCGCGGGCAAGTCCATTCCGGCGAGCAGAGCTTGCTTTGTGGCGTCCGGCACGATGTGCTCTTTTCCGGCGATGTCGTGCCACACCGGCCCGATACCCGCGGCGCGGGCCAGGCGGTCCAAGACTTCCGGTGAAGTGCCAGTCCGCCCCGACCCCGCGTGGACCGAGGAAGAGGCATCCGGACATTCCTCCAGAACCGCCACGGAGCGCGGTGCGATTTCGACGGTAGCGCCCGGCGCGTAAAGGACGCCACCTGCGCCGCCGGCTTCGTGCGCCGTATCCAAGCAAAGGCGCCAGCAATGGCCCGCCCGCGCCTCTGGCAGCACCGCGCCGAGAGCTTCGTGCCCGGCATGTAAAACCGCAAATACGCGATCCGCGCTCAGCTTGCCGGAAGCCGGGGCATAGAATGCTGCAATGATGGTGCGCCGGTTCGGTTCCGCCCAATCGCCCGGCTGCATCGCGCTTCCATCGGGATTGCGCCATTCGGCATCGGGAATCAGAGAGGCATCCAGCGCTTCGCCAGTCAGGAAACGGTCGCGTGTCAGGGAAGGATGCGCCGCGCGAAGCTGGATGAGCTGCGCTGTGAAGGCGGCGAGCGTCCGGTCCGCGGTTTCCCAGCCGAGCCAGGCCGTGTTATTGTCCTGGGCGTAGGCGTTGTTGTTGCCGGCTTGGGAATGACCCAACTCGGAGCCCATGGTAAGCATCGGCGTGCCACGCGCCAAAAGCAGCGCCGCCAGCAGATTGCGCTGATCGCGGCGCCGGGCCGCCAAAATGGCCGGATCGCCGGTTACGCCCTCCGCGCCATTGTTCCAGGAGAAATTGGCATCGGTCCCGTCGCGGTTTTTTTCGCCATTGGCCTCATTGTGCTTGCGCCCGTAAGAGACAAGATCGGCGAGCGTGAAACCATCGTGGGCCACGGCGAAGTTGATGCTCCGCGATGGCGGGCGGTTGGGCGCGAAAATGTCGGAGGAGCCGGTAAAGCGCGTCGCGGCCTCGCCCAAAAGTCCGGCGTCGCCGCGCCAGAAACGGCGCATACTGTCGCGGAATTTGTCGTTCCATTCACCCCAGGCGGCGGGGAATCTCCCGATTTGGTATCCCCCCGGGCCGATGTCCCAGGGCTCGGCGATGAGCCGCAAATTCCGCAGCAGCGGATCCTGCGCAATCGCGGTCAAAAGCGGGGCGGAGGGGTCGAAGCCGTCGTCGCGCCGGCCGAGCGTTGTGGCGAGATCGAAACGGAAGCCATCGGCGCCGCCAAATTCCACCCAAGCCCGGAGCGCATCCATCGCGAGCCGCACCATGGGCGGCCGGTCGAGAGCCAGCGTATTGCCGCATCCCGTGTCGTTAATGGGGATGCGCGGGTCTTGCGGCGCGAGCCGGTAGTACGAGGCGTTGTCGAGGCCGCGCAGCGATACCGTGGGGCCTAGCTCGTCGCCTTCACCGCTATGGTTCAGTACGACATCGAAAATAACTTCGATCCCGGCCGCTTTGATCGCGGCCACGCTCGCGGCGATCTCAGCCCAGCCGCCGGGCGCGAGCCGCGGATCGGGAGCCATGAACGTGACCGGGTTATAGCCCCAATAGTTGGTGAGGCCCGCCGCGTGAAGATGCCGCTCGCCGATCCAAGCAGCCGCCGGCATGATCTCGATGCAGGTTATGCCAAGCCTGACCAAATGTTCGAGCGCCGCCGGATGGGCCAGCCCGGCGAAGGTGCCGCGAACGGTTTCGGGAACCCCGGGGTGGGTCTTCGTGAAACCGCGCACATGCAATTCATAAAGGACCGTTTCAGCCCACGGCCTTTCCGCGCGCGGACCGGGCGTCGCAGCCACGGGCGCCGTCGCGATGGCCTTCGGCATGAAAGGCGCACTATCGGCGGCATTGGGCTGGAAATCTCCGTCCGCCGCATCGATGCGGTAATCGAGCATGGCGGGCGCAAAGACGAAGGGCCGGTCGAGCTGGCGCCCATAGGGGTCGGCGAGGAGCTTGGCCGGATTGAACCGGTGGCCCTCAGCCGGAGCGTATGGCCCATACGCCCGCAATCCGTAACGCTGTCCCGCGCGCACACCTTCGAAATGACCGTGGAAGACATCGCCCGTCCGGCAGGGAAGCCGCAGACGCTCGATTTCGGCCTCGCCGTGGACGTCGAACAGGCAAAGCTCGATGGCCGCCGCATGCGCCGAATACACCGCGACATTGGCGCCTGTTGCGTCCAAGGTCAGGCCAAGCGGCTCCGGAGAGCCTTCGCGGGCTCGGCCCGTCACGCGGCGCTCATCGGGGCATGGGCTTCGATTGCCGGGGCGTAAAGCTCGCGGTATAGGCTTGCGTAACGGCGCGCGGGCCGCTGCCAGGAAACGTCAGTGGCCATGCCATTCCTCTGTAAGGTGCGCCATGTTGTGCTATCGCGGTACAGCCGTGCCGTTTTGCGCAGGGCTGCCGCCAAGCTGTCGCCCGTAACGGGTGAGAACTGCACCCCCGTCGCCACGCCCGCGGCCAGAGCCATCTCATTGGCATCGACGATCGTGTCGGAGAGCCCTCCGACACGTGCAACGACCGGCACCGCGCCGTAGCGCAGTGCACAGAGCTGCGTCAGCCCGCAAGGTTCGTAACGCGACGGAACGAGCAGCACATCGGAGCCCGCCTGGATGCGATGGGCCAAGCTCTCGTCGTGCCCCAATCTCACGCCGATGCGCCCGGCATGAGCGGCAGCCGCCGCTTGATACTTGGCCTCAAGCTCCGCCTCGCCCGATCCTAAGAGAGCAAGCTGCATGCCCTCCTCAAGCAGAACCGGCAAAGCTTCCAGCAACAGATCGAGGCCTTTTTGCCAAGACATGCGGGTGACAATGCCAACAACTGGCGCGCCCGCATCCTGGCTTAGCCCGAGAGCGTCCTGCAGCACCGCCTTATTGGCGGCACGGGTGTCGAGATGTGCGGCGTCGTAGGGCGCGGCGATCGTCGCGTCGCGCGAGGGATCCCATACCCCCGTGTCGATGCCGTTGAGAATCCCCCTCAAGCTGCTGCCTCGTGCGCGAAGCAGACCGTCGAAGCCCATTCCGGTTTCCGGCTGCAGGATTTCCATGGCGTAGGTGGGCGAAACTGTCGTGATCCGGTCGGCGAGCTGAAGCCCGGCTTTCAGAAAGCCGATTGCACCGTAATGCTCGACGCCGTCCACGGAGAATGCCGTGGGCGGCAAGCCGAGCGAGCCGAGCAGCTCTGCCCGAAACTGTCCCTGAAAGGCAAGGTTGTGAATGGTTATGACTGTGCCCGGCCGCGTCCTGCCGCTGTAATGCAGATAGGCAGAGGCGAGACCGGCTTGCCAATCGTGCATGTGCACAATATCGGGAACGAAGCGCGGAAGCAGTCCAAGCCCGATCTCAGCCGCAACCTTGGAAAGCGCTGCAAAACGGAAGGCGTTGTCCGGCCAATCCATGCCATCCGGCCCCACATAGGGGTTGCCGGGGCGGGCATAGAGATGCGGCGCGTCGAGAACGAAAAGATTGAGGTTTTGAGCCTTGGCCGCAAGCAGACGCGAACTCCCGAAGAGGCCCGGGAAAGAGAATAGCTCGCTCGTCTCTTCCAGCGCCGCGAGCACCGCCGGATAACCCGGAACGAGGGTCCGCACATCGATGTCTTCGTTCGCGAGCGCTCCTGGCAAGGCGCCCGCGACATCGGCCAAGCCTCCCGTCTTGATCAACGGATAAATCTCGGACGCAACCGAGAGAACTTTCCGCTGGATCATGCCTGAAGCCTATCGATCATCGGCTGAGTGATGAGGCATATGCCTTGCTCGCTCCGGCGGAACCGCTTGGCATCCAGTATTGGGTCTTCGCCCACCACAAGCCCATCGGGGATCTTCACTTCGGCATCGACGATGACGTTCTTCAAGCGCGCGGAGCGTCCCACGTCGACGTGGGGAAGGATAACCGCGTTCTCGACAGTCGCAAAAGAGTTTACCCTGGCGCCGGTGGACAACAGCGTATGCCTGAGAAAGCCGCCCGAAACCACGCAGTCGCCGGACACTAGCGACGAAATCGCCATCCCGCGGCGCCCATCCTCGTCGTGCACAAACTTGGCCGGTGGCGTGATTTCGCTAAAGGTCCAGATGGGCCACTCCTTATCGTAGATGTCGAGTTCGGGAACGACCGCGGTGAGATCGATATTCGCCGACCAATAGGCATCGATCGTGCCTACGTCGCGCCAATAAGCGCTTCTCTCTTCGGGCGAACGCACACAGGACCGCTGGAAACTATGCGCAACTGCGCGTCCATTGCTCACGATATAAGGGATGATGTCTTTGCCAAAATCGTGGCTGGACGAGGGGTCGGCAGCGTCGCGCCGCAAGAGATCGAATAGGAACTTCGTCTTGAAGACGTAGATCCCCATGCTGGCGAGCGACATGTCCGGCCTGCCAGGCATGGAGGGGGGATCGGCGGGTTTTTCTACAAAACTGTGAATGAGATCGCCTTTGCCGATATGCATGACACCGAAACCCGATGCCTCTGAGCACGGGACCTCGATGCAGCCGACCGTCACGTCGGCCTCTTGGTCCACATGCTGCTGCAGCATGAGTTCGTAGTCCATTTTGTAGACGTGGTCGCCCGCCAATATGATCATGTATTCGGCGGCGTATTTTTCAATAATGTCGATGTTCTGATAAACGGCATCGGCCGTGCCGAGATACCAGCATTCCTCTGAAACCCGCTGGCTCGCGGGCAGGATGTCGAAGCTCTCGTTCCGGACCGGACGCAGGAAATTCCAGCCGCGATTGAGATGACGGATCAGGCTATGCGCTTTGTATTGCGTAGCGACCGCGATATGCCTGATGCCTGAGTTGAACGCATTCGAGAGAGCGAAATCGATGATGCGCGATTTGCCTCCAAAATAGACCGCTGGCTTTGCGCGCCAAGCGGTCAGCTCCATCAAACGGCTGCCGCGTCCGCCGGCCAGCACATAGGCCATCGCATGACGCGCAAGCGGAGAAGTTCCCGGATGATTCATCGTTTCCTCCTCATATTTTGAAAACAATATACGATCATTGCGGGCCTATGAAATTAATCTGGATCAAATTCGAGGTAGACTGTCGCGAGCGCCGGCACGGTGAGATCGGCGAAGGCTGGAAAGCGGCGGAAAGCATGGCCGTGGGCGGTGACGCCCCCAAAATTGCCGGAGCCGGAGCCGCCATAATCCATGGCGTCGGTGTTGAGGATTTCCCGCCAGTGTCCGGCAAAGGGCAAGCCGATGCGATAACCATTGCGCGGCACGGGCGTGAAGTTCGTAATCACGGCCACGGGCCTGGAGTTGGGCGGTCCCCAGCGGAGCCAAGCGAAGACCGAATTCTGAGCGTCGTCAACCGTAATCCACTGGAAGCCTCCGGGCTCGCAATCGCGGGCGTGGAGCGCAGGCTTTTCCTTGTGGAGCCGGTTCAAGTCGCGAATGAGTGTCTGAAGCCCGCGGTGCGGCGCAAAGGCGAGAAGGTGCCAGTCGAGGCTCGCATCGAAATTCCATTCGCTCCACTGGCCGAACTCTTGCCCCATGAAGAGCAGCTTCTTGCCGGGATACCCCCACATAAAGCCGTAATAAGCGCGGGTATTGGCGAATTTTTGCCAATCGTCGCCTGGCATCTTGCCGAGGATCGAGCCTTTGCCGTGCACGACCTCGTCGTGCGACAGCGGCAAAATGAAGTTCTCGGAGTAGGCGTACAGCAGGCCGAAGGACAGCTTATCGTGATGCCAGCGGCGATGGACGGGATCTTGCGCCATATACGCGAGCGTGTCGTTCATCCAGCCCATATTCCATTTGAAGCCGAAACCTAGACCGCCCGAACTCGTTGGCTGCGATACGCCGGGCCAGGCTGTCGACTCCTCGGCGATGGTCATGGTGCCCGGAAATAGGCTGTAGACCAGCTCGTTTGTGCGTTGCATGAAGCGGACGGCATCGCGGTTTTCGTTGCCGCCTTCATAATTCGGCAGCCATTCGCCCGCTTTGCGCGAATAATCGAGGTAGAGCATCGAGGCCACGGCATCGACGCGCAGTCCATCGATGTGGAAACGGTCGAGCCAATACAATGCGCTGGCAGTCAGAAAGTTCGCCACCTCGCTCCGGCCGAAATCGTAGATGGCCGTATTCCAATCCGGATGGAAGCCGCGGCGCGGATCCGCATGCTCGTAGAGGGGAGCGCCATCGAAATAAGCGAGACCGTGCTCGTCTGTGGGAAAATGGGCGGGCACCCAATCGAGGATCACGCCGAGGCCCGCTTGGTGGGCGCGGTCTAGGAAGCGCTGGAACCCGGCCGGATCGCCGAATCGCCGCGTGGCCGCGAAAAGGCCGATGGGCTGGTAGCCCCAGGAAGCGTCTAGCGGATGCTCGGAGACCGGCATGAGCTCAAGATGGGTGAAGCCCATGCCCGCAGCGTAAGGGATGAGCTGATCGGCAAGTTCGTCGTAGCTTAGAAAACCGTTCTGCGTGTCGCGCCGCCAAGAGCCGAGATGGACCTCGTAAATGCTCATGGGAGCGAACCGCGCCTCGGTCCCGCGCCGCGATGCCATATGCGCGGCGTCGTTCCAAACGGCGTCGTCGGTCCTTCTGACAATCGAAGCTGTCGACGGGCGCATCTCGCCGCCGAACCCCACCGGATCGGCCTTGAGCGGCAGGAGATTGCCCCCGGCTCCAACGACCTCGTATTTGTAGGCCGTTCCCTCGGCAACGCCGGGCGCGAATATCTCCCATAGGCCGCTGTCGATGCGCTTGCGCATTTGATGGCGGCGCCCGTCCCACTGGTTGAAATCGCCCACCACCGAGACGCGTTGCGCTTGAGGCGCCCAAACGGCGAAGAGCACGCCCTCAGCACCCTCGTGGGTGATGAGATGCGCACCCAGGCGCTCGTAAAGCTGCCGATGCGTCCCCTCGACAAGTAAATAGTCGTCGAGCGGGCCGAGAACCGGCCCGAAAGCGTAAGGGTCGCCGAATTCCCAGGTGCCGCCGGCGTTTGCGGCGCGAAGCCGATAGGAGAACCGGCCTTCTTCGCCGGCGATAAACCCCTCGAAAAAGCCGGAGCCGCGCGGCCCGAGCTCGAAATCCGCTTCTCCTGGCCGCAGCACTTGTACGCTTGCCGCACCGGGCACGAAGGCCCGGATCGCTGCTCCGCCATTGCCGGCATGCAATCCGAGCACCGAAAATGGATCGCCGTGGCTTGCCGCCGCGATACGGGCCACGTCCTCCTCGCGCGCGCGCCACTCGACCCCGGCCATGTGTTTCCCCTTTACCAGGTTATGCGGTTGCTTGCTGCAACGCACACTATCGGCCTTGCGCGAACCTGTTACCAGAGCGCCTTATGCCGCGCCCCGCATTTTTATGTGCTTTGAGCCAGCGGCTGCTTCGAGCGGGGAGCCGGCACCGGTGAGTGTCTCCCTGCGGGTACGCGCCAGATCTCCGCGGCATATTGCTCGATGGCGCGGTCGGACGAGAACCAAGCCATGTGCGCGGTGTTCATAATGCTCGAACGCCACCAGGATTTGCGGTCGCGCCAGCGGATCGCAACGGCGCGCTGAGCCGCGCAATAGGCTTCGAAATCGGCCGTGACCATGAAATGGTCGTGATAGGTGAGCGTGTTGACAAGCTGTTCGTAGCGGCGCACCTCGTCCGGCGAGAATACTCCGGTCGCCACCGAATTGAGCACCTCGCGCAGCGCGGGCGATGCGGCGATCGTCTCACGCGCATCGATGCCCTGCTTGCGCCGCTCATGGACTTCGGACGCGGTGAGCCCGAAAATGAATATGTTATCCTCGCCCACATGGTCGCGGATCTCCACATTGGCGCCGTCGAGCGTACCGATGGTCAGCGCACCGTTGAGCGCAAATTTCATATTGCCGGTGCCGGAGGCTTCCATCCCCGCGGTTGAGATTTGCTCGGACAGATCCGACGCGGGAATGATCGCCTCCGCAAGGCTGACATTGTAATTAGGCAGGAACACAACCTTCAGCAGGCCGCGCACGGCCGGGTCGTTGTTCACCACGCGCCCTACGTCGTGGATGAGCTTGATAATCAGCTTGGCTTGATGATAGCTCGCCGCCGCCTTGCCCGCGAAAATCTTGACGCGCGGCACAAAATCGCGTGTGGGGTGAGCGCGAATTTCGTTGTACAGCGCGATCGTCTCAAGAACGTTGAGGAGCTGGCGCTTATATTCATGGATGCGCTTGATTTGGACATCGAACAGCGCCTCCGGATCCACCTTTATCAAGAGCCGGTCTGTAATAATCTTGGCAAGCGCTTGCTTGTTGACGCGCCGCACCCGGGCGTAGCGCGTGTGGAAATCCGTGTCGCCGGCGAATTTTTCAAGCCCCGCCAGTGCATCGGTCCGATCCAGAAAGTCGGGCCCGAGCGCCTCCACCAACAGCTTCGTTAGGCCTGGGTTCGCCTCGAAAAGCCAGCGGCGGAAGGTTATGCCGTTAGTCTTGTTGACGATGCGGCTGGGATAAAGGCTGTGGAAGTCGTGAAACAGCGTTTCCTTGATGAGATCTGTGTGAAGCTGCGACACGCCGTTGACCTTATGGGACGCAAGGAAAGCCAGATTGCCCATGCGCACGCGCCGTCCGTCCCATTCGTCGATGAGAGAGACGCTTGAGAGGATCTGCCGGTCGCCATTGCCCGCCGCCCGCAATTTATCGAGGTGCAGGGCATTCATGAGATAGATAATCTGCATGTGCCGGGGCAAAAGCCGCTCCATCAGCGAGACCGGCCAGGTCTCCAAGGCTTCTGGCAGCAGCGTGTGATTCGTGTAGGAGAAGGTCGCTTGGGTGATAGCCCATGCGGGCTCCCATCCGAGGCCGTAGACGTCGACAAGGAGGCGCATCAGCTCGACAACGGCGATAGCTGGATGCGTGTCGTTCAGCTGGATCGCCACATAGTCGGCAAGTTTGGTAATATCGCCATTTTGCTGCAGATGGCGGCGGATGAGGTCCTGGAGCGAAGCCGCGGCGAAGAAGTACTCCTGACGCAAGCGCAGCTCTTGGCCTGCCGGCGTCGAATCGCTTGGATAGAGCACTTTCGAAATGGCTTCGGCACGGACCTGATCGGTTTGCGCGCCGACATAATCGCCGGCATTGAACATATCCAGGCGCAAAGAGTCGGGCGCGTGCGAGCTCCACAAACGGAGCGTATTGACCGAGTGGCCGCGCCAGCCGACAACCGGCGTGTCGTAGGCGACAGCCTCGACGATTTCGGAAGGCCGCCAGATTTGCGCCACCGCACCGTGCTGCACAGACTCCACCGTGCCGCCGAACCCGACCGGATAGCTGATTTCGGGCCGCGGAAACTCCCACGGATTGCCGAACTCAAGCCAGTCCTCGGGCAGCTCGTGCTGCCAGCCGTCCTTGATCTTTTGGCGGAACAGGCCGTGATCGTAACGGATGCCATAGCCGTGCGCGGCGATCGATAGCGTCGCCATGCTTTCCATGAAGCACGCGGCAAGGCGCCCGAGGCCGCCATTACCGAGCGCCGCGTCGGGCTCGATTTCCCGCAAGGCATCGAGCTGCACATCGAGGCCCGCCAAGGCTTTTCGCATCTGCTCGGTCAGGCCGAGATTGTTGAGAGAGTCCATCAGCAAACGCCCGACGAGAAACTCAAGCGACAAATAATAAACGCGGCGCTTGTTTTCCGTATAATTCGCTTTGGTCGTGGCAATCCAGCGTTCGACGATGCGGTCGCGAACCGCGAGTGCCGTGGCTACGAACCAATCCCGCGAGCTGGCCCCTGCGGGGTCCTTGCCAATCGTATAGATAAGGCGTGCGAGGACGGCCTCGCGCAGTTCGAGAACAGTCTCCTCGCCGTATTTTGCGTTCTCACCCGCGTTAGTCGCCTGGCCGGCTTTCGGCGTGTTTGCAATCATGGTCTGTTCCCTATTGCGTTGAGAGAATGCGGCGTCCGCGGCTGCAGCTTCCGGCGTGTTCCTCGAGGGCTTTTGCCGGAAAGGCCAATTACGGAAGATGTTCCCTCGCTTGTACCGCGCCGCCATGTCAAAACTCCTGCCCCGCCAGACCACGGTCCCTCATTAATCTGGGTGCTGCACATCCTGTTTGCCAAGCGCGATGTGCAGACGGCTCGCGAAGACTTTTGAGAAAGCCAAGCCTTTGCCAAAACCCCAAATGCAAGAGCTACCAGCTTCTGCCGTGCGATCAAAGCCTAATCACCGGGTGGATTTCCCCGCAGGGGCGGCGAAGGAGCACGGGACTGTATCACGGATTTTCATACTCCCGTTTTGAACTTCATGTTAAGTCCGGACGACAAACTTGGCAGCGGACCTGCCGGGATTGCTACCGGGCGTCTCAACGTTATAGTTGCTCATTGTCTCACGGAGGGAAAATGCCACAGTTTGCATCGGATCTGGGAGTTTATTCGCAGCGCGAATTCCGGGTGGGAGAGGCCGTGAGCAAGGCCTTAGAAGTTTTTTCCCGCAATGCGGTACCGTTTAGCCTAGTCGGCATCGTGGTCTGGCTGCCCTTGGGTATTGCAACGATGCTCGCAATGCAGAGGCCCCCGCAGCAAGCGCAAGCAATCATCGGCGGCGCATCGCTGCTTTACATCTTTCTGCAACTCGCCGTCGTTGCGGCTATTCTCCACGCCACATTTCAAGACATGCGCCGGCGCGAAGTCAACATGGGCGAAAGCATCCAACGGGGCCTGAAGCGCTTTTTTCCACTGTTGGGCACCGGCATTCTCTTATTTCTCGGCCTAGTCCTGGGCGCGGCAGTGTTGATCGTTCCAGGTGCCGTTCTTACCAAGTCAAATCAGCAAATGGGCGTGGTCGTCACGGTCCTGGGGGTCATCGTCGTAGTGGTTTCAATGTTCATCCTTTTGGCACGTTGGTATGTGTTTGCGCCGGTTTGCGTCGTCGAAAAGGAGGGACCGTTCGGAAGCCTGAAACGCAGCGCGGCCCTAACTCAAGGCAATCGTTGGAAGCTCTTCGCGATTTACCTGCTACTAACGCTCGTCGGCGGCGTCGCGAGCGTATTCATCAAGTTCGTCCTAACTGCAGCCCTACCCATTGTCGGCATCGTCGCGAGCGGCCTCTGGCAAGGCGTGTTTTCCGCTTTCAATAACGTCTTGAGCGTGGTGATCTATCACGATCTCCGTGTCGCCAAGGAAGGCGTGGATATCGAGAGCATTGCCTCGGTGTTCGACTGACGGCTTGGCAAAATGCAACGCGCGGGACTTGCGGTGAATCGCGAACCCGCGCCTGCATAGGCGGTGAGGAACAGGTACCGCAGGCTAGGGCGGCGAGCGTGAAACCGGAGCCACGTCATTGCGAGCAACGCGAAGCAATCCTGAGCAAAAGCCACGGCTGCCGCTCCGGATCGCCACGGCGGCCAACGCCGCCTCGCAATAACGTTGCGCCCGATTAAACGCACGATGCGTAAAAGGATCGGACGATAGCAAACCTATCGTCACTCATAGTCTCACGGAGGTGGAAATGCCCCAGCTTTCAGCAGAGCTTGGCGTTCTTTCGCAGCGCGAATTCCGGCTGGGGCAAGCCGTGAGCAGGGCCTTCGATATTTTGACCCGGCATGCGGTACCGTTCAGCCTTATCGGCATCGTGGCGTGGCTGCCGCTGGGGATTGTAACCTATTTTTCTTTAGGCATGCCCCCCCAACTCAGGCAGTTACGGATCAGCGGCACATCGCTGCTCGTCGCTTTGCTGCAACTCGCCGCCGTCGCGGTCATTGTTTATGCGACCTTTCAGGACATGCGCGGGCGCCAGGCCAGCATGGGCGAGAGCATCGCTCGCGGCCTTAGACGTATTTTTCCACTGATCGGCACCGGCATTCTACTGATGCTCGGCTTTTTTTTGGGAGTGCTCGTTTTCATCGTACCCGGTACCGCCCTTATCCAATCCTATCAGCAGGCGGGTGCGATCGTCACGGGTCTGGGCGCCGCCGTTCTCGTGGTTTTAGCGCTGATCCTTTTGGCGCGATGGTATGTCTTCGCGCCGGTTTGCGTCGTTGAGAAGAAGGGTCCGCTTGGATGCCTGAAACGCAGTGCCGCGCTAACCAAAGGTAACCGATGGAAAATTTTTGCGATTTTTGTCTTGCTCACATTGATCGGTGCCGTTGCGAACGTGGCGCTTAAGCTTTTGCTTTCCGCCGTTGCGCCCGTTGCCGGCATCGTTGCGAGCGGGCTGTGGCAAGGGATTTGGTCGGCATTCAATAACGTCTTGAGCGTCGTGATCTATCACGATCTCCGCGCTGGCAAGGAAGGCGTGGACATCGAGAGCATTGCCTCGGTTTTCGATTGACGATGCGGCCCATGCAAACGGATGGCGGCGAAGCTAAGATGTCGGAACTAATCCGTGCCACGATTGCAGCGGCTGCCCTCGGTTTAGCCGTGGTCGCGGGTTCTCCCGCTTTTGCACAAAAGGTGGAGTATGGCTCGGCGCGCGCGATGCGCCGGAACGACTCGCCGGAATTGCCGGCTAAGAAGGTGGAATCGACCGCGGAGGGGGCGATCCGCCGGGGCGCTATCCAATCGGCGTTGCCGGCAGAGAGCATAGAATCGGCCGCGGCTCAAGCGATCCGCCGCCGCGACATTCAAGCCGAGCTGCCTCAAGACAAGGAGGAAACCGGCTGGGAGCTTCGTCTTCCCGAGCTCGATATGACAACCTGGGTTTTGTGGTTTGCGATCGCTTTCGGCGTGGCCGCCGTGCTTTACCCTCTGCGCGATCAATTGCTGCTGGGGCGTCTGCGGCGCTCAAAGGATTGGGGCACATCGGGGGAAGGGTCCGCTGCCGGCGCGCCGTCTTCCCATCTCGCTTCCGCTTCCGTCAATGCCGAAGAGCTGGCGCGGCAAGGCCGTTACCGGGACGCCATTCATCTGCTCTTGCTGCACGCGCTCAATGAAATGCGCCAAAGGCTCGAGGCACAATTCGCCGATTCTCTCACCAGCCGCGAAATCCTGCGCGCGGCACCCCTCCCAGCCGAGGGAAGCTTAGCCCTTCGGGATATGATTACCCAGGTCGAGCGCAGCTATTTCGGCGAGTATCCCGTTGCCGCGGACGACTACGCCGCCTGCCGGGCGAGCTTCGATGTGTTCGTCCTTCACCTTCAAGCCGGCGGCCGCCGATGAGCGAGCGTCCCGTCTTTTCGCCGAAACTGCTGGCCGCATTCGCCGCCGTGGCCATCGGCGCCTTCGCGCTGTCCTTGTACTTCCTTTCGAGCGAGAAGCGCGGCATCAACGATCTCGGTCCGACAACCTACTCCCGCTCCGCAATCGGCTATGCCGGTTTGGCCGAACTCCTGCGGAAGCTGGGCATCCCGTTTATCAAGAGCGAAAGCAACTCCGTGAAAAAGGCGAAGGGCGGTTTGCTCATCGTGGCGGAGCCTCGCTTGCTGTCCAAGTCGGACGACACGTTCCGCAGCTTGCTGGCCGCGGATAGGGTCCTCGTTGTATTGCCGAAATGGAGTGGCACGCGCAGCCGCAACCGGCCAAGCTGGGTCGAAAAGGTCACCGAGCTTCCATCCTCGACGCCGCAGCGTGTGCTGGACGCCATTACGAATCCTGGCGGGAAGCCGGCAAGCAAGGACAGAGCCGAGCTGGTGCGCGTTCCGAAGGTCGAAACCTGGTCCAAGCACGCGTTCCCGCGCGATCCCTCCATAAGCGGCCAGGTGCAGCTCATCAAGGGCGGAGCCGGCTTGCTGCCGGTGGTTTGGAGCCCTGAGGGGGTTCTTGTAGGCGAAATCTGGAGGGGATCGCGGCGGATTTGGGTGCTCTCCGATCCGGACGTGCTGTCCAATCACGGCCTCGGCGAGGACGGCAAGCGCAATGCAGTGCTTGCTGTCAGTCTTATCAATAAATTTCGCGGCGGCGGTCCAGCCGTTTTCGACGAGACCGTTCACGGCTTCATCTCGCAGCCGGCGGCGCCTTGGCGGATGATGTTCCAGTTTCCGTTCGCGATTGTCACGCTCGAAGGCGCTTTAGCTGTGGCGCTTTTATTGTGGGCCACCATGGGCCGTTTCGGGCCGCCCAGCCGGGATACGCCTCCGCTTGCGGCCGGCAAGCACGGGCTCATCGATAATGTGGCGAGACTCATGGGGTTTGCGGGCTATCAAAAACTGATGCTGCGGCGATATGTCGAGGCAACCATCCGCGACGCCGCGCACCAGCTGCACGCGCCAAAAGGAATGACGCTGGCAGAGCTAACCAGATGGATGGAACGCACCGGCAAAGTCCGGGGCGTGAGTGTCGAGGCCCAAGACGTCCTTCGCCGGGCGGAGGCCTTGATTGCGCAGGGCGGAAGCGATCCCGGCTCATCGGCAGGGATAGCCAGGGATATTTATCGTTGGAAGGGGGAGATGCTCAATGGACCTTCAGGACATTCGCGCGATCACTGACGGTTTGCGCGGAGAGGTGCGCAAGGCGGTTGTCGGCCAGGACGATGTGATAAGCCTTATGCTCACCGGCCTGCTGACCGGCGGCCATGTCCTGCTCGAAGGCGTGCCAGGCACGGCGAAGACTTTGCTCACTCAGGCTTTTGCCGCGGGCATTTCCCTCGCATTCGGCCGCATCCAGTTTACGCCCGACCTCATGCCCGGCGATTTGCTGGGAACGAACCTTTTCAACTTTCAGACCAATACGTTCGTCCTCACCCAAGGCCCCATCTTCACGCAAATTCTGCTTGCGGATGAAATCAACCGCACCCCGCCGAAAACGCAGGCGGCGCTGCTGCAGGCCATGAACGAGAGGGCGGTGACCATAGACGGCAAGACGCATCCGCTCGGCGACGAGTTTATGGTCATCGCCACACAGAACCCGATAGAGCAGCAGGGCACCTATCCCCTACCCGAAGCGCAGCTCGACCGGTTCATGTTCAAGATCACGCTCGATTATCCGGACCGCGATGAGGAGCGCGAGATCGTGCGCCGGCACGGCCACCGCTCGGCCATGCCGCGGCTTGAAGATTTCGGCTTAAGACCCGCGGCGAATGCAGCGATGCTCGCCGCCGCGCGGGAGGCAATCTTTCATATCCGCCTTGCCGATTCCCTTATCGACTATATCGTCGATGTGATCCGCGCCACGCGCCGGCATTCCCATCTGGAGGTTGGCGCGTCGCCCCGCGCGGCCAATATGCTTGCCTCCGCCGTACGGGCCTACGCTGCGCTCAACGGCCGCGACTTCGTTATACCGGACGACATCAAGACGCTTGCCAAGCCCGTGCTGAGGCACCGGGTCGTACTGTCGCCCGGCGGCGAGATCGAAGGGCTGACGACGGACAGGATCCTGCAGGAAATCCTTGAGCAAACACCGGCCCCGCGATGATCAAGCCCACGCGCCGCGCAGTGATTCTTTTTGCCGCCGGCCTGCCGGCCTCGCTCATCGTTGTGATCGTGGCGCCTTCGCTCTGGGGCCTTTGCGCCGCTTATGGCTTTGCGATATTCTTTGCGATGATGGCCGATGCGCTGCTGGCGCTGCCTTCCAAAGCGATCCGGATCGATTTCGATGCGCCCGTCAAAATCTATATCGGCGAAAAAGAGAGCATTACGGCGGCCTTCGATCCGCCGCGCTACCGCCGATCCTGCCCGGTCGAGCTGCTCCTCGAACAGCGCGGCGAACTTGAGCGGCAGGACCTTGTCACCGCCCTGCTGCAGCCCGGCAAGAAGACGGTGGCCGGCATTCCGGTCGTGCCAACCCGCCGCGGCCTTGTGCATCTCGATTGGCTTTGGCTGCGCTGGCAGGGGCCTTGGTCTCTGGCTCAGTTGCAGCAGAAGGTGAAGATTGGACGGACGATCGAGGTCGTGCCGAATGTGAGGGGTGCGCGCAATAGTGTCCTGCGCTTGATATCGCAGGACCCGGTCTTTGGCGAAAAGGTACACGAAAGGGGCGAGGGCTCTGAGTTCGAGGCACTCAAGGAATATCTTCCCGGTCATGACATTCGCTTCATCGACTGGAAGCGCTCCGCCAAGCACCGTAAGCCCTTGTGCAAGGAATTTCGAACCGAACGCAATCATCACATCGTCCTGGCCTTCGATACCGGACACCTGATGCTGGAGCCGCTTGGGGGCATTCCGCGCCTCGACCATGCCATCAACGCCGCGCTGGCGCTGGCCTGGGTTGGCTTACAAAACGGCGACCTTGTCGCGACCTACGGGTTCGACGCGAGGGTACGCCATTATCACAGCCCCGTGCGCGGTACGCAGGCTTTCGGCCGCATCCAGCGCGGAACGGCGGAGATCGACTATCATTACGAGGAGACGAATTTCACGCTCGGCTTGGCCGAGCTGAGCGCCCGGCTGAAGCGGCGCGCGCTTGTGATCCTTTTCACCGACTTTGTCGACACCATCACGGCGGAGCTTCTGCTCGAAAGCGTGCAGCGCCTGACGCAGCGTCACGCCATCGTCTTCGTAACTCTCAAAGATTCCTACCTGCAGCAGACTGTGGATGCCGCGCCGAACTCCTTCAACGATGTCGCGCGCGCCGTCATCGCACAGGATTTCCTGCACGACCGCAGCGTCGTCTTCGAACGGCTCGCGCGCATGGGAGTGCACTGCCTCGATGTGCCCAATCGCGCCCTTTCGGTGCGTCTGATCAATCGTTATCTTCAGATCAAGCAACGCGGACTGATATGACCGAGCCAGAAGCCATAACGCCGGATGGAACGCGTCCACAAATCGTTTTGCGCAGCAGCGTCTTCCGTAAAAAGAGGGAGGAAGGCTGGCGCGATCTGGAAGACTATCTGGCCCGCGCTGAAAATGGGGGCATCACAGCGCTCGATCCCGATGAGCTCCGGCGCCTTCCGCTGCTTTACCGCTCCGCGCTCTCTTCGCTTTCCGTCGCTCGCACCATCGCGCTTGACCGCAACCTTCTGCTTTATTTGGAGAACCTCTCGCTCCGTGCCTTCCTTGTGGTCTACGGGCCGCGGCGCGGGGCGGGCGAGAGCGTCGCCGGATTCTTCATGCGCGATTTTCCAATCGCTGTAAGGTCGGCACGCTTTCATATTCTCGTAGCCGCGCTGGCCCTTCTCGCCGGCGTTGCCGCGGGCTATTTGCTGACTGCAGGCGACGAGGAGTGGTTTCACACCTTCGTTCCCGGCGGGCTTGCGGGGGGCCGGGGGCCGGCCAGCACGCGTGAGGATCTGCTCCAGCACGAGATCTTCGCGCCTTGGCCGGGATTCGTCGAGTCGTTCGCTTCGATGGCCAATTTCCTCTTCTCCCATAACACGGTCGTTGGGATTCTCGCTTTCAGCACGGGTCTTGCACTCGGCCTGCCGACATTGCTCCTTCTGGTCTATCAGGGGCTTATGCTCGGCGCTTTCCTCGAAATCCATGTCAAGCGCGGCGTCGGTGTCGACTTTCTTGGCTGGATTTCGATCCATGGCGTGACAGAATTGACAGCGGTCGTCTTATGCGGGGCCGGCGGACTGCTCATCGCCGACAAAATACTTTTTCCGGACCGCTACTCGCGGCTGCAAAGTTTGAGCCTGCACGGCCGCGTCGCCGCGCAGATCGCGATTGGCGCGGTCTTGCTGTTCTTCGTCGCGGCAATTCTCGAAGGCGGCTTCAGGCAGCTCGTCGCCAGCACGCAATGGCGCTTTGTCATTGGAGGATGCAGCGGCCTGATGTGGCTCGCCTACTTTACCTTGCCGGCGAGGGGGGAGAGATCGTGAGCGAGCGCGCGCGATTTTTTGAGGAGGCAAGAGCATCCACCCGCCAGATCGTGACCCCGGAAGGCGTGGTGCTCTCCGTCCGGCTCGCCGATTACGCGGACAGAGCCGTCGCCTTCGTTATCGACGTCTGCATTTGGAGTCTCTTGATTCTCCTGTTATATCTATCCGCGGGCATGCTGCAGATAACGGGGCTTGGAAACGCCGCCATCGTTCCGCTCCTACTGTTGGCCGCATTCGTTGTGCGCACCGCCTATTTCATTCATTTCGAACTCGCTTGGCAGGGGGCCACCCCCGGTAAGCGCATGACCGGCCTGCGTGTCATAGACCGGCATGGCGGGCCGCTGCTGCCTTCGGCGGTCATTGCGCGCAACCTCACGCGGGAGTTCGAGATCTTCCTGCCGATCGGCGTCAGCCTTTCCTTGGGTAGCGGCGGGGATCGCGCCTTTGCTTCGGCGCTTTCGATGCTGTGGATTCTTGTTATCGGCGCTCTCCCGCTCCTCAATCGCGATCGCATGCGCGGCGGCGATCTCATCGCGGGGACGATGGTGATCGTGCTGCCGCGGCGCGGGCTGGCACCGGACCTGGCCGAAGGCCAAGCGCACTACGCCTTCACCGATACCCAGCTCCGGGCCTACGGTGCGTTCGAACTGCAAGTCCTTGAAGAATTGCTGCGCGGCGCAAAAGACGCAGCCACCGCCGAAGTCATGAGAAGCGTCGGGGTGCGGATCCGCCGCAAGATTGGCTGGGCCTTGGAGGTACCGCTTGAGCGCGAGCTGCTTTTCTTAAAGGATTTTTACGCCGCCGAACGGCGTTATCTTGAAAGTCAGCAGCTTTTCGGCCGGTTGCCTCCGCCTATCGATAAGGTGAGCCAGACGAAAAACGGCGGACCGGGTGAAAAAAACTCGCGCTGACAAGCCGCCCACAGGCGGATGTTATCTCAAAAGCTCGCCGATTGCCCTGTCGATGCCATCGAGGGTCAGCGGGAACATGCGATGCCCCATCATCTCCTGGATCAGCTTCACCGACTGGGTTTGCCCCCAATAGCGCTCCACCATCGGGTTCAGCCAAACGGCGTGCTTATAGATGTTCAAGACGCGCTGCAGCCAGACCTGGCCGGCCTCCTCGTTCCAATGCTCGACCGCGCCGCCGGGAAGGAGGATCTCGTAAGGGCTCATTGCGGCGTCGCCGACGAAAATCACTTTATAATCCGCGGGATATGTATGCATCACCTCATAGGTGGGCACGCGCTCGTCCCAGCGCCGTTCGTTCTTCCGCCACAAGCTCTCGTACAGGCAATTGTGGAAGTAATAATAATCCATGTGCTTGAATTCGGAGCGCGCGGCCGAGAACAGCTCCTCGCACGCGCGGATGTGATAGTCCATCGAGCCGCCCACATCGAAGAACAGCAGCACCTTCACCGTGTTGCGCCGCTCGGGCCGGAAAGCGATGTCGAGATAACCCTTATGCGCGGTGCCTTTGATGGTGTTGTCGAGGTCGAGTTCGTCTGCCGCGCCAGCCCGCGCAAAGCGGCGGAGCTTGCGCAGCGCAAGCTTGATGTTACGCGTCCCCAGCTCCACCTCGCCGTCGAGGTCTTTGTAGTCGCGGCGGTCCCAGACCTTCACCGCGCGGAAATTGCGGTTCTTGTCCTGGCCGATGCGGACGCCTTCCGGGTTGTAGCCATAGGCGCCGAAGGGTGAGGTGCCGCCGGTACCGATCCATTTCGAGCCGCCCTGATGCCGGCCTTTCTGCTCTTCGAGGCGCTTCTTCAGCTCCTCCATGATCTTGTCCCAGCCGCCAAGCGCTTGGATTTGCGCCTTCTCCTCATCGGTGAATAGCCGCTCGCCCAGAGCGCGCAGCCATTCCTCGGGTATATCGGCAGAGATGCCTTCGACGGCGCTCTCAAGCCCTTTGAAGACATGGCCGAAAACGCGGTCGAACTTGTCGAGATGGCGCTCGTCCTTCACAAGCGAGATGCGCGAAAGATAATAGAAATCGTCGATCCGCTTGCCCGCGATGCCCGCGTCGACCGCGTTCAGGAAGGTGAGATATTCCTTCACGCTGACGGGGATTCCTGCCTGCTTCAGCTCGTAGAAGAAATTAAGAAACATGGGACCCTACTTCCGCGTTGAGCCGAAAAGCCGCCAGCCCTTGGGCTTCGGCTGTGCGCCGATGGGTCCGCCCGCGCTTTGCACCTCACCTTCGGCGCTATCGGCGGGAGCGGGCGCCTGCGCCTCCCGCTCTAAGCTCGAAAGGCGATCGAGAAGCGATCCTCCGCCGCTGCGCGGACGGCCGGGCCGATCGGCTGCTTCAACGGCTTCTTCGGGTTCCTCCACGCTTTCGGCCAGCAGATCCTTGAACGATGTCTTCTTGAGGCCATCGGCATAGGGAAAGCGAGGCTTGGCTTCGCGCCTAGACCGCTTTTTCGAGGCAAGTTTTGCAGGCCGGTCTTCTTGGGCCGGCGCCTCTTCGCCCGTCACAAGATCGCGCAACCGCTCAATCCGCTCGCCCGGCATAGCTTCGGGCGCTGCATCCTGGCGGCGCCGGCGGCGTTCTGCCGTGCCAAGCGCCTGCCCGTAATTGCCGCCTGAATAAGCCGATGACGGAAGCAGCAGAACCCGCAATGGCTGCTCGGGTTCGGCTGGCGCCGGTTCGGGAGCGGAAGCTGCGCCAGCGCCAGCGGGCAGCGGAGCCAGCTGCTTATTGGCGGCCGGTGTGATTTTGGCCTGCACATATTGGAGGCCGGCGATCAAATAAGCGATGCCGGCAACCAGCTTTTGCCGCGCCCAATCGGAGAGGTCTCCGGAAGTTTCGCGGAATTGCTCGGCACGCCGCTCAAGCTCGAGCCGCGCCAGGAATTGCTTGCCTTTTTCGGACAGCGCGGGAGCGCGCGCGAGCAGTTCGGCATAGCGTGCGCGAAGCTCCTGGGCTTCGAGCACAAACTCATAGTGGCGCTTCAGGCTATCGCCGCCCTGACGTGCAAGACCGCCCGCCCGCTCGAAAGCCGTGGCGAACTGGCCCGGCATGCCGGCGCGGACCTGCCGCAACTCTTCGGCCGCGCCCTTTAGCCCCTTCGAGGACACCGCCCGGGCCAAACTGCGGGCGGTCACGACTGCATCGCCAAGCAAATAGCGGACTTCGCGCAACCCGGCGGCCAAACATCTAACGAGGCTCCAGGGTACGGCGATAAGTTCGGCGGGGGTGGGGAAGCGGCTCCTTTCCAGCGCCGATGCGATCTCGCTCTCAGTTTGCGCTTGGAACGCAAGGGCGTCCTCGCGCGCGATGGCAAGCCGCAGCTCGACGGGATCGCGGCTTCCGGGCGCAGCCGCGGCGGCCTCGTCTTTAAACAAGAGCGCGCGCGCTTCCGCCTCGAAGGTCTCAAACGCCTCCGCGTCCGCAAGTTCCGGCCCCAGCTCGCGGATGCCTTCCATGAGGAAGATCTCCGAGGCGGCCCAAAAATCGCGCCGGATCTGTAGAATCTCCGAGAGCGCTAGAAAATCGGGCATGTCGAAGGTCTTCTGAACCTTTTTCTTGGCGGTGTTGACGCGATCGAAATATGCGCTTTGCGCTTCAATCGAGTTAAGCAGACTGCGAACGTCCTCCCTTATGGTTTCGCCCGGCCGCCCTGGATCGACCTGGTAATTGCCTTGGGCGGTGACGCGCGTGGATGCACGCGTGCGCAGCGCCGCGAAGATCGAAGCGCCCTCGTCGATGAGCCCTATCGCGCTGCTCAGCAGCCGCTTTTGCTTGGACCCGTCGCTGCGGCGGAAAATCCTATAGACCAGCCAAATCGAAAAGCTGACGGCCAGCCACAGAACCATCACCGCCGCCAAAGAGGAAAATGTTTTCATCGGTCCGTCTTTTCCAACTTAGCGGCGGAGGCAAAGTCATACGCGACCTATCAAGCGCGCCTCGCTGCGGTTTGCGGCAGGATTGCATCTGGCGCTCCGAAATGTGAAAAATAGCGCGTGTCGATCGCCGACACAGGTAAAATAATAAGAACGTCCGTTGTTCCGAATTGCCGGTCGACAACGGCGCCGTCGCCGACATAGGCCCCAAGGCGCAGATAGCCCTTGATGAGGGGCGGCATGAGCTTCAGCGCCTCTTTGGGGTTCACCTTTTCCTTCGGCATCATGTTCATGTCGACCTTAAGCGCCGGATGCGCAGAGACGAGCCAATCCTCGGGCGCGCGTGAATAATGGTAAAGGAAGCTCAAGGCCACAGCGTGCTCCTTCGGATCAATGCCGGGGAAGCTCGCGCATCCGAGCATCGCATCGAAGCCTTGTTCGCGGATGTAGGTCCAAAGCCCCTGCCAAAGCAGCTCGACGGTGCGGCGATTGCGGTATGGCTTCAGTACGCATGAGCGGCCGAGTTCCAGGAACCTATGGGTGCTTCGCTTGGCTGCGATAAGGGGCGCGATATTGTATTCGCCCTGAGTGTAGAACCCTTGATTTTGCTCGGCAACCTCCTGCCGGAGCACCCGGTAGGTGCCGACAACCTTGGACCGTTTCAGCAAGGGCCGCCTGCCCGACCGCTCCACCGATTTGTCGATCACCAGAAGATGATCGCAGATCGCGTCGTAGGCATCCTCGTCGCGCTTTTTGTTCAAGGTTCTTGCGTCGGGGATCGCCGCCATTTCGCGGTAGAACACTTCAAAGCGCAAGCGCTGGGCCTTCTTGATATCGGCTCCCGAGCGGGCGAGGCGCACCTCGAGACTGCCGATGCGGCCGTAAACTTTCAGCGGCTTGCGGAGCGGGAAAAGCGGAAAGCGGCGTCTTCGTTTCGTGGCCAGCCGTAACAACGCCAGCGGCTTTGCCCGGAGGGATTTGAAACCGCCTGCGGGTTTTTTCAAACGTAAGCGCATGAAACCTCTATCGTCAGACACGGCACCCGTCTGGGCACGCCATGGCGGCCCTCCCGGCCTTTTCCCGCTTCCGGCACCGTTATCGCCATCCACTTGGGAACGATATTACGGCATTGGCATATTGCTGCAAGTAGCACGGCGAAGTATTTGCTTCGATGACAGCGGACGGGATCTTCTCACACCGGATCCGGTTGATCGCTTCACCGCCCATCGGAGTTATCCCGTGCGCGTTGCGGCATTAAATGACGCTGCGCAGACACGGGATCGTTTCGGATGCCGGCGCCCTTTACGATCCCGGATGCCGGCTATGCCGGTTCCGGGATGACAAAAAGTGCAGTGCGGCGCGACGCGCTGCATTGCCGCAGGATCTCGAGGCCGATGCTAATAAACGCGCGCCTTCGGCTCGATATATTGTACCTCGTTCGTGAGCGTATGCGTGTGAACGGGACGGTAATCGAGGTACACCATTTTCCGGTTCACATCGGCCCAAGACAGCGTGTGCTTCATCCACTTCGCATCGTCGCGATTTGGGAAATCCTCGCGTGCGTGCGCGCCCCGGCTCTCCTGCCGGGCATAGGCGCCCTGGATCGTCACCGCGGCGAGCGCGATCATATTGTCGAACTCAAGCGTCTCGACGAGATCGGTGTTCCAAATCAAAGACCTGTCGGTTACACGAATGTCGCTCGCACCCTCCCAGACGTCTTGGATGAGCTGGCAGCCTTCGCCCAGCACGTGCGCGTTGCGGAACACGGCGCAGTTGTTCTGCATGGCGTGCTGCATACGGGTACGCAATTCGGCTGTGGGTGTGCCGCCGGCCGCATAACGCAGGCGGTCGAGACGCGCGATGGCCTCTTCGCCTGCGCCCGCTGGCAGATCGGGCTGGGACTGCCCCTTCTCGATCGTCTCGGCGCAGCGGTGGCCCGCCGCGCGCCCGAACACGACAAGGTCGATCAGCGAGTTGGAGCCGAGCCGGTTGGCGCCGTGCACGCTTGCGCAGGACGCTTCGCCGAGCGCCATCAAGCCGGGCACGGTTGCATCGGGATCGCCGGCACGCGGATTGAGCGCCTCACTGAGGTAGTTCGTTGGAATTCCGCCCATGTTGTAGTGAACCGTGGGCAGGATTGGGATCGGCTGGCGGCGCAGATCGACGCCCGCGAATATATGCGCGCTCTCCGTGATGCCGGGGAGGCGTTCGGCGAGGATCTTCGGGTCGAGATGGTCGAGGTGAAGATAGATGTGGTCCTTCTTCGGCCCGACGCCTCGGCCCTCGTGAATCTCGACGGTTATGGCGCGGGAGACCACGTCGCGGCTGGCGAGGTCTTTCGCGTGCGGTGCATAGCGCTCCATGAAACGCTCGCCCGCCGAATTGGTAAGATAGCCGCCCTCGCCGCGCGCCCCTTCGGTAATGAGCACTCCGGCTCCGTAAACGCCGGTGGGGTGGAACTGCACGAACTCCATATCCTGAAGCGGGAGCCCTGCTCGCAACACGAGCGCGTTGCCGTCACCGGTGCAGGTGTGCGCTCCGGTGCATGAGAAATAGATGCGGCCATAACCGCCGGTGGCAATAATGGTCTTCTTCGCGCGGATGCGGTGGATGCTGCCGTCTTCGAGGCAAAGCGCCACAACGCCCCGGCACACGCCTTCGTCCATGATAAGATCGAGGGCGAAGTACTCGATAAAAAATTCCGCCGAGTGGCGCAGCGACTGCCCGTAAAGCGTGTGTAGCATGGCGTGGCCGGTGCGGTCCGCGGCGGCACATGTGCGCTGCGCGGGCGGTCCCTCGCCGAAATCGGTGGTCATGCCGCCGAAGGGGCGCTGATAGATTTTGCCTTCCTCGGTCCGGCTGAAGGGCATGCCGTAATGCTCAAGCTCGTACACCGCTTCCGGTGCGTTCCGGCACAGATATTCGATGGCGTCTTGATCGCCGAGCCAGTCGGATCCCTTGACGGTGTCGTACATGTGCCAGCGCCAATCGTCGCGGCCCATATTGCCCAGCGCTGCAGCGATGCCGCCTTGAGCCGCCACCGTGTGCGACCGCGTCGGAAAAACCTTAGTAATACAGGCCGTTCTGAGACCCGCTTCCGCGCATCCGAGCGTCGCGCGCAAGCCTGCGCCACCCGCGCCGACCACAACTACATCGAAGCTGTGATCGATGAAGGGATAGGCCCGGCCGCTCACGTGAGCCGCGGCGGCACCGCCTGCGCCATTGAGTTTTCCTACAGCTTCGGCCATCGGTTACACCCCGAGAAAAAGCTTGGTCACGGCCAGGATCGTAGCCGCGGCGACAAAAATCGAAAAGAACGTGTTCAGAAGCAGGAGCGGCACCTTCCACTTGCCGTGGACATAGTCCTCGACAATTACCTGCATGCCGATCCTCATATGAACGCTGACCGAGATCGCGAGCAAGACGCCGAGGACAGCCGCGATGGGCTGCGAGAAAAACTCCTTGACCTGCGCCCGGGACTCGCCCGCAAGCGTGAGCGCCGCATAGACAAGGAACGCGATCACTACAATGTTTGCGGCGGCAGTGACCCGCTGGAGCCAAAAGTGTTCGGTGCCGTGCCTGGCGGAGCCCAGTCCGCGGACATTCTTCAGGGGAGTGCGATAGGCCGTCATAGATATTTCCCCCAAATCAGTTTCTCCCAAACCGGATAGGCGGCGGCCCAAATCAAGGCCGTAAGCGTGAGCGAGCCGAGCAGAGTGAGCCAAGAGAGCGCGCGCACGCTGCCGCGACTGAAGCCGTGCGCGGTGTCCCAGATGAAATGGCGCAGGCCTCCCATTAGGTGATGCATCACCGACCAGGTGAAGCCGAAGAGCACGATGAGGCCGGGCGGCGTGCCAAGAGCCCAGCTCACGGCGTCGAACCAAGCATCGCTCGTGGCCGCCGAGATCAGCCACACCGCGAGCAGGAGGCTGCCGAAATAGTTGGCCGCACCCGTCACGCGATGCAGGATCGACATCGTCATGTTGATATAGGGCCGGAAGATCGATAGATGCGGAGACAGGGGTCTTTGGGCCGCGGGCCCGGCGCGCAATCCGCCCGCGCTTTGCTTCGTGTCCGCCATTATTCAATCCTTCTTAACGCCGGAGCAAGTTCGTTTTAACGCCCGGCTTTTACCGCAGCGCAGCAACGGCGGCAACTGCAATCGCACCATATTTGCGGTGGTGCGCAGAAAGGCTAAGCCTTTGTGGTTTCTAAACCGGTAGAAGCACCCAGAGGTCGAGATCGAGGAGCACCGCGGGATCGTATTGATCGCCGGATTTGAAGGGGAAGCCGGCGGCGGGCTTGTCCTTGAGCGCCACGAGCCGGAGCCGCAGCGCGCCGGCATCCGGCCGGTCGAGCCGGACCTTATCCAGCACTTCACTGTAGGCATAGACGGTGTCGCCGGCGAACGCCGGGGACACGTGCCGGCCGCCATTGATCGCGGCGATGTGGAAGGCGTTTTCCAGCCCGTTGAAACTGAGGGCGCGGGCGAGCGAGATGATGTGTCCGCCATAGATCAGGCGGCGGCCGAAGCGGCCTTGGGCCTGCTCATGCTGGTTGAAATGCACCTTCGCCGTGTTCTGATAAAGGCGGGTGGCCAGCTGATGCTCGGCTTCCTCGATGGTCATGGCGTCGATGTGATCGATCTTCTCGCCGATCTCGTAATCGCCCCAGCGGAAGCGGCTGCCCGAAAGTGCGGTACTATATCCCTCGGCATGAAGGCGGGGCAAAGCCGCGCCCAGCGCTTCCGGCTCTACCGCATCTTTGAGCTGTGGAATGTGGGAGGCCGGGGCCGGGGCGGACTCGTCGCGCTTTCGCACCATCACCCAACGCACATAATCGAGCACAGGGCTGCCATGCTCGTCGCGGCCGGTCGTGCGAACGTAGACGACGCCGCTCTGCTTATTCGAGTTCTCGCGCAAGCCGATCACCTCTGAGGTGGCCGCCAGCGTATCGCCGGTATAGACCGGCTTTAAGAAGCGGCATTCCGCATAGCCGAGATTGGCCACGGCGTTGAGCGAGATGTCCGGTACGGTCTTGCCGAAGACGGTGTGGAAAACGAGAAGATCGTCGATGGGGCTCTTGGCATAGCCGATGGCTTTGGCAAACGCGTCCGAGGATTGAACCGCAAATCGCGGGCCGTAAAGAGCGGTGTAGAGCGCCACGTCGCCTGCCGTGACCGTTCGTGGCGTTGCGTGCTCTATGACCTGGCCGAGTGTGAAATCTTCGAAATAATTACCTTGCCGCGCCTTGCTCACGCCGTTCCCCCTTCATGGTCCAGAACGAATCCCGGAGGTCCTATATCACCCGCCAGTGACCGGAGGGAAGAAGGCGATTTCGCGCGCCCCGGCCACGCTAGCGGTGTGCTTGGCATGGGTATGATCGACGGCCGCGCGGATGATATCCTCGCGCTCGAAAGCGGCGGCGTAGCCCTCGCCACGCGCTTTAAGCCAAGCGATGGCATCGCCAACGGTTGCCACGCTCCCGGGCAGCATCGCCTTCTCCTCGGCGATCCCGATTCGTTCGCGCACCCAGGCGAAATACTTGAATGTTACTTCCATTCCGGTTGCTTTTCCCGCCGGGATGAGTGCCATCAGCCTCTGCGCTTCTCTTTTCCCTCGCGGCAGAAGATATCGTATACCACCGCGATGACGCTCCGTACTTCGTCATCGTTGATGCGGTAATAAATGGTTTTCCCTTCTCTGCGGGTCGTCACAAGGCCATCCAGCCTCAGACGGGCGAGCTGCTGCGAAACGGTTGGCTGGCGCAGCGAGAGAAGGTTCTCAAGCTCGGTCACCGAACGCTCGCGCTCTGCAAGGAGGCAAAGCAGCAGCAAGCGGGTTTCATGTGCAAGCGCTTTGAGGAAGTCGCTGGCACGGCGCGCGTTACTCATGATCTTGTCGAGCTGCGGCGAATTGCCGGCGCCCTTGAGGTGTTCCTCAAGATTCGTGGGCAGCGCTTTTTCTTCAATCTGTAAGGTCATCGTCTCTCCCGGGAACGCCCGCCGAGCGGGCGTTCACTTCTGGCGAATGGCCGGTTTCAAAACACTACGCACCCCACCATCGTGCGTTGTCTTTAGCGTAACCGCAAGCCTGAACTATTAGCATATTGGAATATGGCAAAATAATACGGCTATGAAAAGACACCGGACCGATCTTTGTTGCAGTGCACAAGCGACAGTTTGCCGCACCCAGCCGGGCGCGGCAAACAAATCGCCGGGGAAGAAGCTCCGGTCAAGTTACTTTGATGCTCGATAGCTCCTCGCCATTCGGATCGAGCACATGCACAGCGCAGGCTATGCACGGATCGAAACTGTGGATTGTGCGCTGGATTTCCAGCGGCTGCTTCGCATCGTGGAGGCTGTGACGGTCCATGAGTGCGGCCTCGTATGGGCCTGGCTTGCCGGCAGCATCCCTCGGACCGGCGTTCCAGGTGCTGGGCACAACCGCCTGATAGTTCGCGATCTTGCCGTCCTTTATGACGATCCAATGGGCGAGCGCGCCGCGCGGGGCTTCCATGAAGCCGACACCCTTCGCCTCGCTCGGCCACGTGGATGGCTCCCAGAGTCTCGGATTGTGCACCGCGAGATTGCCGGCCTTGATGTTGGCGATCAGCGCATCGAGCCAATTCTGCATCTGATCCGCCATGATCTTGGTCTCGAGCGTGCGCGCCGCTGTCCGCCCGAGCGTGGAGAACATCGCCGTGAGCGGTAGATCGAGCTTCTTAAGCGCGAACGCGGCCAATTCCTTGGTCTGCTCGTGCCCATTGGCATAAAGCATCAGCACGCGGGCAAGCGGGCCTACCTCCACCACGTTGCCGCGCCAGCGTGGAGCCTTAAGCCAGGAGTAGCTTTCCTCCACGTTGAGCTGCTCGTAAGGCGGTTTGGGTCCGGTGTAATTGAGCGCCGTCTCGCCGGCATAGGGATGCAGCCCCGCGTTCTTGCCGCCTGAGTAGTCGTACCAGGAATGGGCGACAAACTCTTGAACTTGGGCGGGATCGTTCAAATCGACGGGCTCGATTTTGGAGAGATCGCGGTTCAAGATCACGCCCGCCGGCAGGAACGAGTGGAGCTTGCCGTCCGCGCCCGGCGTTGGCAGGTCGCCGAAGCACATGAAATTGCCGACGCCTTCGCCGCGTGCAAACCAATCCTTATAGAAGCCCGCGATGGCAAGTGTATCGGGGATATAGACCTCATCCACGAACGCTTGCATCGACTGGATGATGTTACGCACTTCTTGGAGGCCGACAATGCTTAGCCCTGTGGCCGCGGAATCGGCGCCCGTGACGGCGGGATCTGCGCTGATGGGGCTTGGAGCGCCGCCCACTAGGAAGTTCGGGTGCGGGTTCTTGCCGCCAAATATGGCGTGTAGCTTCGCGACGTTGCGCTGCCAAGTCAGCGCTTCGAGATAATGGGCCACCGCCATGAGGTTTGCCTCGGGCGGGAGCTTATATTCCGGATGCCCCCAAAAGCCGTTGGCGAAAATGCCGAGTTGGCCCGACTCGACAAAGGTCTTCAGCTTCTTCTGGGTGTCCGCGAAATAGCCGGGGCTCGATTTCGCGTAGGACGAAATCGATTGGGCAAGCGCCGAGGTCGCCTTCGGGTCGGCCTTCAGCGCGGAGACGACATCCACCCAGTCAAGCGCGTGCAGGTGATAGAAATGCATCACATGGTCATGCACATATTGCGCGCCGATCATGAGATTGCGGATGAGGTTCGCGTTGGCGGGGATTTCGTAGTTCAGCGCGTTTTCGACGGAGCGCACCGATGCGATGCCGTGCACAAGCGTGCACACCCCGCAAATGCGCTGCGCGAACGCCCAGGCCTCCCGGGGATCGCGTCCCCGAAGAATGATTTCCAGCCCGCGCACCATGGTGCCTGAGCTATATGCGCTTGAGATCGCGCCCGAGGCATCGGTTTCAGCCTCAATGCGCAGGTGACCCTCAATACGGGTGATGGGGTCGACTACGACACGGTTCGACATTATTCACCCTCCAGATTATCAGCCACGAGTTCGAGCAGGCTTTCGGTTTTCTTGTCCCATTTGAAGTGCTTGGCGCCCGATCTGAGTGTGATGAGGCACTGGCCGCAACCGGTGACAAAATGCTCGGCGCCCGCGTCTTCGACCTGGCGCTTCTTGATTTCGAATGCCCGGTAACGCAGGGGATCGGCGCGGGTATTCGAAACCACACCGCCCCCACCGCCGCAGCAAAAGGCAAGCGGACCGTGATCGGCCAATTCCTTGATCTCAAGTCCTAGCGCGCGCAGCACGTTACGAGGCTGTTCCGTCAGCCCGCCTCTGCGGATGAGCTGGCACGGATCGTGGAACGATGCCGTGGAGCCGATCTTTTTCACCTTGAGCTTTCCGCTCGCAATGGACTCGTCCAGGAACTCCATTATATGTGCCACCCGCACGGGCGGCTGCTTGCCATACCAGCGTGCGGACTCCCAACGGGCGGCGCCGTAAGCGTGGCCGCATTCCGGCAGGATCAACGTGTGAGCCCCGATCTCGATCGCGGTATCGATGAGAGCACGCGTCAGCGTTTCTTGCAGGTCGATGTCGCCATTGATGAAGCCGATATTCGTGGCCTCGAACCCTTTTGAGTGCACCGTCCAGCTTACACCTAAAGCGTTCAGGATCTTGGCGGCATCGGCAAGCGCCTTCGTGTGCTCGGTGAGTTCCGCCGGGGCGACCGTGAACAGGTAGTCGGCCTTCGGCAGATCGACGTTGATCTTGACGCCATACTGCTCGGCGATTTCGTTGACGATGTCCGGGAAGTCCTCCGCCGGAGTCGCCGGGCTGCCCCACTTTTTCGCGGTGCGGTCCATGAGCTCAAGCCTGTCCGGAACGAGCCCGGCCTTGTACATGCCGTGCCGGGCTTCCTTCACCAGCTCGGCGATATCGATTCCCATGGGGCAAGCCATCGTGCAGCGCCCGCACATGTTGCAAGCGTCGTAGATAAGCCGCTGCCATTCCTCCAGCTCTTCGACGGTCACGCTGGGCGCGATACCGAACAGCCGGTAGATCGGCGCGAATGGGCCGAAATGCCGGTGGTAGGCCTGCTCGAAGGGCCGGATCTTGTGGATCGGCGTGTATCGAGGGTCTTGCGTTTGGATGTAGAAGTGGCACGCTTGGGCGCACATTCCGCAGCGAACGCAGGATTCCATCTGGATCGCTGCTGTTGCGCCAAATTCGCTTACAAACGTGCGCATGCCATGGTTGAGGCGGTCCTTCTCGGACATATTGCCCTGTACTTCATAGGGCGCGCCCGATGCTGTTACGCGCGCGGTCATATTTGTGCTCCCCTATGTTTAAAGCGAATGCCCGTTGCCCCGCGAGACAAGAAGAAGGTGAAGGCGTGCATCAGCTTGCCGAATGGGAACCAGATGAAAAGCAAGCAGACGCTCAGAATGTGAAGTGCAAGAAGCGTTTCGTAACGCGCACCAACCTGGATGATGGCGAGAAGACCGGTCGCCACCGGCAGCAGCGTGACAAACCAGCTGATGTAATCGTCGATGCGTGAGATGAGCTTCAGCACCGGGTTTGTCAGGCGATGCACCAGACCTGCGATAAGCGAGAAGACCGTGACTGCGCCAACCGCATAGATGAGGTTCGACGGAAGTGCGGGCCATGTCACGCCGAAAAGGCTCTTGATAAAGAGGATATGCGGCGCGAACAGAAAGACCACGATGGCGAGGCCGATGTGGAATATGTAACCGTTGACAAATTGGAACAGCGACGCTTTCACGAACGTCTTGTGCGGCCATAGCTTGCGTATGTTGCCTTGGATCGCGGCCACGATCCTCGGCGGAGCCCACTCGCGCGCGAGGGAATGGTCCCGCCGCCAGGGAAGCAGTAGCAGCCCGAGCAGCCGCCAGATCACGCCGAATACGAAGACCGCGAGCGATACCTGGAGCGCTGTGCCGCGGGCAAACTCAAGAAGGTCCATGGCTTAAGCCTCCTCTGACTTCTTGGTTTCGGATTTATAGGCATTTTGACTTGAGCGGGCGAGCAATGCCGCCGCGCCGCCCAGAACCACGCCTGCACCAGCGGCCTCGGCGATTGTGGGTTGCAGGCTGGCAAGCGGCGTGGGCAGCGGACGGTAAATCCCGCCCATATCCCAGAAGTTTGGCTCGGAGCAGCCGAGGCAGCCATGGCCGGATTGGATCGGGAAGGACACGCCGCCGTTCCATTTGAGGGTTGCGCAGGAATTGTAGGTGACGGGTCCCTTGCAACCCACCCCGTAGAGGCACCAGCCTTTGCGTGCGCCCTCGTCGTCGAAGCCCTTCGCGAAGAGCCCGCGATTGTAAAACGGCCGGCGGTAGCAGCGGTCGTGGATCGTCTCGCCGAAGAAGGCCTTGGGCCGGTTCAGATCGTCGAGCTCGGGCAGCTTGCCGAAGGCCAGAACATGCGCGACCGTTCCCGTCATAACGTCTGGGATCGGCGGGCAGCCGGGAAGATTGATAACCGGCTTGTCCTTCACGATGTCTTTGATCGCAACTGCGCCCGTCGGGTTGGGATTGGCGTTCGGCAGGCCGCCGAAAGCGGCGCAGGTGCCGACCGAGATCACCGCGAAGGCGTCCTTAACGGTCTCGCGTAGCGTTTCGAGGTTTGTGCGGCCCGCAATCGTGGAATAAATGCCATCGTCTTTCAACGGCACGGAGCCGTCGACCATGACGATGTATTTCCCCTTGTTCTCGGCCATCGATTGCAGCCGGGCGTTCTCGGCGGCCTCGCCGGACACGGCCATCAAGGTGTGATGGTAGTCGAGCGAAATGAAATTGAAGATGAGATCTTCGAGCGTGGGGCTGAAGGCGCGCGTCAGCGACTCGGTGCAACCCGTGCATTCCTGGAAGGAAAGCCAGATCACGGCTTGCCGCCGCGCCTTGGCAAGCCCCTCCGCCATTGCGCTAGCGGCCCCCGGCGGCAGCGCCATTAGAGTTGCCAAATAAGACGAATATTTCAGGAAAGCGCGGCGTGAGACGCCCCGCTCAACCAGAAGATCGCCTAACGATCGAGTGTCAGCCATGCCCGGCCTCCCCATTTTGTGCCTCTGCGGATCGGCTAAGGAGTTCGCTCAAACGGATTTGAGCGGCGCCGATGTCCGCTGGATGCGCGAGCAAGAATTCCGGCGCGCGCGCGACAACCACCTGCTCCGCGGCAATGCGGCCGTCCGCACCTTCGTGCCGGACCCACCACACGCCTGCGAATTGCGTTTCGGACACCGTCGAGGTGCCCCCCACATTCACGAAAGCCTTGACCTCGCCTTCGCCCAGCCGCCGGGCAAGCTCCTGCCGGTCCCAATCGGACATCGGCAGGCTGCGCAAATCGATAGTCCCGGACTCGCCCGTCTCAAGCAGCCGCTGCATGAGGGCAGGGATTTCGCGCAGTACCGCCTCGGCGAAGTCCGATTTGAGGTTCTGGGCAATAATCGTTGTCATGATTGCGCCGCCCATTTCTCCACAAGCCCAGAAATGGCCGCGCACGCTTGGGGGATCGCGGCGGCCACGGCGGGCGATGGGCTCATGCCCCATCCGACGGTTTCGGGCTGAATCGCGACCAGGGCGCGGCGCGCGGGCAAGGTGCCGGCCAAGGCCGCGGCGCCGAGCATATCGGAAAGCGCGACCTCATGGACCGTGCGCTTGCGCCCGCTGAGCTGCGCGTCCATGGCCTCGGCTTCGAACACCAAGACTGTGCCCGGAGGGGCGCCAAGTTCGGCGGCGTCGACCGCGATGAACGCCGATGAATCTTCGATTTCAGGAAGCAATGCGAGCCCTATGGTCCCGCCATCCCGGTAGGTGACGTGCTTAGGCCTCGCTGGATCGCTCTCTAGCATGTCGATTACGGCTGGACCTGCGCCATCGTCGCTGAGTAGCCGGTTGCCTATACCAAGGACGAAGACCATCGCCGCACGCTCATTTTGCCATATTCGAATATGCGTAATAGTGCAATTGGCGGCGCTAAGGTTTGATCCGTATCAATAAGGCCCCGAATTTGAAATTTTTTGCGCCGATTCTGGCGAACGAGGGCGAGGCACTGGCGCAGCTCTGGATCGCCGCGGCGGCAAGAGCCGCCTCGCGATGACGGAAGAGTGGACGGTTTCCGGCAATTAGGAGCTTGCTGTCCCCGGTGGCGTCAGCAGCGACTGCAGCTCTTTTTGCTCTTCGGGCGTGAGGGGCGGCGCGGCCTTGGCCGTTTCCGGCTGGCGGCGGACGATGCGCGCGGCGAGGGCAAACCCGCCGGCAAGGAGGA
>JBKQIH010000016.1:0-4919 GCA_052148445.1 Rhodomicrobium sp.
GCCATTGTCGGTGACGCGCAGGAACGACAGCCCGCCATTTTGCGCGACGATTTCGATGGACGAGGCGCCTGCGTCGATTGCGTTCTCGACCAGTTCCTTGATCGCGCTCGCTGGCCGTTCGATCACCACGCCGGCGGCGATCCGGTTGATTTCGGCGGGGCTCAGCTGGCGGATCGGCACGGATTACCCTGCGAGATATTGGCGCGTGAGCTGCTTGCCGAGTTCGACGGCGGGCTGGTCGAAGGGATCGGCGTGCGGATGCGCGGCGGCGGCGGTCTCGATGAAGAAACGCATCGTCAGCGCGCCGGGCGTGCGCTCGCCGGGCCGTTCCATCGATTGCCGGTACGTCATGGTGCGAATCCTTTGCGCGCAGTGTAACGCTCATTGGCGCGTGCCCGCTCTCCGGGCAAGGAGCGCATCTATTGTTTTCAACAGATCCTTGGCGGCAAAGGTGCAAAAAGACAAATCCCCGCGCGCAATCCGGGCTAAGCGAACCCCGCACAACCGAATCGAAGGACGTGCGGCTCGCATGGTCCATACCTGCACATGAGAATTGGTGTTGTGGGGTCGGGAGCGGATATTCGAGAAATCCGGCAACACCTTCAAAATCGGACGCCTCTGCCCCGATTTTAAGCCGCCACTATAAAAGGCGTCTATCTTGTCCACCTTGAAGCTCGGGTCAGCAGTCTAAACCTTGTGGCTGATCTCGGTTTTGGTCGTTAATGGCAACGATGCTTTTCTTGCTATGTGGAAGCTCGTTTCGGAGGCACGCGCGCGCGACGTGCCCAAGGCCGTCGGCTGATTTATTGCGCCAATGGCTTAGGTGCGTTCTGCATCTTAACGGCGACTCCCTTCACTTAAATAACTCCGCATGAACGCCACATTGACCTGAGACCGGCGCCTCAAGCCGTCCCTCGCTGCTTTTGCAACATCCGGTGAAACGGCGGGAGCGGCTGCACCGTTGGCATAGAGAGCGTAACCGTAACCCTTTGGAAACTCATCGGAGTAATCGAAAACCGAAGCAATACCCAACACTTCCGTAGGCTGGCCATCGATGACTTTGTGCTCGGTATCTAAGTGATACCCTGCTGGAGCAAGGGAACCCTTGATAAGCTCTGAATCTCCCGTACCGTTGAATTCGCCTGTCTCATGATCTACCCCGCCTGTCGGCTCTCCTAGGTCGTTTTTGTCAGCCAATTTGGCGGCCTTATCCGGCTGGGCCGCCAGCATCTCCTCTAAACGCTGTCCCTTTCTCCTAAATTTTTCGCGTGAGCCAGCCCGAAGCCTCTGTCCCGACAGGGGATCGAAATTCCATTCGCAGTCGGAGTAAGGCAGGGCTCGTTTGAAGCAGTCTGGGATCGATAGTGGCAGTTCATCCGAGACAGTATCCACATCCTGTCGATTAGCTCGAAGCGCGGCCATGTCATTAACAAGCACGTACGTTGCAAGCCTGGCGCCAGTCTCCGGATTAAATGTGATCCCGCTCACGAGTGCGAGACAAAGGCTACGGCGCGAAAAGCCTCTCTCTTTGTAATATTGCAAGAACTCGTCACTTACAGATATATCCCATCCTCCATCGCCGTAGTAGTAACATCTATTGTTGAAGTGGATGGATTTATCTACTTTCATATCAAGAGCAATACCGAATTGTTTCATGGATAATACTGAAGTAAACACCAACGGATACTGTGTTGCACTCGAGCCACCTCTAACCGCCTCAATCGACTTTGTAATGCAGCAGCTCGATACCCATCCGGAGTAGCCGCCCCAGGCAACGCGGCACCACTTGAAGCGGCTCGTTTTGTCGTCGGGCGAACGGCAAGCGCCCAAGCGCAGGCCGCTAGCGCCGGCGTGAATGGGCACGATCACCTTGTGGCCAACGCCAGGCCCGTCGCGCATGTTCAGTATGCCTTCTGGAACGTCATCATTCACGCGGTAAGTCTCAGCGGCGCAGTCGAAGGCCGAGAAATTTAGGCCGGCTAGGAGTAATAGAAAGATCCTTAACCTAATCATTTAGAACCTCTAATGCTTCACCAAGACTGTTGTTTATCTTAGTTTTGAGCAGGCCGGAGAACGGCATCCGTAATGCCAAGTGCGTCCATGACTTGGAAAGTAATGCCATTGCCCCGAATGCCTTTGCTCGCCTTGAAGGACAGAAGGGCCTGCCTGGTAGCGTCATCGACAGAGCCGCTCGGCTTCCCGCTTAGATAATTGAAGCGTTTGAGCGCCTGCTGGAGAGCTGCCGTGCGCTCCTTGCTATCGGATAGCAGCACGGACATGTCGGTATCGGCGTAGTTGATCGCGGCCTGCCGGTTTCCCTGGGCATAAGCCTTGCGCATCCAGAACATCGCCTCTCTGAAGTCTGGCTCCGCACCCTCGCCATTTAGATACATCACCGCCAAGTTGTTTTGCGACCAGTCGTAGCCGATTTCAGCTGAGCGGCGGTAAAGCGGTATGGCTTCCGCTTTTTTACCGGCCTTATCGAGGGAGCGAGCCAGGTTATGAATGAGGCGGGGATTGTCCGGCTGGCGGGCGAGGTCGGCCTGGCAGGCTGAAATCGCCGTGGCTGTGTCGATTTTGTCGAATTCGACACCCTTTACTGAGACATTGTTGTCGGTCTCCGCCGCCAAGATGTCGCAGTCCAGCGGCTTTTGCCTGGCCACAAGATAAAGAGGTTGGGTTAGCGCGACCCGGTGCTCCGGGCGCTGGGCGCCGTTAGTCTGGGCTACAACGACACGCGCTGCCTTCACGAGGCTTTGGTTGAAATCCTCATCCGGAGAGACAGTGGCTTGTAGCAAGCCCGCAGCATAGGGGCTTAGCGAGCCATCGCCGTCGTCAGCGGTGTCGTTAGGCTGAGTGGCGTAGCCCACGATTAAGCCATAGGCATCACTCTTATCTTGATCGGACGGAGCCTCGACCTTAATTGGCGCAAGCCCCTTTGCGGCTTTGATCCCTCGCGCCTTTGCAACAGCAGACGAAAACGGGTTTTCGCGGCATGCATCAAGCAAAATGATCTTGACTTTTGCCACAGCGTCCAAGCCATCGAGCACATGCGACACCGATATAAGCTGGCCGGTGATGTCCCTCTTCCTAGGATCGAAATCTGAGGGAACGATGTAATTTTCTCCATTAAGCTGGAGGCCGTGGCCGGAGTAGTACACAAGCGCGATGTCGGAGCCCTTTGCGCGCGCCATGAATTCTTGAATTGCGCGGTCTGCCCCTTTCCAGGTAGAGTTTTCGAATTTGACGACGTCGAAGCCGATATCTTTTAGCCGGTCGGACACGGCGGTGACGTCGCGCAAGGGATTAAGCAGGAGTCTCGCCCTATCATAGCGGGCGACGCCAATTGTAAGGGCAACTTTCCGTCTTTTGTCGGCGTATTCGCCGGCTGGTTGCCCGCATGCGGTGTTGAGGCTAAGAATAAGGCCGATTAGGTAGAGGACGCTTTGAACAACCGCCGCAATTGAAAAACGCATTGAAGATTCCATGATTTTCTCCGAATTAGAGAAATAGAAATCCATCACTTACAAAGATGTTACCGAACTCGCTCCCTTTCGTCCAGTTCAATCTCTATCTTCGCAAAGAGCTGGAGACGTTCCCCCCTCAGGAGCCGAAACCGACGCAAGCGTAAGCAGATCAGCATACGTTTGAAGCTTGGATGCCGAAGTACCGCTTCACCTTGTAGTATCAGGCGATTGGTTCTAATTAATAAACTTCCGGTTTCGGCCGAGGCCGTGTGAATACCACCTGAAGCGCCGAAGGGCTGGCTGTTGTAAAGCCTGGCTTATTTTCGTAGCGCCACGAGATGTTTAATGCCGGAACGGTAAACGCGGCGGCTATTTACTACGCTTCGGACTCAAAACGCGCAATTTTTCGCGATTTTGCGTAAGAAAGCCGCATCGAAAAAGTCCGTTAAATATATTTCTATTCGGGGCTATGCAGATGGCTCCCCCGCCTACAAGATGTTGTGTTTAAGAATGGAAGCAGGCACCGGGTCGATCTGCAACGCGCCTTCGATCAGCCTATAAAACAACTTGCCGCGTGAGCGCGATGTCCGTCGATTGAACCGAAAGGTGAACTCGTCGAGATAATAGGCCAGATGTTCGTGACTGATCGCGCCTTGATGCGTTCCGAGCCACCAACGTTTCAAAAGAGCTGCGACCCGATGAGCCAATGGCGTGGCATCCCCCGATATGGCATCTTTGTGAATGACAGGAATATGGATGTAGCCATAATGCGGCAACACATTATAGCCGCCGTGCCCGTCGGAACGAACCTGACTGCCGGGGGCAATGGTCTCCTGAACGGCTTTGGCCAAGGTTTCTCCAGCAGCATCTTCGATCACCGGCAGCCGAATGCGTCCAATGCCGCCCTCAGCTTCTTCTGCCGCTATAAAAACCAATGACTTGCCTTCGGCTCCCCGGCCACGCTTGCCCGTATGAACGCCGCCTATAAAAGTCTCGTCCACTTCAACAAGGCCAGAAAGTTTGTCCCTGCCGGGACGCACCATAGCCCGCCGCAATTTATGCAACCATTCCCATGCGGTGTGATAACTGCCAAAGCCCATGGCCTTTTGTAGCCCCAAGGCGCTGACCCCGTTCTTTTGATTGACCACATACCATATGGCTTCAAACCAAAACCGAAGCGGCTTATGTGTGCCGTGGAAGAGCGTCCCGGTGGTCACGGATGCTTCATAGCCACAGTTGCGGCATGCAAAAGCCCCCGCGCCTTCTTCCAGTAATTTTTGCTTCCGCAGCGCAGGCAAGCATAGCCGTCAGGCCAGCGCACGATGCTCAGATACTCCAAGCAGGCGTCTTCTGTCGGAAACATGTCCATGAAATCGGTCATGTCGGCAGGATAACGCTTCATACCGAAAACCACTATATCTAGTAGGCACGGGAGTCAACTGCATAGCCCCG
>JBKQIH010000017.1:0-3401 GCA_052148445.1 Rhodomicrobium sp.
ACGAAAGAGGAGCGGGCGAGCGCCGAAGCGAACGTGGTATTGGCGGAGGCAGCTACCGCGGATCTCGAAGCGAAGCTCGCCAAAACCACGCTCGCCGCTCCCGTCGACGGTGTCATAGGTCAAGTGGTAGCCTCGCCAGGAGAGGTGATTTCACCAGGCCAGTCCGTTATGACCCTCAACGCTGGGAAACAGCGGTGGTTCACATTCACCATCCGGGAAGATCGCTTGCGGCCGATTGCAATAGGCTCCGCCGTGCGATTATTGACGGCGAAGGGCAACACAATCGAAGCGCGGGTGACCGAATTGCGCCCGCTGGGGGAATTTGCCACCTGGCGTGCGGCTCGCGCCGTTGGGGATCATGACCTGAACAGCTTTTTTGTCCGCGCCGATCCCATCGAACCGAATACAGAGCTGGAGCCAGGGATGACCGTATGGATCGGGCCCGCCGGGAAAGCCTCGCTCAAATAGGCTGTCTCAGCATACCATCCCGGGAATCACGCGTGCTAGCGGAAGATCGCTACCGCACGGGACGGCGCGGCGGAAGCTCCAACGATGGGCAATGGAACCGCGGCGGCCTCGAACCCATGAGGCGGCTGCGCGCGAGTGGCGGCTAGCGCCTAAATTCCCGAGGCCCCTGAAATAGGGCCGCCTGGGAAAGAGGACAGAAGTTGCCATTTTGTAAATGCCGTTGAACGTTCCGCATGCTTCGGACGACGAAGATCTACACTTGGGCGGGCGCTGCTTAAGGAGGCAGGTATGCGGAACGCACTGATTCATTTGTTCCCGGTTGTAGCACTTCTCTATGGAACCTCGGCCGGCGCCGCGCCGGCGGCTGTTGAAACCGGACTGGAAGCGGCCGGTCCCGCCGGTGCGCTAAAGGGGACCATGCTGGCACCTGAAAGCCCGAAAGGCGCGGTTATGCTGATTATCCCCGGTTCAGGCCCCACAAACCGCGATGGCAACAGCCCGCTCGGTATAAAGGCTTCGCCCTACAAGCTTCTGGCCGAAGGGCTCGCCGCGAGGGGCATCGCCACGGTGCGCATCGACAAACGCGGCATGTTCGGCAGCGCAGGAGCTATCGCCGATGCAAACGCGGTCACCATTGACGATTATGCGGCCGACGTTAACGCCTGGGTGAAAGTAATCCGTGCCAAAACCGGTGCATCCTGCGTCTGGCTTCTCGGCCATAGTGAAGGCGGCCTCGTTGCGCTCGCCTCCAGCCGGAGCGCTGGCGATATCTGCGGGCTGGTCCTGATCGCTACCGCAGGCCGGCCGCTCGGTGAAGTGCTGCGAGCGCAGTTACAGGCTAACCCTGCCAACGCGCCGGTCCTGCCCCAAGCGCTCGCGGCGATCGGCGCGCTCGAAGCGGGACGCCATGTGGATGTGTCCGCCATGCATCCCGCGCTGCAGCGGCTGTTCAGCCCGAAAATACAGGGGTTTCTCATCGGCACGTTTGCGCTCGATCCGGCGCGGCTCATTGCGGACTGGAAAAAGCCCGTGCTCATCATGCAGGGCGAGCGGGACATTCAGGTCGGTGTAGCGGACGCCGAACGCTTGAAACAGGCGGCGCCAGATGCGAAGCTCGTGCTGCTGCCAGATACCAATCACGTATTGAAGACAGTGACCTCGCCCAACCGGGCGGCAAACATGGCGGCCTATGCCGATCCCAGCCTTCCTTTGGCGCCTGGCGTTATCGATGGGATCGCCGGATTCGTTTCCGCGCCGCCTGAGGCTCATTGAAAACCAGGAGTAGCGAGCCCTTCGTCCTATATGCTTACAACCTGCCCGGCTTTGTCCGGCTCAATCTTAGCCGTGCCTCGGCAGGCAGCGCTCATGGCCTCAATCAAGAGCCCGGCTGAAATCGGCTTGGACAGCACGGGGGTTTGGGCCAGTCCACCCTAAGCGCCTCCGCGTCCGCGCTGCCGGTATAGAAGATAACGGCAATGCCGCGCTCAGCGAGCGCCTTCGCTGCTTGCCCCCTTGCTGAGCCTTGATTTTAGCACTCGATTTCTGAATACCTAGCTGACTCATTCAAGGGCAGTGGGTGCGGGGACCGCTCCCCAAGTTCGCGCCAGCGTCGCGATTAAAAACTTAGGACACTCCTTCCCTCCCGTTCGCCGAAGTGGAAAAGGCCGACCGAATCAGGCTTAAGCATAGCATTGGAAGCCTGCAACGTTTTGCAAGCGGCCGAGGGACATATCTAGCCTCGGTACAACCGCCGTGGAAAATAATGATAGAAACAATTGCGGATGCTCTCAGCGTTCTGAAACAGGCGTGGCCGGTGATTAAGGATGAGTGTCGCGCTGTTCTTGGCGGGGAGCTTCATTACCAAGCCATTTTATACCATTGCCTTAGGATTCAGGGTGTTCCCCTAACTCAGCTAGGCATGAACGTAAAGCAATGGATCACCGATCCCGTCTCACCGCTATTTCAGGCTCTGGACCTAAAGAAGCAGGAGGGGTTTAGGGGAGGCTTCGAGCCTATTCCTGATCTAGTGATTTTTTCGCCCGGTATTAATGCGGACTGGCGGCGGCGCAACCGTGAGGAAACATTGTGCCACATGCTGCTAGCCGTAGAAGTGAAGGCATCGGAACGGCGCGAAGGAAGGCTAAACCGTGCGGAGATAGTCTGGGATATTGAGAAACTCGCTGCGCATCGCCTTGAAGTTCGTCATAAGTGTAAGTGCGGTGATATGCACCCCGTAGTCATGATTATTGATACGGCTCCTATTGCAGGCGAGCGGATGCGCGAATGGAGCCTACAAGAAGCTCAAGACGCAGCGGTGAAGGAAGGCGTAAGCTTCTTCTATTTGTCGCCTTCAACGGAAATCGTTGCTCTGAACGGTGTTACCGATTGCTGTTACGCATAGCGACCTGAGAATCCGGCGTATATGGGCGATTAAGCAACAGATATGGGTTGTTACCTAACTTTCGGTTACGCACGGCAGGGGGCGCGAAGTAGAGGATTTCGGGGCTGCTTTATCGGCGATTTTCTTACAAATTCCTGACAAATCCGCATATTTCCTACTCGCAGGTCCGCCGATCACGGCTTAAGTCTTGGATTTTATTGGAGCGGGCGACGAGGTTCGAACTCGCGACCCTCAGCTTGGGAAGCTGATGCTACGAGATATCATACGATGCCCAGAGATGTCTAGACGACGGTATTACCTCTAACTTTACTCCTTGTCTGATAGCACGCGATATCGTTAATTTTCTGGTATTGTAATGACCGTCATTGTCATGTCATGACATAAAGAGAAATTCGGGGATATCGAAATGGCACGGCGCAAGATAACAAAGAGTGCGGTTGACCAAGCGAAGACAGAAGCCAGGGTGACGGGGATAGCTGTCTTCATATGGGACGCCGAATTATCAGGGTTCGGCGTACGCGCTGCTCCGCCA
>JBKQIH010000018.1:0-33081 GCA_052148445.1 Rhodomicrobium sp.
TCCGGTTGTATAAGCCTTTTTGCTTCGCATCCCATTCACGCTTGTAACCCTTGGCAGGGGCGGCGATGCCGCGAATGTGCGCGTCCGCGAGTTCCTGTTTTTCTTTCTTGGCCACCGTCAGTCTCCCGTCAGTAAACTTAGCGGGCGCCTTCTCGACAAAAATCCATTTAAAAACAGATAACGACGGGCTTCCCATCGGCTTTCATCTGACCGGCGGCGAGGCTCACGATAGCCGCTCCCTCGATATCGATGGCTACTTTATTGAGGAGAGCTAAACACCTCAGATCGAAGTCGTCAGTTTTGTCAGCCATTCCGGCGAGTTGCCGAGAAGCCAAGTTTCTGCCAGCTTGTCGTAGCCCGTAAGGATCGCGCCGCCCAGCACGATGAGAGCCGCGCCCATGGCGAGCCGCAAGCCGCGCCCGGCAGTCATTAATTTCCCCCGAAATTTCAGAGCCGCCTCGCGCGACAGCATACCCAGCGTCAAGAGCGGCAAGGCAGCGCCGGCGCCGAAAAGGATCATCACGAGTGCAACCTCACCGAGATGCTGTCCTTCACTAGCCAGCACCGATGCGGCGCCAAGCGTTGGCCCGGCGCATGGGCTCCAGACGGCGCCGAGCAAAAGCCCGGCGCTGAACTGCCCGGAAATTCCGGTGGCCGGGGAAGCGCCGAAGCGGTTTGCGGCCCAGCTTCCGAAGGGGCTTGCAGCGACAGAGAATTTTTCCGATAAGCTTGGCACGGCTAGCACGAAACCCATGCCGGCGAGAAGAATGGCCGCGATATTTCTGAACACATCGGCGTCAAGCCCGATGGCAAATCCCAAGGTGGCGACGAATAGCCCAATCGCAGTGAAGGAAAGCGCCAGGCCTGCCGCAAGCGCAACCGGTGCCAGCCGGTGCTCGGATGCTGCGGAGGCAAGCACGACCGGCAGCAGCGGCAGAACGCAGGGCGAGAGCGTCGATAACGCTCCAGCGGCGAAGGACAAACCGAGGGTCGCAGCGCTCATGGGATCACAGGCTCTTGGCTAGGAGAGCTTCGATCGAGGCCTTGTTCGTGTCGCCAACAGAACGGCCAGCCTCGGCCTGACCTTTGAACACGATCAGCGTGCTCTGCCTTTGCGCGTTGAACATCCGCAGTGCGTCCTTCTGGTTGTCGAAATCGACGGAGAACACTTGCAGGCCCTTGAACCTTGGCTCGGCGATAAGCTCGCTCAGTATCGGCGCTTGCGCCTTGCAGGTTGGGCACCAGGGCGCGGTGATGTCGACGAGGATGGGCGCGCCGGCCTTCTGCGCCGCTTCGAACCCGGCTTGCGTGAAGGGAACCCGCCCGCCGGCCGTGGCTAAGCTGGCGATCAGGCATGCAGCGAAGGCGAGCGGGAAAATAGCGCGTTTTAAGTTACTCATCTTGTTTCCTCCGGTTAGGTCTAAGACAGTCAATTTACGTATTACCAGCGCAACCAACGCCGGCCCGCGATCATCCCCGCGAGCGTCACAAGGCCCATTGCGGCTGTGTACCAAATGGCGCCGAACAAGGGCGAGTCGTCCGGGCAGTGCATGGCGTAAAGGGTGGCAGCCAGCGCGCTCGCGAGCAGTCCCGCCGCGGCACCTGCCAAACCGGGCTGCAGAGGAGCGCCGCGGCGAAGCGCATAAAGGGCAGCGGCAAGCGGCGCAAGCGATAGAAACGAAATGCTCACAACGCACATTAGGGAATTTTCGCCGATGGCGCGCGGAAGCCAGCCGTTTTGCGGAACGGCCCAAAGCTCGTAGAAGACCGCACCCGCCAGCAACAGCGGACCGATGAGCAAGGCAAGCTCCGCGGAGCGGGCATCAACGGCCGGCCGGGCAAGTCGCCAAACGAGTCTTGCGGATGTCACGGCCAAGGTGATCGTCATCACAAACTTGAAGTCAAAGCGCCAGCCATCGACCGCGGTAGCCACGTCGGGACGGACTCCGAGTGTCAGCGCGAAAGCAGCGACGGCAACACCAAACCCCGCCGCCATGGCGGTGAAAAAGGTCCGGCGAAGCGGAACCGGCTGCGGGCGCGCCGCGTGGTCTTGGGTCAACGCGTGGATCAGATCGCCCGTTCTCATTGCTCACCGCTCCTATAGGCCGCCGCCAAGGCGCCGAGGCCCCTGTGCAAGGCAACCCGCGTTGCGCCTTCGGAAATGCCAAACCTCGCCGAGGCCTCCTGAATGCTTGCGCCTTCAACGCATATGGCTTGCACAATCTCCCGCTGCCGGCCGCCGAGTATGGACAAAAGCCGCTCGGTCTCGCGCGGCGATAGTTCCTCCGCGGCGGCGCCGGCCGGCAGAACCTCGATAAAGTCTTCGATGGGCAGCTCCGTGCGATTTCCCCGCCGCCGCAAATTGTCGATCAGCTTGTTGCGCGCGATGGCCCGCACCCAAGGGGTGACCGGCTGGTCCGCATCCCAGGTCTGACGTTTCAAATGAATGGCCAGCAGAGTTTCCTGCACCACGTCTTCCACTTCGCTGCCGCTCGAACCGGCTCTCGCAAATCCTTGGCGCGCAAGCTTGCGCAAGAAGGGCGTCAATGCCTCAAGCAGAAGCCGGTAGGCTCCGCTTTCGCCGGCATTGGCAGCCCGCATCCAATCGGCCCATTGGGCTTCGTCGCTGCGCACGCGCTTGCTGCTCCATACCCTTATTACGTTGCAAACTGCCGTCTGTTACAGGCGGGCGCCCCGCTCACTACTCCGTGACCGCTGTAACGCAAAAGCCTTCGCTTGCGTAATGCCCGATGTGAGCCTTTGTGGGCTCTTTGTACAAAATGGAGTCAATACGCATGAGCAACCGGAACTTCAACGCGGTCCTCGCCAGCGCCTTCACCGCCGCCCTGGCGCTTGCCTCGGTCCCCGCACTGGCAGATGACGGCGCCACCAAGGAGAAGTGCTACGGAATTGCAACCGCGGGTCATAACGATTGCGCGTCGGCGGCGAACAATTCCTGCGCCGGCACGGCCAAGGCTAATTACGAAAACGGAGCTTGGCTGTTCGTGCCCAAAGGCACTTGCCTTACCACCGCGGTAACGCTGAAGAACGGCACGAAGCGCAACGGATCGCTCGAACCGGTGAAGGGTTGACGGGAGAACGCCTCATGCTCGCCGTGCAACCAGCCGGAAAGCGCACGCTCACCTCGATCCCGGCGCGGGCCGGGATCGGGTTCAAACCGGCACACATGCAGGATATGATGGAACGTCCGCCGGACGTTGGCTGGTTCGAGGTTCATGCCGAGAACTATATGGGCGCGGGCGGGATGCCGCACCGCCAGCTCGAACGGGTGCGCAAACGTTATCCGCTTTCCGTGCACGGCGTTGGGCTTTCGATTGGCGGCGCGGGCTGGCTCGACCGGAATCATCTGAGCCGCCTCAAAATACTTATCGATCGCTATGAGCCTGAGCTTTTTTCCGAGCACCTTGCCTGGTCTACGCATGATGGCGCCTACCTCAACGATCTTCTGCCGCTTCCCTATACAGAGGAAACGCTTGCGCATTTGTCGGTGCATGTGGACGAGGTGCAAACGGCACTCGGCCGGCAAATCCTGATCGAGAACCCGTCAACCTACGTCTCCTTTGAATCGAACGAGATGAGCGAAGCCGAATTTCTAACCGGGCTTGCGCGCCGGACCGGCTGCGGGCTGCTTCTCGACGTGAACAACGTCTACGTTTCCGCCGTGAACCACGGTTTCGATGCGGAAGCCTATATCGATGGATTCCCTGCGAAGCCGCGACCGGCATAGAGGGTTTCTCCGCCTTTGCTCCGGAGGATTGGTCTTCCTTGCGATTTCTGCCGCATACTTCGGCGATATGGCTCGACTTCGTCACAAACGCCGCGGACATCTGGAGCGCTCTGAAACGCGAGGCCGAGCCGCCGGCGGTGGAGAAGAGCGGGCAGCACCGCATTTTGATCTGGCGCCAGGATGTGCCGAAGTTCCGGGTGCTGCAAGAGGAGGAAGCCATGCTGTGGAATGAGGCGGCACGCGGCGTCCGCTTCGGCGTGCTCTGCGAAATGGCTGCCGCCCACGACGATCCGGACCAGGCTGCGGCGCGCGCCGCCGGCTATTTGCAAGGCTGGATCGCATCGGGCTTGCTTGCCGGCGCAAGCCTTGGCTGAAGCCTTAAAAGCTACTGCACGCCCGCACCATACCAGAGGGAACCCCAATCATCGATGCGTCGGACACCATGGCTATTGGCCGCCGTGTGCCTCAGAGATGGGCGGAACGAGCGGCCTCAGCTGGCGCTTGACGGGGATCACGATGACCGTGGGGCCGTCCGTTTCCAGTGCCTTCGAGAACGCCCGCTTTATCTCTTCCTTTGTGGGTGCCTCGACTGCGGCGCAGCCGAACCCCTTCGCTGTGGAGACAATGTCCAACGGGGGAAGATCGAGGCCAGGTACGTTGGGAGTGTTCTCAAGCTCGGCGAACTCCTTCAGAATTGCATATTCACCGTTGCACGGAATGATATAGATCACCTTGAGCTTTTGCTGCGCGGCGGTGGCGAGGCACTGCACGGAGTACTGCAGGGATCCGTCGCCGATCATGGCTATGACCGGCCTGCCTGTGCCCAGCTTTTTCTGCGCCAGTGCGATGCCAACAGCTGCCGGTGCATTCCAACCAAGCCCGCCGCTGGCAAAGGTGTAGTAGGAAGCCGGCTGAATCGTGGGCCACCACATCGCCAAATCCATCGCATTCGAGGGCGACTCCTGGACGACGATGGCATTGTCCGGCCTCAGTTCGCTCAACGCGGCGTAAACCTCACTAGCGGTCAGTGGCGAGTTGGGCGGCGAGGGAAGAGTCCGCGGAAGGCGCAGAGGTGGTGGCGCGTTGCGCGATGAGCCGTCTTCGACCAGCGCCAGCAAGGCCTCAAGTGTGAGCTTGGCATCACCAAGCAGGCTGTCTCCTACCAGCGCACTGCCGGCATCGCTGGGATCGTTTGTAACCTGCAGCAGCTCGCAGCCCGGCGGTAACACAGGCCCCGAAACATATGGATAGTAACGGAAAACGGGTGCGCCGATCACCACCGCTAACTCGAAGCCCTTGAGCCGTTCACTCAATGGCCCCATGGCAATCGGGAGCATGCCCTGAAACAACGGGTGCGTCTCCGGAAAGGACGGGCGTTCGGTATTCGGGGCATGAAACACAGGCGCGTTAAGCCTTTCGGCGAGTGCAACGCCAGCGTCCCAACCGCCACTCCGGTCGATCTCCTGGCCATAGACAAGGGCCAGCCTTTTCGCCGTGGAGATACGCTTGGCAAATTCACGGGCGCGATCCCCATCTGGCGCGAAGCGGGTACTCACTGTTCGAACGGCCGAGGGGCCTAGCGCGGGCTTGTCCAAGTCATCCAGCGGGATTGAGACGTACACTGGACCGGCAGGCGGCTGCAACGCCAAGGCGTACGCACGCATGAGGGCGCCTGGCACATCCTGAGCTCGCGCCGGCTGATAGGCCCACTTCACATAGGGGCGCGGCAGCATCGTTTCGTCGCGGTTCGTCAGCAGAGGATCGCACAAAATCATCTCGCGCGTCTGCTGGCCGGCTGTGATGATCAACGGCGTCTTGTTGAGGAAGGCCGTCATGATGTTGCCCATGCCGTTGCCGGTACCGGCCGATGTGTGCAGGCTCACAAGCGCAGGACTGCGCGTGGCTTGAGCAAATCCATCCGCCATTGCAACGACTGAGGCCTCTTGCAGGCCCAGAATGTATTGAAAATCAGTAGGAAAGTTCTTTAAGAATGGCTGTTCGGTAGAACCAGGATTGCCAAAGACCGTAGTCAAGCCCAAAGACCGCAGAAGATCGTAGGTTGCCGCCCAGACGGTTTGTGATTTCTCAGTCTCCATATCGTCAGCTCCTTTCTCAGAGCCGCCGTGCAGGAACGCGGTATCAACTTCGCCGCACTGGATATGATGCAACGGCCCATCGCCGTTAGATAATTGGCTGATAGGAAAGTGGTTCCTCGCCGCTCAGCAGAGAAATCTGTTCGAACCGAGGGGCGTTATCTCGATGCAGACCGGCGCGCATCGGCCTTGCCGCTGAAGCCAGCAACCGGAAAATCCGGTTCGGCGAGGCGATTTGTGCACTCGGTTCGCCGATTCACTATCGTTTCATGCAGGGTTATTGTCTGCGTCATCCTCTGCATGTAGCCAACAATCAATATTTTCCGATAGGCGCCAAAATTCTCCTCTCGCTCACATTTGCCTCGAGGTCTCGCGCTACCGCACACAACTCGTCCGCCGTCTCTGGCAGTTGCGCTTGCGCCTTCAGGACCGCAATATTAGCGAGGCCGCGTATTTCAACCGTCGAGACGCCGCGCAAGCCGAGCAGACAAGCTGGCCGCTGCATCGGCGTTGGCGCTGGCGCGTCCGGGCAGCGCTCCTTCTGACGAGCCAGCGCTGCCAGCGTCTTAAAGTCGGTTCCATATTTGGGATCGTTCTGCCGGCCTTCGAGCAGCGGATTGCCGAAGCCGATCATTGGCTTTTCGGTGGCACCCGCATGCACCACTCGTCGTAGCGTCTTCTGCGCGGAGACGGCTGGCAGGATCGTGAGCGCGCGAGCGCCGATAAGCCGAGCGGCCGACGTGTTATCGCCGCCCGCGTGCGGCGCTAGCAGCACTTGGAACGGCAATTGCGTCAACGGACCGGAGGGGACAATGAGCAACTGCTTGCCCGGGGATAAGGGCTCTGCCGAACAGCCCCCAATAAAGCTTGTGCGCCGCGCAAGCTCGAAAGGCAGCGGTTTACCAGCATCCAGGTCTGCGCGGGTGTGATTTTGGCCGAAGAATTCTGCACAACGCTGTCCGTTCCAGGCATCGGCCTTCGCGAAAGGAGATGCTCTTTCTCATCGTTTTTGGCATGCCAGCGTACCGCCATGTTGGTCATCTTGCAGCAGTGAAAGAACGCAATTCCGCTCCGCCAAGTTATTCTGCGAATAAAGCTGCCCATCGAGATAAGCCTGTAAAGGTGGAGATAGCCACCAACTAAGAGCTACACTTTTATAGACGATTTGCTTTTTCATGCTCATCATCATTCCGTGCATTTTTTCTTCCGGCTTCATCGTGTTGCCGGTGTAAGTTCTAATAAAGTCCCCAAAGCTCTCCTGTGGTTGGGGACAGACATGAATTTGGGCTGACGAAGGGATGCCCCCGTTCACTTGTGCTGCATGTTGCGGCAGTTCCAAAATCGTCCCGTATCCGCGCGCAACCCGCGTCGACATGACCGTGAGGGGGTCTGGCAACGAACCCATGGGCCTGAAGTTGTCTGTGTCCGGAATTTGGGGAGTGGCAGGGAACATAGCCTGCATGGAGCAGTCGCTCGACGCCTCAAACCAAGATGGCTCGCTTGAGACATGTATTATAAAAGGCAAAAGCCTCCGGTCCAAAGCCTTGATGGCGCGCGCGATATCGAGGGCCGTCACGATCCCTGAATTATCGAAATAACCGCCATCGACGACGCTATCGGTGAGTTGAGACCGCCGGTCTCTGACATTAGCATGGGGACTCACGAAGGGTGAGCGTGCACTTACGCTCGCCGCAGTGCTCAGGCGGACATCGATAGTAACAGGCTTCCTGTCTTTGCACTTCGTAACTGGGGTAAAGAATGACGGTATGAGAGCGGCCGCCCACTGAAGCGGGCTAACGGATGGATAGGTATGGCTCATAGGATCGTAGTATGGGGCGCAGAGAAGTTCATGAAAATCATATGTATCCGGGAAGAGCATGCTCCTGCCCGTGCCTAAGGGGTCGGCAATCTTTACCGGCGTTAAGATCACGCGCCGGCCGGTACCGATAGAGGTGGCATTCAGGAACAACAGAGGCGTCCAGCTATCTGGGCTAGGCGCCACCATCTGCAAAGGCCCGGATAAGGGTGAGGTTTTCCTTGACGTTCCGTAGACATCGTCAAACGCATCCTCCCACGCCATTTCGAGGACCCCGGCGCGATCCATGACATGCGGTACCATAGATACCAGAGAGACGTCTCGCGCGAAGTATGCCGTCAGTACCGGTGAAACAAAGTCGTTCGATAACGCCGCCTGCAGAGTGTCCTTATAGGTGACATCATCAGTCAGAAAATCGGGCTTCATCGCGCTATTATCTTTCCCGTCTGCGGTCATGACGCCCGGCTTCGCGGTGGCCAGGTTACGGAACCATAGTCTTTGCCTGTAGAGTGCTTTCCTGAGGCTCGCCGCGCTTTGCTTGGGCTGTGCTTTCAGGGCACTGACAAAAAACGCCGCTCCGACGGAACCGCCGGAGACACCGGATATGGCGAAAAGCTGCCGGTGAAACTGCCGGCCACCCGGGTTTATGCGCGGGTCCAGACTGTCGTCTTCAAGCGATCCGAGTAAGCTTGCCAGGAGGAATGCGGCGCGGCTGCCGCCGCCCTCGGCGGCAACGAGGATCGGACGAGGGCAGCTTGCGAGTTCGGGCCCGCCCGGTGAAAACTGCTCGCACCCTTTCGCATTCCAGCCGCTGGCAGCCTTCCAATCCTTAAGTGCTTCCGCAAAAGTAACGGGCTTCAAGGCTGCCTGCTGTTCGCTGGATAATTTGGCGATGCGCACATCGTGGCCATCGCCAACGAACAACGAAACGAGAACGCCTCCAGCGAAGAAGGAAAGAATGAACGGAAACTGGCGGCGTTTGGATAGAAGGGCCAAAATCGTGATGAAAGGCACCCAAGCCCCAAACAAAACGAGCAGCAACGGGGCGCGGTTTAGAGAAAGGGAATCGGCTATAAAATGCCACGCGGCGTGCAGCTTAGAATAAGAGGACATATCTGGTATAGCAAACAAACCGCTCAGAATATCCGAATAGGATAGGAAATGGATCGCAACAAGGATTGCCAATATTCCGCTGAGACAGCACATATACACCCACATGGAGAGTTCAGCCCGCTGGGCTTCAACCCACATCGCTTCCGTAAGGAATTCAGGCTTCGGCCCAGTCAGGCGGAGACTCCTCCCGTCTTGGTTTCGACCAGGCTTGCCCATGAGATTCTCAATGTGGGTTAGCGATTTTTGCAGAGCCCCTGGCTTGCTGCGCTCAATAGCCTCCATCCGCCGTCTGTAATAACTGATGAATACATTGCGCATCATGATCGCAATGATGACGCAGACTGTTGCAACACACAGCGCTATCAAATGGAATGTCAATAACTTCCTAAGAACCAACTCGTGCGCGTTGCCATTCATTGGCATCGGAAGGGTTCCAGATGCCGAAACCATGCCAGATAATACCGCGACAAAAGCGAAGAGCGCAAAAAAACGAGGAAAAACAAAAATATAGAATTTGAATCGTTTCTCGCTATCGATACCGATCGAGGCGAAATGCTGGAGCAGCAGCAGGCGTGCTGCAAAGACGAGCGGAAGCGCCCAAACGAAAATGCCAATCAGATAGAAGAAGCTCCAGTAAAGGGCCTCCTGAACCCAATATGGCCGGGCATCCAGCAAAACATCTTGAACTTGAGGTAACGCCGTAAAAGCGTATAGCGCAACCAGCACGCTCAGAACGCTGATGAATGAAATTCCCAGAGCGCGAAGAAAGAGCCGCGCTGCTGAGATACGATGGGGAGCGGCTACCGGCTCCGCGGCGGCGCCGTTCAAGATATCTTGTTCAGTGCTCATGACCGAAGTGCCTCCGCACAAGATCTCACAGGGATTGTCACAGTTGCTGCAGAATCCTTCACGGCGAAAACCGTCTAAGCCAAAGCCATCTCAGCAAATTAGGGCAATGATTCCGCCTAACTGCGTCCTGTTTCAGCAAGTCATACTCGATCTTGTTTTTGCAAGTGAAAACACTTTGCAAAATCCGCCGGTCACAATCCCGTTACGTTGGCACATAAGAGAAGCCTGGCATTCTCAAGCAAGGAGAGTTCGAGGGACGTGTGTGATGAGTGGCTCAACCACAACCGCAGGGATATTGTTTGGTCGCGCGTTATAGCGCTCCAGCTTTGCTTACGCGATAGCGGCCCGCGGATCCGCGAGCAGAAACTCTGAGCTTGGATTGGGCGCTTGGGCAAGTCCCGTGCCGGTCTGCCTAACCCCTTTGAAGACCGTATATCTGCAGAGGCGTAGCTCCGGAATTCAGGCGAATGGCGGCGGTTTCCGCGCCTCTCATTGCGCCTGCGACTTTCGGGCATGCTGATGCCAATTTGTTCGATAGCGCGACCGTGTGGGGAGCGCGAGGGCGATGCGTTTTTCTGGCTTTGCTTTGGGCGATTACGGCTTGGACGGTGGTGCTTTCAGGGGACGCGGCCTTCGCAGATAAGCCTTCGGCTAAGGTTGTCCCGCAATTAGGACATTCCATCAAACCGTGCGCTTCGCCGGCACCGCATGAGCTTTGATGTACAGCATTCCGGAAGCAGTATGTCTTCCTTTCGCTTTTACCACGTTCTGAAATTCCTATGTTGGGCCGTTGTAGCGCAAATCTAGATCTTATATCATTTAATTGTGCAATTTGGTACAATATCAGTAAACCACGTACTGCCATAGAGCGCGCAAAAATGGATTGTTAATTGGTACCGGTATGACTAGGCGCCGCAAAGTCAGGCTTACGAGGGGATTTGATAGGACGAATTTTCAAACAATAGACGGAGATACTTCTGATGGGGTCAGATCCATTGGTCGCACGCATACCAAAAGATGGTTTGCCTCCCGTGCCGCAGGAGGTGGTGCAACCCTTGACACGCGCAGCAATTTTTCTGGCCGTGACCGTGAACCCAGGTGCCGCCGCTCGCCGGATTGTCCGGGCATTCTGCGGGGACGTTCCCGCGCTCCTTCGCGCTGTGGGTTTCCGCGATATTGAGGGTAACCTTTCCTGCGTGATGGGTTTTGGGTCCGATGTATGGGATGAACTCTTTGGCTCGCTGCGGCCTGCTGAACTCCATCCGTTCCGCGAACTCCGCGCCGGGCCCCGCCACGCAGTCTCTACGCCCGGCGATCTTTTCTTCCACATCCGCGCCAAACGCATGGACCTCTGCTTCGAACTGGCGACCCAGATTATGAAGCGGCTCGGACACGCAGTGACGCCCGTGGATGAAGTGCACGGCTTCAGATATTTCGATGACCGCGATCTGATCGGCTTTGTCGATGGAACGGAGAATCCAACGGGTCAAAGCGCTATCGACGCGGCGTATGTCGGCCTGGAGGACGCCGCATTCGCGGGAGGCAGTTATGTGGTGGTCCAAAAGTACCTCCACGATCTGGCCGGCTGGGACTCGCTAACCACCGAAGCCCAGGAAGGCATCATCGGCCGCAAAAAGCTGTCCGATATAGAACTCGACGATGCCGTTAAGCCAGCGTGTGCCCATAACGCGCTGGCCACAATCGTGGAGAACGGAAAAGAGATCAAGATCTTACGCGACAACATGCCCTTCGGCAACGCCGCGCAAGGTGAATTCGGCACCTATTTCATCGGCTACGCGCGCTCGCCTCGAACCATCGAGCAGATGCTGGTGAACATGTTCATCGGCCGTCCCCCCGGCAACTACGACCGGTTGCTGGATTTCAGCCGGGCTGTAAGCGGCAGTCTCTTCTTCGTCCCGTCCGCGACGTTCCTGGAGAACGCGGGTGAAGGTGAGCCCCCGGCAGCTGCGGAGCTTCCCGGCGAACCCATCGATACCCCCTCGCAAACAAATGCGCCGGTGCGCGATGGTTCGCTTGGCATAGGCTCCCTCAAAGGAGACCCCTCTCATGAATAACCTTCACCGTGAGCTTGCCCCAATCTCCGATGCGGCGTGGGCTCAGATCGAGGCGGAGACGTCGCGCACCTTTAAGCGCTACCTCGCCGGGCGGCGCGTCGTGGACGTGCAAGGACCGGCCGGGGTCGCGCTGCCGGCCATGGGCACGGGGCACCTGCGCAACGTCGAGGCACCAGGAGACGGTGTCCTTGCGCGGCAGCGTGAGGTGAAAGCGCTCGTCGAATTGCGCGTACCGTTCGATCTCGACCGGCAGCAGATCGATGATGTGGAGCGCGGAGCGAACGATTCGGACTGGCAGCCCGCGAAGGATGCCGCGCGGCGGCTCGCCTTTGTAGAAGATCGGGCCATCTTCGATGGCAGCGCTGCCGCCGGCATCCAAGGCATCCGCCAGGGGACCAGCAATCCGGTGATGACGCTTCCGGCTGACGTGCGCGAGTACCCCGGCGCCATCGCCCAAGCCGTTAGCAAGTTGCGTCTCGCCGGCGTCGACGGGCCCTACTCCGTGCTGCTAAGTGCCGATGCCTATACTGGGCTCAGCGAGGCCAAGGACCACGGATATCCGGTGCTGGAGCACGTCAAGCGCTTGGTGGACGGCAAAATCGTATGGGCGCCGGCAATCGCGGGTGCATTCGTGCTCACCACCCGCGGCGGCGATTTCGCCTTGTACATCGGCCAGGACGTATCAATTGGCTATTTAAGCCATACGGATGCAGCCGTCCGCCTATACCTTCAGGAGACATTTACCTTCCTTTTACTCACGGCAGAGGCTTGCGTTGTCTTGGCGCCCTCGTGATTCTGCGGGCGCGCTTCGGCTTCAGCATCTAAGTGCCATAAAAGCGTTGCGGGAATTCCGGTATCGGAACTGATTCAAATATTTGAGGATAGAAGCCTCATGGCAGAGGACACCCAGATGAATGACAATGAAACTTTGGGCGAATTGGACATGCGCATCGCCTTGATCCGGGAAAACATCCGCGAGCTTATCGAGCAGGCTGCAGCCTATTCAGGCGCAGCGGATGAGGACCGCAATGCCGAACGGATCGCGGATCAAGATGCCCGGCTCGCAGAACTCCTCAAGAAGCGTGATTTGATGGTAGGTAAATCCAGCGAAGCCTAAACACTTAAGCGGGATGATCTCTGCACAAATAATTGTATTGCGGGTTATCCTCGCTTGGAAAGCCGTTCACCCAAAGTACCCGCGCTCGTGGTTGTATGATTCATTTAAGCCCGTGGAGGGTAAAATGGGAATGTATCTCTATTCGTGGTTCAATCTCGCGTTGTTTAGCTGGCAGCTCCGGCGTCATTGAGATGGCGCGTCCGGGGTGCAGTAATTCCAACTGGGCGATGACTGCCTAGGAGGCGGTTGAGTCGCGCTTGCCTCAGGGCAGATCTTCGCATCCGTGACTTTGTCACTCTCGCAGCAGCGGCGGCGGCCGGTCGTTGCCCCTGGCCCGGCTCGGGAAAGCTGTAGTCCGCGGCCGCCGCTCGATACGGCCGCTAAGTCCTTTCGGCTATCGCTTGACCTTCAGCGCCTTCCATTCAGAGTTAGGTCCGGAGAGCTCAGCGACCAGAATTTGGCGAGGCTCCCGGTCTGCAATCTAGGGTCGTGTTTGATCGGTTTCCTAAAATTTTCGGTTTTGTTAACGTTCTGGCCTTGGTCAGTTATTACAAAGCGAATTGGACCCCGTCATGGAAGTTTCAGGAAGCCTGATAGCATGTTCGCCCGTCATGGGCAGCGGGTCGGGAGAAGCCGCGCAGGGCACCGGTCAGCCGCGCCGGCAATGATATTTGCGAAACACTAACAACACTTCTCATCTCGGAGCAACACAACTCCTTTGCTCGTCAAACGGTGTTATTGTGTTGTTTTGTAATCATTGTAGAGGATACAATGTCAAAGATCAGTATAAGCGTGCTTTGGTTTCTAACTATCCTTTCGCTTCAACCGGCTCATGCAGACTCATACACGGACGGCCGCTGGTCTGCTATGAGTGCTGAAATTCAAGTGCTGAAACAAAAGGGAGACTATAAATTAGCATTTCTGGTATTGGATCATTATATTAAGCAAACAGTTGAGCGGCTTTACCCGAATGACTTCTTGCTTGCTGCTGCGATGAGGCGTCACGCTTATTTTGGCGAGATGCCGGGCGGCAGGCAAGCACAGCTAATCTCGCTCTGGAATACCATCTCCATGGACATAGAAGACCTTGGACGAGACGATCCTGTCGTTGCCTATGACTATGCGACGATTGGCGATGCCTATGCTGCGTTGAATGACTTCCGGCAAGCCGAGGCCTATTACTCACAAGCGATCAAAATACTTACTGCGTCTTTCAGCAGTCCCGACCCCGTTTGGGGAGCAATCAATCCGAAGCCATCCCGAGCATTTGCCGCGAGAGAACGCCACTTTGGAGCGTTCAATCCGCCAAGTGGCGATGTCCGTGCTTGGATACCCCCGCGATAGCCCGCGGCGGCCCGCCCAATGGAAAACTTTCGCCCGTGGAAAGCTCGCGCGCCAGACCGCCCTGTACCTGAGAGGTCCGCACCTGAAAGCCTATGCCTAAGCGAAGTTATTTTCCGCCGATGATCGCCTTTGCTCCCTCGTGCAACTCATTAAGTTCCCTATTGATGGTTTGCACTTCCTTTTCTGCCGCGGTCCACTCCTCTTGTTTCTCCACCGCGTCACGGCTAAACCAGAGGTCGCCCAACACTATTTGCAATACCGCTCTCCGGTTCAAAAGCGCCTCTGTTTCCTTTATCAGCCTCTGACCGCTTTCGCTGCACAATAGCGTGCCCCAATCGTGTTCGGATAGGTCAGTGAATAGTGCCATTTGGGTTCGTGTCTTCGCTATAATCTTTGGTTGAGCTTCCGGCTTATCCTCCCGAGGAGAGACCGCAGCGAGTCTTTCTCCTGCGGCCGGGTTTGCGGTTTCCATTGAGTTCGTAATGGCTGGCTCCCCAGCATCTTTCGCTGCGCCCGCATCTGGGTTGTTCGCCGCCCTACCGGGAGGGACAATGTGACGATCTTCGCTAGGCTTGAGCGGTGGTCTCTCCGGGCTCGAAGAAATATCAGCAGTCTTACCGTCTATTTTGACCCGGTATAAGGTCTTTTGAGACTGTCCCGATAAGCGGCGCACCGATTGCTTAGTACAACGGTAGTCAGCCGTTATTTGCATTTTGCAGCCAAGAAATCCTTCAAGGTGCAGAGCTGTTAAGCGTGGAACTTTACGTGAGACGGCCGATCCATCGCACCATCGGATCACCGCAGTCCGGCATTCAGCACAAGAATTTCTAATAACGACGGTCCTGGTCTCTCCGCCGTAAGCTTCAAAAGTGAAACAAGGGCTCAGATGCCGATTGGATGCGTTGACAGAGGCAAAAGCTGTAGCGCCATAAAACACAACCGTCGCCAAATAAAGGTAGAACCTTAGCCGCACGTTCGTTATGCCTTCTAGGTTATTAATCCAGAGACCAAATATTCGCATAACAGTATTGACCGCTGCTCTATAGAACCGTCGCAATTGCACAGAACTACCGGGATTCGCTTTGGCCACGTCCGCCAAAATGGCGTAATTTCTGAGTGTCTTCGAGGCAGCCATGCTCAGGCAGGCCCGGGATTGGTGTTGGCGGGCACCAAATGACTGCCGATCACGTTTAGACGCCGATAAACGCGCTGAGCAGCAAACCGTATAAAGCCAATCATAAAAATTTTTTTCGCCAAACTTTACCGATGAGCCTAAGTCCTATATATATTCGTTTCATCGCTTCTTGCTGAAAGGAACCGCATGCACTCGGGCCAAAAACAATCTGCTGGATCGTCCGGCCGATGGCTCATGGCGTGCGCGTGAGCCCTGCCGAAGCCTAAATCTCCCGTCAAAGCCCGCTGCGAGTTTTAAAGCGCTCTGAAACTGCGCCTGTCTTCTTGCACCATTGCTTTGAGCCGTTGGAAGCCGCTGGCACCGATCCTCAATAAACCTCGGTTCCGCGCGATGTTTTTTCGCTCGCTGCCGCGTTCCGGCCGGGCCGCGCTCGTGCAGCGCCGGGCCCACAATCGGACAGCTTCAGTTTCGGAGAAAGAGAGATGGCTCTCCAGCCGCGCCACGCGCCGATTGCGCAGGCCCGCGAGCTTGAAACCCAGATCCGCGGGTTCCCGCGCGGTTTCCGGCGGCGGCTGCGCAAGCTTGCCAGGGGTTCAAGCCGCGTTGGCGAATTGCTCTACAGCTTTCCGGGGCTCGCCTTTGTACTGGCGGCCGGTGGAAGGCCCCTTGCCGCGCGCGGATTGGCGGTGAGACTGGTCAAGGACGGGCAGCCCCTGGCGGAGGCGGCCGCGGCTCTTGACGTGCCGCTTTGGATGAGGCGATTGCCGCCGGAGGCGTTCTGCGAACCGTTTGGAAACGTGCCCGGTAGCGACGAGTTTGGCCGGCGCATCGTCAACGCAATTCCGGAGAAGCCGGAGGCAACGGCCATGTGGCTGCGCTGGGTCTTATTCGCCAGCGAGGCCTGCGACGAAAGCTTCGCGCTTTGGCTTGCGGGACAAAAAATTTACCAGGCCGAGTATGCGGATAAGCTGCCGCTCCTGCCGCTCGCCGCCTTTGCGTGGTTCTCGCGCCAAGACCGCGGACCGGCGCGCGGTCTGATCCGGTGGCCGTGGCATCGCACGATGGGGTTTGGCGCGGCGGTGGAGGAAATGCGCGCCTGGCTCGAACGCATTATCCTCGACTATTGCCGGGACGGCGGCAGCCGGAACGGGAGCTGGTTCAAGACGCGGAAGGCATGCGGCTATCGCTTCACGCCGCTACTCACGGCGGACGAACTTCGGGAGGAAGGCGACCGGATGCACAACTGCGTAGCCACCTATATGGAAAAGGTCGCAGCAGGCCACTGCCTGATCTACTCGATCAGGCGCGGCGGGCAGCGTATGGCAACCATGGAGATCGCGCCGCGCGAGGGCACACCGGTGATCACGCAGCTTTTGGCGGCGTCAAACACGACTGCAGGCGAAGAAGTTTGGAACGCGGCAAGGGCCTGGCTGTCGAACCAAGGCGCATATCCGGTGGCGGTTCAGCACTCCATCGCTCAGACCGCGGTCATTGCAAGCCGCTGGGAATCGGTCTGGCGGCCCTATTGGGAGGAAAGGCCACGGTTCGCGCCTCGTTTGGCCGAGCCGAATATGCGCACGCTCGTAAGTCTACGCCAGGATATCGCTGCGCTCGCGCGGCTTGCGAAGAAGTGAAGCGGCACTGGGCGCGCTCCCGGTCATCGAGCGGGGGATGCCGGGCTTCTTCGCCGTGCCGGTAGGAGAAATGATTCAGGTCCGCCCAGAGCAGACCCATACTGCTGTCGCACTCCTCCTGGTCTTGAAGTTCAAGGCAGCTCCATTTGCGTACAGACGATGCCGGCAAAGAAGCTCCGGTGTCGGGGGCGACGTCATCGAGCTAAGACTTCATTAAGGTTGCTACGCGGATGGATGCAAGGTCCGCGATAGTGATGGAACCTTGCAAGCATTAATCTATTGGAAATCGACGAAGAAGCGCCGGATAGACTTGATGGATCTACTCCTGACTTCGTCCATCAATTCTACTGAAGACTGGAGAACGGAGCCGCCTTCTCGACCGCGTGGCCGGTAATGCCGGGCGGACTCCCATTCGCTCACCGATAGGGTTCCAAATATGAGCATCACCGCGTTTCCCTTTAAAAACAACGTCCCCGACCCGCTCCTCGATGGAAAGGAGCTTCCTACGTTCAAATTCGCCTTGGAACAGTCGCGCGGCAAGGTCATGGATGGAAGCTTCGGCAAGGAAGCGACCGTCGCCCAATTACCGATCGCCAAGGGCATCGCCGGCGTCTCGATGCGTCTAGAACCTGGCGTGACGCGGGAACTCCACTGGCACGCGACCGCCGCGGAGTGGGCTTTTGTCCTGGAAGGCCGAGTGCGCACCACCGTCGTGGATCCGCTTGGCCGGTCGGAGATCAATGAGTTCGAGCCCGGCGACGTCTGGTATTTTCCTCGCGGTTATCCGCACGCGCTCTCTTGCCTCGGTGACAAACCGTGTCATTTCATACTGATTTTCGATAACGGCTATTTTTCCGAGTTCGGAACTTTCAGCATCACCGATTGGCTTGGCCACGCATCGAAACCGCTGTTGGCCAAGAATTTTGGGGTATCCGAGGCGGTCTTCGAGGGTTTGTCAAACGAAGAAGCTTACTTTGTCCGCGGCCCGATCCCTCCCGGGCAGGCGATGCCGCTTCAGGGCGTGGAGAATACGCCGCCAGCAACCCACAAGTACCGGCTCCTGGCGCAGGAGCCCCATTCGATCCACAAAGCCGGCCGTGAATGGCGCGTCGGTGCGAACCGCTTCCCCGTTTCTCAAACGATCACCGGTGTCGTCCTCGACCTCGATCCGGGCGGCCTCCGCGAATTACACTGGCATCCGAATGCCGACGAATGGCAGTACGCGATTGCCGGCGATTTCAGCGTCACGATGTTCGGCTCGCATGGCCGCTACCGGACCGAGACGCTTGGCAAAGGTGACGTCGCCTACATCCCGCAGGGTTACGGCCATTCCATCGAAAACATCGGTAGCAAAGCCGGCCGGATGCTGATCGGCTTCAACACCGGGGATTACCAAGCGATTGACCTATCCCAATGGTTGGCGGGCAATCCGCCCTATCTGCTTGCGGATCATTTTGGCAAACCAGCGGCGGTCTTCGAAAAGTTCCCGAAGGAGCGGGTGTTCATCGCTCCGCCGGACGGGCATGGGCTGCGCGATATCAAATAGCATCGAATGCGGAGAAAGGACCGTGTGTAGCGTCTGCACCGAAACCCGCAGCCCCTGCCGGCAGGCTCTGGGCAGCTCAGACCCAACACTTGCTTGAGCATTTCAGCATCGGCAAGGATTTGATGCCGCTTGAAATGATCGCCGCCGTAGGTTTTACTCCCATTCGAGCGTAATCGGGGCTAGCTCGAAGACACCACAAATCGCTGCCCCATAACGCTGGAACCCGGCGGGCCAATTTTATTTGCCGCGTGCCAGTTGACTTGCTTCCGTTGTGAGCACGAGCGCTTACTTATTCCGTTCAGGAAGGCTCACATGAAGAAGCGGCGTTTATGGCAGATCGTTGCGGGCATTATGGGTCTGGCGGCTCTATTCATCAGCCTGCTGGGGCTCTGGTTTTGGTATATTCTCGCAGATAGCGTTCCAGTGCTGGAAGGGCAGATGCACCTCTCCGGCCTTCAGTTTCCGGTTGAAATCAAGCGCGACAAGTCAGGCGTTCCCACCATCACGGCAGGCAATCGATTGGATTTGGCGCGGGCGCTGGGTTTTCTGCACGGGCAGGAACGGTTCTTCCAAATGGATACCCTCCGGCGGTCTGGCGCCGGTGAACTCTCCGGGCTTTTGGGCGATGCCGCTGTACCGAACGATATATCGCATCGCGTCCACCGGTTCCGCGCCAGTGCCGCGGCTCTCTGGGCTCAGTTGCCCGGGGAACATCGGAAGCTTTTACAAGTCTATTCCGAAGGCGTGAATGCCGGTCTCTCAGCGCTGTCGAGAAAGCCGTTCGAATATACGCTGCTGCGAGCCGAGCCGGCCCCATGGCGGCCCGAGGACACGCTGCTTACCGTTTATGCGATGTATTTTCAGCTCCAGGATAGCAATGGCTGGCTACAGCGGAGGAGGGCTTTCGCTGAAAAGGCGCTTGGGCCTTCGCTTGCCAATTTCCTCTACCCGCCCGGCGAACCTGACGACGCGGCCCTGGACGGAAGCATTCTGCCCGAGCCGGCGATGCCGCAGACATACATTACGCCGGCCGCCGGAGTCCCCGCTTCTGCACCGCCGCTCCCCAGCGGCAGTAACGCCTTTGCTGTTTCCGCCGCCAAGTCGAAATCGGGCCGCGCCATTGTCGCCAACGACATGCATCTTCCCCTCCGCGTGCCTAATATCTGGTACCGGGCGCGGCTTCAGATACGCCAGGCGCAAGAGCTGTCCCTGGACCTCAACGGCGTCACGTTGCCGGGGAGCCCCCTCCTGGTTGCCGGCAGCAACGGCAAAATAGCCTGGGGGTTCACCGATGCCAACATAGCCACAAGCGATGCGATCGTCCTGACGCCGGCGGGCGGCGATCCGCGAAGCTACCTGACACCCGAGGGGCCCCGTCTTCTCTCGGTAACAACCGAGCGGATCTGCCCCGCACGGAGCTCCTGCCAGGACCTAAAGGTCGAAGACTCGATCTGGGGACCAGTCGTCGCGCGCAACGCAGACGGTACCCGCATCGTATTGCGCTGGGCCGCCCACGATACGAACGCGATCAATTTCAATGGATTGTTTGAATTTGAGGGCGCCAGCACCATTCGGGAAGCCTTCGATGCCGCGCACCGGGCCGGCCTCCCGCAGGAGAATCTCGTCGCGGTTGACCGCGACGGTCATGTGGGCTGGACGATCATGGGGCAGGTGCCAAGGCGCGCCGGCCTCGACGGCCTGCCGCACTCGTGGGCGGACGGCAGCCGGAAATGGCAGGGCTATCTGAGCCCCGGTGAAATCCCTGAAATCCTCGATCCGCCGGACGGCCTTATTTGGTCGGCAAATAACCGCGCTGTCGGCGGCGCTGCCCTGTCCCTGCTCGGAAATGGCGGCTATGCGGACGCCGCCCGTGCCAGACGGATTCGAGACGATCTCAAGGCGAAAGACAAGTTCGCCGAAACCGATCTGCTTTCGATCCAGCTCGACATCCATGCCTCGGAACTCAAACCTTGGCAGGGAATTCTCGTTGAGCTCCTCAAAACGCATAAGGACGCGCTTTCGGTTTCGATGCTGAGCGAGGTTAAGAGCTGGGGTGAGGCTGCCGCAATCGATTCTGTTGGCTACCGGCTTGTTCGCAGCTTCGAAGAAGAAGCCATCCACCTGATTTACGGTGGCTTTGGAGGCGCAATCAAAGCGCTGGCAGGCTCCGGCGCCGGTAAGGTTACGCCCCCGCGGGCGGAATGGCCAAGCTTGCGGCTTTTGAGCGCGCGCCCAAATCACTTGGTCCCCCCGCCTTTTAAGACATGGAATGAAGTCATGGACGCACTTCACGATCGCTTGACAAAGCGCGTTCGCGACGAAGCCGGCGGCGACCTTGCAAAATTCACCTGGGGCCAAAGAAACCACGCCGGGATCCATCACCCCTTAGCGATGGCAATTCCCGCGCTGGGCTTGCTTACCGATCCGCCAGATGTCCCTCTTCCTGGAGACACTCTGGTTCCCAGAGTTGCGTCGCCAGGCTTCGGCGCCTCGGAGCGCTTTGTGATCAGCCCTGGACACGAAAGCGAAGGTATCTTCGAGATGCCGGTTGGAGAGGCTGGCAACCCGCTGAGCCCTTACTTTCTGGCAGGCCAGTCCGGCTGGCTTGATGGCAGCGCCTCTCCCTTTCTGCCAGGGGCTCCACGATGGACGCTCGTTTTGCTTCCCTGAACCGCTAGTATGAGGTGCATGCTGCCCCCGCCCGGCAAGGTGTTGTCGCGTTTGCGGGGCGTTTTCACGCGACCAAGACCTTGCGCCGGCCAACGGGAACCACGGCCAGCGTCGCGCCTGAACGGCCGCTTTTGCAGACTGCGGACAAATAGGATTGGGCACGATTTTGCATACGTATTGACAGCGCTCGCATTGAAGTAATTTGATAGAGTCACGCGCCTGTTCCGGTTCCGGCTCAATGGCGCTCTGAAAAGTGTACGATGTAACCGGCACAGCAAATGTCGAAGGGATTGTATCATGAACAAAAAGACTCGCATTGCCGGCCTGTTTCTGCTTGCGGGTCTTCTTTGCATTGCCTCACCGGCACTTCCCCAGCAAGCTTTTCCGGCCCAGGCTCCAGGGGCAAGCCCGCAAACGCAGCCTTATTACGGGTACCAGCCGAAATATTACGGCTATCAGCCGCAATGGCAGGCACCCGTCAATCAGCAGCCAGGGTGGCAGTCTCCGGCCGCGCCAGGCCAAGCCGGCCCGCAGTTATCCGCGCAACGGCGCTGGCCGCCTGCGGGTACTTCCGCAGAATGGCCGCCCCAAGCGGCACAACACGGCGGCGGATCCAACGAATGGCTTGCCGGATCCACCGCGCCCGCAGCCGGGCAATCCCACACAAACCAACCGCCGCTGCCGGCAGCGCCAGCTCCCGCGCATCCACCTAGCCAGCCTATCCCCAGCCCCGCACAAGCCGCGGCTGTCCCCCAGCTTGTGCAAGGTCCGCCCATGCCGCCCTACGGCGACGAACGCATGACGCGCCCGCCTGGCTCGCCTTGGCCATGGGGCGTCAATCCCGGCAATCCATATAGTCAGACCCCGCCTTGGTAGGGTGGCGTTGTTCGGCGCCCCGCGGTTGGCCCCGATCTTGGACTTTCCGGCTCTAATTGGCGGTGGGGGAATCAGAGAGGCCGAACCGCATCGAGGGTTGAGAAGAAAATTTTACGTTAGGGATTGATGCCTGAGTTTTCACGCGGCCAAGATCCAAAAGAGAAACTCACGCGGGCCCGGCTGGTAAAATGCGGGGACTACGGGCTTTTGCCACTTGTTGCGCATACGCACATCCTCAATTTATGAGTACCAGCGATTTCAGTTCCACGAGTGCGGTTCCGGCGAGTCCGGGCGCGCGGACGCGCTTGTGTTGGTTCTGGAAGCGCGCTTCGCCATTGGCGGCTTAAGGGCGCGCGCTTGCTACAGTTAATGGAGGCTAAGCCTATGAAATCCAATCATGGATCGGCCACTCTCACGCGGGTAGCGCCCGCTTTAAATGAGGTGACCGATGAGAACAAGAGCATTCCGCCGTCATCAAACATACCGGCATATGTGGCGCAGGCTTAAGGAAGACCGTAATCAACATTACAACGATTTGGATTGTCCATGCTGGACGGACAAAGGGGCAATGGCGCGGTTCAAAGAGCAACCGAAAAGGTGCAGCCGGGCTTGTTGCGGCAATCCACGCTACCACCACGGCTGGCCGGCTTATTCGGCGCTAACGCTCCAGGAGCGAAAGGCTCTGGAGGCCTATCGGAACTCGACATGTGAATTACACTAGATCGCCAAAGCCGCGCCGCTTTGCGAGGAGCACCAGAACAATGCCAGATGCGAGCGGCGCCGGGATTCCAGAAAGTTACCCGGCCCTCACGGTCCGTTGCAATGATGGCCTCCGAAGCTGTCTGAAGGATCGCTTCCAGTACAGCGCGGGCGGACTCCATCGAACCCGCTTGTCTAGTATCGCTAGGCATCGCGTTAAAGCTCCCCTTCGCTTCGTACTTGTTTGAGTGCTTGCGTCAAATCGTCGAGCAGGTCGCTTTTCGCTTCGAGCCCCTACGATCGCTCGTGCTGCCTACCGTCGGCGGCAGCTCCAGATCGATTAGTGACGCGTAGGTTCGCTTTTTCAAGAATTGAGTAACCGTCGTTCGCTGGACTGGTTCCATCCGAAGAAGGCCGGCTTTATTATGCTGGCGCGATCTGGCGGCGGGGCAGGAATTGAAACCTCATTGAACGCGCCGCAATCCACCTAAAGGGGAGAAGTCATTCGCGGGAATGCTTGGCCGAGCTTCCTAATGAGGAGCTCGCTCGACTTACCCGCGCGATGCAGGATCATCGTAGTCGCCGGGCAAAGGAGACTGTAGATGAGAAAGATAGCCACCGCCGGGCCTACTCCGCCGCTGGCGATCCAATGGGTCCGGTCCGCGGCGGCGCGGGCTCAGCAGGTTGCCGCTCGCTTATGGCATGAGAAGTCTCCTCTGCTATTTGGCCTCCGTCTATGGGCTTCGGTCTGCCTTGCGCTCTACATCGCATTCTGGCTCGAGCTCGACAATGCTTACTGGGCGGGGACTTCAGCCGCCATTGTTTGTATGCCCAGTGTTGGCGCGTCGTTCCGCAAGGCCTCAGGCTACCTGATGGGAACTATCGCCGGCGCGGTTTTTATCGTCGTGCTGAGCGCGGCATTTCCGCAACAGCGGGCCCTCTTCCTTCTCGGACTCGCGCTATGGGGCGGTTTAAGCACGCTCATTGCTTCTATTCTCTACAATTACGCTTCGTACGCCGCGGTGCTTGCTGGTTTCACCGCGGCGATCATAGCAGGTGACGAACTCGGCGCCGTTGGCGGGACGAACGGCCAAGTGTTCATGCTTGCCGTAAATCGGGCGAGTGAAATCTCTATCGGCATAGTTTCGTCCGGCATTGTTCTCGCCGGGACCGATTTCGGCACTGCGCGGCGCAGGCTCAGGGCGCAATTCGCGGCCGTACTTTCCCAGGCCGCGGCAGGATTTTTCCGGGCGTTCACCTTGCCGCCCGCGATGCAAGAAGGAACGCGGGAGGCTCGGCGCGGCCTTATACGCCGCGTCTCCGGGCTGGATTCAGTCATCGACGAAGCAATCGGAGAGTCCTCGGAAATACGCTACCGGTCGGGCATCTTTCAAGACGCATTGGATGCCCTGTTCGCCATTCTTGCGGGGTGGGCCACGATTGCCAATCATTTGGAGGAGACCCCTAGCGATGAGGGGCAGGAAGACGCGGCCGCCATTCTAAGATGTATTCCGCCCGAGCTTCAATCGGCATTTGAAGCAGGCAACATCAGCGTCTGCATAGCGAGGACCGCGGAGCTGCGCGCTTTGTCAAAAAGCGCCGGCGACACCCTGGCCGCTCTGCCTGCAGCCACACCGTCACTGCAACTGCTCGCCGACGGGGCTGCGAGAACGCTGGGCTACCTCTCCCATGCGGTTAATGGTGTGATGTTCCTCAACGATCCCATGGGAGCGCTCCAATGGCGGCATCACAGGCAGATTCGCGTGCCCGATCTGCTTCCTGCTCTTGTCAACGGCCTCCGGGCCTTTCTGACTATCGCTGCAGTTTCACTGTTCTGGGTTGTAACGGAATGGCCCAACGGCGCTCAAGCCATAACCTTCGCGGCGATTGGCGTCATTTTGCTGTCTCCGAGAGGAGATTTGGCTCCCGCCACTGCCGTCAGGTTTTTTCTTGGCGGCGTTCTGACAAGTATTCTCGCTGCAATTGTGAAATTCGCGCTGCTTCCTAAACTTCAGACATTTGAGGGCTTTTGTTTAGCAATCGGGCTTGTCCTTGTTCCCCTCGGTGCAATGCTAGCCCAGCCGTGGCAAACGGGCGTATTTATTGCCGCCGCCTATTTCTTTATGACCCTTTTGGGTCCAGCGAACGAAATGACCTATGATACTATTCAATTCTACAATTCTTCCCTGGCCATCGTTGGGGGGCTAGGCTTTGCAGCGCTTTCGATGGTCTTGCTGCCGCAGCTACCTCCAGCAATAAGGGCCCGGCGTCTCCTCGCCTTGACGCTTGGCGATTTCCGCCGATTAGCGGCCCGGCCCAGCAATTCATCGGTAGACGGCTGGGTTGGCCGCGTGTCGGGAAGAATAGTGGCGCTTCCGGACCAAGCCAAGCCTATACAATTTGCCCGCTTGGGATACGCTATGCTGGCCGGCGCACAAATAATCCGGCTGCAAACCTTAGGGTCTGGACTCGGCCTCGCTACAAAGCTCAATGCCGTATTCGACGCTATAGCGCACGGCAATAGCCAAGCTGCGATAGAGCTTATCGCCCGGCTTGACCAGAACTTGGCGGAAGTTGAAAGCAGCGGTGCAGACGCGAACGCCAGAATTAAGCTGCGCGCCGGCATCCTTCTTTTGTCTGAAGCATTATCCCGCCATGGCGCCTACTTCGACGGAAAAGCGTTGGAATGAGTTTCACCGAGGTCGATCTCTTTGGCGTCTATGTCGCGCCTATTTCTTTAATGATGGTCGCGGCGTGGCTGCTCATGATTCCAATTCGACGGGCAGCTACCCGTGTGGGGCTTTTGGGGAACGTATGGCACCCGGCCCTGTTCGACTTCGCGATTTATATGATCGTGCTCTCCTCGATCGTACTCATCGCCGCACGCTGGAATGAATGATGTCCAGTCCCAAAGACACCGCCACCTTAGCAAGTGCGCCCCAAATTAATGTCCAGGCCCCCGGGGCTCTCGACGAGGTAAAGCCGCGCTTTCGCGTACTACCCATTCTCATTACCTTCATTACCGTAGCGATAGCGGGTGTGCTGTCGCTGGCGATGTGGAATACCTATATGGCGGCTCCTTGGACAAGGGATGCCACCGTGCGCGTCTATGTCGTGACGATAGCGCCGCAAATATCCGGTCTGATCGTAAAGCTGCCCGTTTCAGACAACCAGCTCGTTCATAAGGACGGCCTGTTGATGGTCATCGATCCGACGAACTACAGGATTGCGGTCCAGCAGGCCCAAGCCGCCCTGGATCAGGCCAGGGCCACTGCTCAGGATGCGGAGGCCGAGTATAAGCGCCGGGAAAAACTAACCACCTTGTCAACCTCCACCGAGGAGAAACAAATATACGAAGCGAAGGCCTTGAGCGCCAAGGCGGCTGTCGACCAGGCGGCGGCCAATCTCGACCAGGCGCGTGTGAACTTGGACCGCACCGAGATTCGCTCCCCGGTCAACGGATATGTCACCAACCTCTTTGCCCAGCTCGGCGATTACGCCAATGCCGGGCAGAATAAGCTTTCGATTGTCAATACCGACTCGTATTGGATCGATGGCTATTTCGAGGAAACGCAACTGGCCTCCATCCGCGAGCGCGATCCCGTGCGCATCAAGCTCATGGGTTCAAGGCAAATCCTTCGCGGTCATGTCGACAGTCTCGCCCGCGGCATCCAGGTTCTAAATGCTCAGTCCGATGAGGCGGGGCTTGCGAAAGTGAACCCGATTTTCACCTGGGTCCGGCTTGCGCAGCGCGTTCCCGTCCGCATTCACCTCGACGAGTACCCCACCGACGTTGCGCTCGTTGCCGGCATGACGGCCACGGTTCGGGTTAATCCCAGCCAAGAACTCCATCAGCCAACTAACGGTCCAGCAATCGGCGGTAAATCGGACCCTGCGAAGGTGGACAGGAAAGCCGCGTCGCCGTCCTCCTCATTACACCCCCAAAGCCGGGACCTGCCAAATCGGCATCCTCGGCGAAGACATCGAACTCACTTCCGTCAAGGCCTCGTATTTTCTGAGTAAAGCCATGAGCGGTCATCGGCTTCACCTCCGGCCGTCAGCGCTGCATATGCATCATTTGATACATCGGGAGCATGTTTTGATTTAGGTGATCCATGATCCAGAGCGAGCCAAGCACGATCAGGCCAACAATCAACAATCCGAAGGCCAGTGCGAGTACGTTGTTCGTATTATCCGGTGCTGTCGTGATATGCAGAAAGAAGACGAGGTGAATCCCCATTTGCGCGATGGCGAGCACCACGAGTGCGATTGGGATTCCAGGCCCCCAAATCTCGTGAGTACGGGCCACGTAGAATGAGGCCGCCGTGAGCAGAACGGCCAGCCCGAGCCCTATAAGATACCCTTGCACTTCACCCCAGATATCGCTGCGATCGATTGCACCTGGCGGGACATCGCCGAAGTTCTCGTCAAAGCCGTCGCGTTGTTCGCTCATCTCGCTACACTCATCAGATAGACGATGGTGAATATGGCAACCCAGATAATATCGAGCGTGTGCCAAAACAGGTTGAAGCACAGCAGCCGATGCAGAATGGAAGTGCGGAAGCCCTTCACGTAAACCTGGGCCATCATGGTCCCCAGCCATAGAAGTCCCACGCTGACGTGTGTGCCGTGCAGGCCGACCAGGGCGAAGAAAGATGAGAGGAAGGCGCTATGGGTGGGCCCTGCACCCCGCCCGATAAGGCCAGCGAATTCTTGCAGCTCCAACAAAACGAAGCCTAGCCCGAAAAGACCTGTCACCAGTAGGAAGATCTGGGTCCAAAAATGATTGCGGGCAGTGGCTGCCACAGCGGCCATTCCGCAAAAGAAGCTCGATGCGAGGAGCAGTGCCGTCTCCGTTGCAACCCGCCAAGTCTCGAACAAATCCGCTCCCGAAGGCCCTCCCGCGGTCGAATTACGCAACACGGCGAAAGCCGCGAAAAAGCAGGAAAACATGATGATATCGCTGAGAAGAAAGATCCAAAACCCGTATCCGGTGATGACGCGGGCGGAGGCCGGGCCACCTTCCCCGTGGCCTGTTGCGTGATCGTGGCCGTCCCCGCCGCCTTCGCCGCGCCTGCGGCCGAGCTTATAAGGATCGCTGAATGGCCGCTCTGGCCGGGCAAAAGCTTCGGTGGTGCTCATGCGAACTCACCCGTGCTTGCGTTCTCGTCAAGCCACTGCTGCCGGGCTTGGCGCCCGGCGCGGTCCTGGCGCGCTACCTCCTCGGCCGGGATTTCGTATTCCACGTCATCTCGCCACGCATACCAGACGAAAATGGCATACGCCGCGGCGAGGCCGGCTATCGCAAGCCACCAGATATGCCAAATCATTGCAAAGCCGGTGAGAGTTGCGAAGAAGGCAGTGATGAAACCGGTGGGGCTATTCCGCGGCATGTGAAGCGGCTTGTAATCGGGTTCACTCACCAAATGCTGCGTCTCAATCGCGCGCCGCTTGATATCCACATAGGGTTCGGCGCCCCGCACATTGGGCAAGACGGCGAAGTTGAAGGCAGGCGGAGGCGACGCGGTGGACCATTCCAGCGAGCGCCCGTTCCACGGGTCGCCAGTAGTATCGCGAAGCTCATCGCGGCGGCGGATGCTGACGACAAGCTGGACCACCTGGCATACGGCACCGCAAAGTAGAACAACGATTCCAAAACCGGCCGCTAGGACCCAGGGTTGCCAGAGGTCGAAGTCGTAACGCTGCAGGCGCCGGGTCATGCCCAAGAGACCTGCCGCATAGAGCGGCATGAAGGTGACATAGAAGCCGGCGAACGCGAACCAGAAAGAGGCCTTGCCCCAGCCCTCGTGCAACTTGAAGCCGAACGCTTTCGGGAACCAATAAGTTATGCCGGCAAAGGCAGCGAACACTACAGCGCCAATGATAACGTTATGAAAGTGGGCTACGAGAAACAGGCTTTCGTGCAACTGAAAGTCGGCTGGCGGTACCGCGAGAAGCACACCAGTCATGCCGCCGATCACGAATGTAACGATGAATCCAATCGACCAAAGCATAGGCGTCGCAAACTGAATGCGGCCGCCATACATGGTAAAGATCCAATTATAGACTTTCACCCCGGTTCCCACCGCAATGATGCTGCTTGCGATACCGAAGATGGCGTTGACGTCTCCCCCCGCTCCCATTGTAAAGAAGTGATGCAACCAAACCGTGAAAGAGACTATGCAGATGAATAAGGTTGCAACCACCATCGAGCGATAGCCAAATAAGGGTTTGCGGGAAAAGGTGGAGATCACTTCCGAGAAAATGCCGAACGCGGGCAGAACGAGAATATAGACTTCGGGATGTCCCCACGCCCAGATCAAGTTGATGAACATCATCATATTGCCGCCGGCCGTATTCGTGAAAAAATGAAAGTCGAGATAGCGGTCGAGAATAAGCATCGCGAGCGTGGCCGTTAGGACCGGAAATGCCGCGACGATGAGCATATTGGCGGCGAGAGCGGTCCAGCAGAAGATGGGCATCCGCAGATAGCTCATCCCGGGGGCGCGCATTTTGAGGATAGTCGTAACGAAATTGATGCCCGTCACCAATGTTCCGACGCCGGAGATTTGCAGCGCCCACAGGTAATAATCCACCCCCACACCGGGAGAGTATTCAGCCTCCGATAATGGCGGATAGGGGAGCCATCCCACGCGTGAGAATTCGCCCACGACGAGCGATATGTTCACAAGCAGAGCGCCGGATGCGGTAAGCCAGAAACTCACCGAGTTCCACGCCGGGAAAGCGACGTCGCGCACGCCAAGCTGCAGGGGCACCACCAAATTCATGAGCCCGATCATGAACGGCATCGCCGCAAAGAAAATCATAATCGTGCCGTGGGCGGAGAAGATTTGATCGTAATGTTCCGGTGGGAGATAGCCGGGTGCGTGAAAGGCAAGCGCTTGCTGCGACCGCATCATGATCGCGTCGATGAAGCCGCGCAGCAGCATGACGAGCCCAAGCAGGCAATACATGACGCCGATGCGCTTGTGATCGACGCTTGTGATCCACTCATTCCAAAGATAGGGGAAGTGGCCCTTCAAGATGATCCATACGATCACCGCGAGGAGAATTACCATCACCGCTGCGCCGGCGATGAGAGGGATCGGCTGTTCCCAAGGGATTGCGTTCCAGGTGAGCTTGCCAAACATGTTTAGCCCTCGTGCCTGGGCCGGACATTCAGCCCGGCAGGCCCCATTCGCGGACCCGGGCCGGGCGGAATCTCCTGGGTTACGACGGCCTGAAAGAGGTTTGGATCGATCGTCCGGTAGGTGAATGCAGGCGCGTTTTCGCTTTGCCGGCTCAGCGCTGCATATGCAGCGCGATCTAATGCGGGCCCGGACTGTTTGGCGCTGGCAACCCAGCTCTTGAATTCATCCTCCGGTACGGCCCGCGCCGTGAAGTTCATGCCCGAAAACCCATCGCCACTGAATTGCGTAGACAAACCCAGATAATTGCCAGGATGATCGGCCTTGAGATGCAGCTGTGTGACCATCCCGTTCATCGCCGCGATCATGCTGCCGAGCTGCGGTACGAAGAAGTTGTTCATGACCGAGGATGAGGTGAGCGAGAAATGGACCGGCACGCCCACAGGCATCACAAGCTCATTCACGCTCGCAATCCCTTGATCCGGATAGATAAACAGCCACTTCCAATCGAGTGAGACGGCTTGCACCTCTAGCGGCTTGTTGGGAGAAGCGATCGGGTTGGCGGGATCCAATTCATGCGATCCTATCCAGATTACGCCGCCAAGAAAGAGAATGACGAGGATGGGGATCGACCAGACGATTAACTCGAGCTGGCCCGAATATGCAAACTCCGGCCGGTAGCGGGCTCTGGTGTTTGAAGCACGATACCACCACGCAAAAAGTAGAACTGCGGCGATCGTAGGCACGACAATCACCAACATGATCTCTAGCGCGTTAATGAGAATAAGGCGGTTGGAGTTGCCGATGGGCCCTTTGGGATCGAGCACCCCTCCCGAGCACCCGGTGAGTGCAGGAAGCAAAACCAACGCAGCTGGTAGGAAGCCAGGCCATCGCGGCCAGCCTAATGACCAGAAAGCGGACCGATGTGACACCCATTTAAGCTGCATTCAGGTGCTCAGCGCCAGAGATTTGTCTTGGCCAAGTCGAGGATCTCGCCGGCTCGCCCATCGATGACTGCCTTGATCATGTAAAGCGAGAAGCCCTTGGCCATATCGAGCGTGATGGAGGGCGGCATGGCAAGCTCGGTCCGGTTCACCAGAGCATCGATCAGAACCGGCCCATCATGGGCAAAGGCGGCTGCGATCCCCTCATCGACTTCCGCAGGGTCCTTCAGCCTGATCCCATGAATCCCTATCGACTCCGCCATGGCTGCGAAATCCGGATTGTTGAGCTCCGTGCCAAAGTCCAGGAGGCCGGTCGACTTTTGTTCTAGCTCGACGAAACCGAGCGTTCCGTTGTTGAAGACCACCACCTTCACGGGCAGGCTGAGCTGGGTGAGGCTGATGAGATCGCCCATAAGCATGGTGAAACCGCCGTCGCCCGACAACGAGACCACTTGGCGGCCGGGGAACGTCTTTTGGGCGCCAATCGCCTGCGCCATCGCATTGGCCATGGAACCGTGCCAGAAGGACCCAATCAGCCGGCGCTTTCCGTTCATGGCAAGATAGCGCGCTGCCCACACGGTCGGAAGCCCGACATCGCAGGTGAAGATGGCATCGTCCGAGGCATGCTGGCTAATCGCCTTGGCGATCTGCTGTGGGTGAATCAATCCGCTGCCAGGGGTAACGCCGGCCAAATCGTCGAGTTCCCTGCGCGCTTTGGCATAATGGTCTTGCGCCCGCTTGAGGTGGGTAATGTCTTGCTTCTGGTCGAGAAGCGGCAATAGTGCCTCGATCGTCGTCTTGACATCTCCCGCGACGGCAATGTCCAAAGCGGCCCGGCGCCCGAGTTGCTCCGGGCGGATATCGACCTGAGCGATGCGGGTACCAGCTCCCTCTGGATAGAATTGCCGGTAAGGAAAGTCCGTCCCCAGCATAAGCAGAACGTCGCAGTCGAGCATGGCATAATAGCCAGACGCGAAGCCGATCAGCCCCGTCATGCCAACATCGTAAGGGTTATCCCACTCCACATGCTCCTTGCCGCGCATGGCGTGCACCATGGGCGACTTGAGCCTTTCGCCAAGCTCCAAGAGTTCCGCATGCGCGCCTGCGCATCCCGAACCGCACAGGAGCGTGACACGGCTCCCGGCATTCAGCATCTCCGCCAGGTGGTCGAGACTTGGCTTCGGCGGGAGCGTCACGGGCTGTGGAGGCAGGAGGCCTCGGACCTTGGGAGGCGGTGCATCCAAGGCTTCCTGCAAAGCAACGTCGCCGGGCATCACCACCACAGAGACGCCGCGCCTGCCTACCGCCTCGCGGATTGCGACCTCAAGCGTTCGAGGAATCTGGCTAGCTACGGACACCAACTCGCAATAGTGGCTGCATTCTTTGAACAGGCTCTGCGGATGCGTTTCCTGGAAATATCCCGACCCGATTTCCGCGGATGGAATCTGCGCGGCTATGGCAAGCACAGGCACGCGCGAGCGGTGGCAATCGAAGAGGCCGTTGATGAGATGCAAATTGCCCGGCCCGCAGCTTCCTGCGCACACCGCGAGTTCGCCTGTCAAATGGGCCTCGGCGCCGGCCGCGAAGGCAGCCACCTCTTCGTGCCGGACATGCACCCATTCGATTTTGCCTTGGCTTCGAATGGCATCGGTGAGGCCGTTCAAACTGTCGCCGACAATGCCATAAATGCGTTTTACGCCTACGGCAGCGAGTGTCCGGGCAAACTGGGCTGCAACGGTTTTCATGATCTCGCTCCCGGCGGTAAAAGCAGGTATGGGGTATCAGGCTATTCTTCGGTAAGGCCAGACCGGGTGTCTAGAAACGCTTGATAAGGGCATTACCCGGGAGTGAACTCATTGTCCGGATGTTGACGAAGCTTGTTAATCCAATGAACAAGATGTCTACGCCAGAGCTCATGATCTTTTAGCGCCTTCGTCACAGGATAGCAGGAACAAAACCGCAACCAAATCCTGCCAAGGCGAAGAAATATTGGCCCTTTTAATGAGCAATACTAAATTACGCTGGCGCGCATGCAACAGAAGAGGCTCGCCGGGTACCTCGCGCCTGAAGTTCCCCCTGTTTCCCACCGGAAGCACGGACAAATCGATCGGCCTCATAAACTCCCCGGCAGTCCTTTTTGCGAACCCCTATGGCTCGGAATGGTGACTGAGCGAAATCAAAAAAACCTGAGGTCCATAGTCATGTGCGCGAGGCCGCACGCGGGCACGATTTCCATGACACAGGCTGGTGCCGTAGCGCTCTCACCGGCGGCGA
>JBKQIH010000019.1:0-18936 GCA_052148445.1 Rhodomicrobium sp.
AGAGTTCGCAAAAGCGGTCTTCCCGGTTTTGTGAAAAAACACAAAGCGAACGTTTATCGTGAGCGGCAAGCGCTCACTCTGCGAAAACAAGTAAATCTAAGCGGGCATTCGTTGGGCAACCAACGAAAGCCTGCTTAGCCGCCTCTGCTATCCATGAGATTCACCCGGAAATACACATCGATCGCGAGGACGACGCCTATAACGAGAAAATAAAACGCGGTACTATACATAACGCGCATCGTAACCTGATTACGGAAAGCAGCGATTCCCAAATATACAAACCACACGCACATAACGAGGCTTATTCGCTCAAACCATATGGCCAGCTTTTCCTCCGCCGCGTCCAATTCTGCAACAAAGTGATCCGGGAAGCCGAGCATAAATACATATGAAAGCTCCGCATAAACGGTAAAAACGAAACAGCAGAAAGCGAAGCTGAAAGGGTAGGCAGGGCTAAGCCTCTTGGCACTCTGGCCGGGCATGGCATTCTCCGTGGCGGAAACAACCGGCATTGCCGGCGTCATACTGGCTAGCCGGGGCAGCCCGGCGGCACTTCCTTACTGTCGCGCGGCGGCTTTGGCAGGTTCACGGAGGAAGGCGCAAAACTTGGGCGAAACAGCCGCGTAAGGGCGTTACTCCGGAGCTTATTGAGGGTTAAGCGGCCTATCTTACTCACGCGAGAGGCATCTCGCCCGCGCTTTCGCTCCAGTTTCGGAGGGCGCATGATATAGCCTCCAACTGCATGATGGAGTTGAGGCCATGCGACTCGAATTGCCGTTTTGGTTCTGGTTCATCTATTTCGATGTAAAGTTCTGGTTCCTAACCGTCCCTGCGGCAATAGCCTTGATGCTAGCCGGATGGTACGGCGCACAATGGCTCGGCCCTGCGCGCTGGGGCGCGTTCGCCCTTGCCGCTATTTTTGCAATTCCCTTTCCATTGGCCGGCGCTATCGCAATCTTTGGTGAACTGCGTTCGGCCGCAATTCATGCGGCGCTCACCCGAAAGCTCGACCGCGAAGAAACGATTGCCGGCATGAAACTGCCCGCCGGCGCCACGATTTCGTTCCGGGACAAGGCTCATATAAAGGTGGCGTCGATCCAATTGCCGAGCCCCGCCAGCATCCGGGGCATGGAATTAACCGGAACGCTCGACTGGAACGATTTCGGTCGAACCTGGAGCGGCACGCTTGCGAAAGATCGAATTCTCGATGGCTGGCCGTGCCGTGCCGGCCTCGTGGAATTCGATGGCGAAGGCCTCATTCAGACATGCGATCTGGCGGACGCCCATCGGCTTCTTGGCTACGCCTTGCCGCCTGGGACCCATGTGAGCCGCGGCGATGGCAGCAAGCCCTGGGCCCTGCGCTTGCCGCCCGATGGAGAGCTTCACGTTGCGGTCCTTGCGGCAACGGTGCCCGGCGGCGTTACGCTTTATGTTGCGCGCGACGGACGCCTGGAATGGATCTCCTCGGGGCACGGCCAAACCATCGTTGTCCACGGCGTCCCGCTTAACAGCATGAATTTTTTCCTGCGGGACGGCAAAGCCGTAGCGGCCCTTGCCGAAGCTTATAGGGTTGGCGAGGAGCTGCTGCCCGAAGAGACCGGGGTCGAGATCGATCTGGCAAGCGGGGAGATCGCACCTGCGTCCAAGACCTGGTGGCTCGCAAAGCCCTGACCTTCGCCGATGAACTCTTCTTCAGTCTCATGGAAAGCCCGAGCGAAGCCAAACACGGGCGATGTGTTCCCGGTTGGCCGGATGCGCCGGCGGGAATCGATTGCACTCGCCGGCGCGACGCTTACTCGCGGCTTGGCGCCACATGGATCGCTCTGCGTTCAGGCTTGGAAGGGACTTGCTTTTTTGTACGGGCCGGTTAGCACTTGAGGGCCGGAAACAATCGCCCAATCCTCCCAAGACAGGCCTAAACTTCGCTTCCGGCGATTTGAGAAGCGGATCTGTGGGTACAGTCTATCCGGAAGCAGAGCGTTGCGTAGGGTTAGGAATGGCTTACGAGATCGAGCGGAAATTTCTCATCGGGGACGAAAGCTGGCAGAATGCCGCCGGCAAATCGATCTCCATCCGTCAAGCCTACCTCGCCCGAGGCGTCTCATCGTCTCTTCGCGTGCGGATCATGGACAATGTCCGGGCCACACTGACGGTCAAATCGGCTGCGGCCACAATAAAAAGACTAGAATTTGAGTATCCGGTCCCGCTTGCGGACGCTGTGGCGTTGTTTGGCTTGCGCGAGGGTGCAATTATCGAGAAGCTTAGGTATAAGCTGCCGCAGAACGGTTTGACTTGGGAGGTCGACGTGTTCCAAGGAGAGAACGAAGGCTTGGTCATCGCCGAGATCGAACTTCCGCATGAGGACATGCAATTTGAGAAGCCGGGCTGGCTTGGCCGCGAAATCACGCTGGACCCTAATTACTCAAATGCTAGCTTAGCCAAGGCGCCGTTCCGAAGCTGGCCGGTCCGGGCTGCGGGGTAATTGACGCCGGTCCAACGCCGGTCACGATACCAGCGGCATCGCCTTCATCGCCATCGGGCCGGATCTAGCAGGGCTTCACACCTACACGCTGACCGGGGCACCGGAGAGGGAGAATGTTCCCCCTCTCCTTTCATGTCTATTTACCTGAATACCGATCAAGCCTTGTCCGGCAGCGGGCGGCAATCGTCGCGCAGCACAATGTAGATCGCCGGGATGACCAGCACCGTTAGCAGCGTCGAGGAGGCAAGCCCAAACAATAGCGAGATCGCGAGCCCCTGGAAGATCGGGTCTGCCAGGATGACGGCGGCACCGATCATGGCGGCGAGCGCCGTCAGCAAAATCGGCTTGAACCGGATCGCTCCCGCCTCCAGCAGCACTTGCCGCAAGGGGATGTCCGCGCTCTTCCTCTCGCGGATGAAATCGACCAAGAGGATCGAGTTCCGCACGATGATGCCTGCAAGCGCGATGAAGCCGATCATCGAGGTCGCGGTGAAGGGCGCGCCGAACAGCCAATGGCCGAGCATGATGCCGATCAACGTGAGCGGAACGGGCGTCAAGATGACAAGCGGCAGCTTGAACGAGCCGAACTGGCCGACCACGATGAAGTAGATGCCAAGTATGGCGATACCGAAGGCGGCGCCCATGTCGCGGAAGGTGACATAAGTAACTTCCCACTCGCCATCCCATAGCAGGGCCGGCTTCGATTCGTCGTCGGGCTGGCCGTGGAGCCTGATCTCCGGTTTTTGACCGGGGCCCCACTCGGCTTTGTCGATGGCGTTGCGCACCGCGAGCATCCCGTAGATCGGCGCCTCGTAGCTGCCTGCGAGTTCGGCCGTCACCATTTCCGCCGCCCGGCTGTTGTGCCGGAAGATGGGGAAGGACGCCCGCTCCTTTTTTAGGCTTACAACGTCGCCGAGCTCGACCACGGACCGGTTGCCCGGGATCGCATTGGCCGGGACCGGCGTCGAGAGCGTGTGCTGCGAGAGCGAAAGCTCGCGTTTCGGCAGCGCGATTGCGATCTCCACGGGGTGGCGGCCCTCGCCCCTGTAGGAATAGCCGACCGGCACGCCCGACAGATAGGCCTGGATCGTGTCGTACACATCGCGCTGCTCGACCTTGAAGAACTCCAGCTTATCCTGGTCGATGGAAATGCGCAGCCGATCCGAAGGGACGCCGTAGCTGTCGTCCACATCCGCAATGAAGGGGATGCTTTCGAAGATCATTCTCAACTTGGCAGCCGTCGCGCGGCGCTCTTCCGGATTAGGGCCGTAAACCTCCGCGAGCAGCGTCGACAGCACGGGCGGCCCAGGCGGAACCTCGACGACCTTAAGCGCGGTGCGCGGCGGAAGATCGAGACCCTTGAGCCGCTTGCGCACCTCAAGCGCGATTTCGTGGCTGGTGCGCTTGCGCTCCGATTTCGGACTGAGGTTCAGCTGCAAGTCGCCTTGCTCGGGCGTGCCGCGCAAATAATAATGGCGGACGAGCCCGTTGAAATTGAAGGGCGCGGCCGTACCGGCATAGGATTGGATCGAGGAAAGCTCCGGCAAGCTCTTGATCCGTTCCGCCGCCGCCGCCAGCACGCGGTCGGTATCCTCAAGCGAGGAGCCTTTCGGCAAGTCGATCACCACCTGCATCTCGGACTTGTTGTCGAACGGAAGCAGCTTCACGGTCACGCCCTTGCCCCAGAATAAGGTCAGCGACAGCAGCGTTGCAGCGCCGACCGCCAGGAGGAACCGGAGGGCGCGCTTGCGCGTCTTGAGGAGCGGACGCGCAACGGCAACGTAGCCGCGCGCGAGGAAGCCGCCGCCCTCATCATGGCCATGTCCCGCGTCCTTTCTGCCGAAGCGCACCATCAGCCAGGGCGTCACCATTACGGCCACGAAGAACGAGAAGATCATCGCGGCCGACGCGTTCGCCGGAATGGGACTCATATACGGCCCCATCAAGCCGGACACGAACAGCATGGGCAGAAGCGCGACAACAACCGTAAGCGTTGCGATAATGGTAGGGTTGCCGACCTCGGCCACGGCCTCGATCGCGGCCTGGGTCCGGGTGCGGCCGTCATTCATCGCCCAATGGCGCGAGATGTTCTCGATCACAACGATGGCGTCGTCGACCAAGATGCCGATGGCAAAAATGAGCGCGAACAGGCTCACCCGGTTGATGGTGTAGCCCATGATCCAGGAGGCAAAGAGCGTTAGAAGGATTGTGGTCGGGATCACGATCAGGACGACGATTCCCTCGCGCCAGCCAATCGCAAGCACGATCAGAATGACGATGGAGAGCGTCGCGAGCCCCAAATGGAACAGAAGCTCGTCGGCCTTATCGTTCGCGGTCGCACCGTAATTGCGCGTGACCTCGATGTTAATATCGCCAGGGATTGCGCTGCCGCGCAGGAGTTCAAGCTTCTGGACAAGCTTTTCCGCGATATCGACCGCGTTGGCGCCAGCCCGCTTGGCGATGGCGATAGAGACGGCCGGAACGCGGACGAGCTCCCCATTTTTGTCCCGGCTAAAATTCCAGGCCTGTTGCTCCAGCGGCTTACCGCCCACCACGATATTGGCGACGTCGCGCACATAGACGGGGCGTCCGTCACGGGTCGTCAAGAGCAGCAGCCCAATGTCCGGAACGCCGTGCAGCGTTTGGCCCGCAACCACCGGAACGGCGCGGTCTTCGCTGCGGATCTGCCCGGCTACGAAGGAGCGGTTGGCCGATTTCACCTTGTCCACGAGCTGGGCAAGCGTAACCCCATAGAGGGAAAGCCGTTCGGGGTCGGGCTCGACCCGGATCTGGTCCGGCCGGCCGCCCACGATATAGGTGAGGCCGGTGTTGTCGACCTTGGAAAGCTCGATCCTGAGGTTCTCGGCAAGGTGATAGAGCGCGGTATCGGTCCAACGCTCGGCGGCCTCGGGTGTGGGCGCGAGCGTCAGAACCAGGATCGCCACGTCGTCGATCCCGCGCCCGACAATCAAGGGCTCGGGAATGCCGATGGGGATGCGGTCGAGATTGGCCCGGACTTTATCGTGAACGCGCAAAATCGCCTCGTCGGCTTTGGTGCCAACCAGGAAGCGGGCGGTCACGATAACCCGGTCGTCATAGGTCGTGCTGTAAACATGCTCGACGCCGTTGATCGCTTTCACGATGGTTTCGAGCGGCTCGGTCACAAGCCGCGCGGCATCTTGGGCCCTGAGCCCGTCGGCGCGGACTTGAATGTCCACCATGGGCACAGAGATTTGCGGCTCTTCCTCGCGCGGCAGCATGACAAGCGCGATGCTGCCCAGCGCGAGCGCGGCAAGCAGGAGCAGCGGCGTCAGCGGCGATGCGATGAAGGCCCGAGTGAGATTTCCCGAAATGCCGAGCTTCATGGCTGCACCAGCCTGTCGCCGGACCTTAAACCCCCGAGCACTTCCACAAAGGCGTTGCCATGGTCTTCAAGCCGGGCCGGCTGGCCGAGCTGGACCACGACATCGATGGTTTTTCCGTCTTTTTCTTCAAGCCGGGCGTAATCGAGCCCGAAGCGCCGGAAAAGATAGGCGCGCGGCACGACGATCTCCTGGCGCTTGCCAGCGGCAATCCAGACCAGCACGCGCTCGCCGACGAAATATTTGCCGAGCCCCTCGGCCTGGGCATTGGCGACAACGTGCCCGTCTTGCAGCTCCGGATAGACGAGGGTGATGGTGCCCTTGCCTATGGGGGCATCGCTGCCCGACAGCTCGCGGCTGCCGATAACGACAGGATCGCCCTTTTGAATAAAGCGCGCATGCCGCTCGGGCAGCTCCAGCCGGAGCACGTAAGCGTTGGCCGCGATCTTGGCGATGGTCTCGCCTGGCATGACGACGGTGCCAGCGGTGACCGGAAGGGTTAAGACCCGTCCGTTGGCGGGCGCGAGCACTTCGCCTTCCTGAACCTGCTTGGTGAGCACAGCCCGCTCGGCTTGCGCCGATTTGAGGGCATTCGATGCAACCTCGGATGCGGCGCGCGCCTCGTCGAGTTTGGCGCTGGCAGCGAAGCCTTTTTGTGCCAGCTGCTCCTGCCGCTGCAGCTCGACCCGCGCGGTTTCGGCGCGCGAGGTAAGGCCGACGATTTGGGCGTCGATGGATTTCATTTTCAGAGCGAGCTTTTCGTCAGCGACGGTGGCGAGGACGTCGCCCACATGCACCTCGCTTCCCCGGCTGATGGCCAAAGAGGCGACCGTGCCGCCAGTCCGAACACGGGCATTGATCTCGTCGGTGCTTCGCACCGTTGCGTAGACGGCTTTGAGGTCGTCGACGCCGCGCTCTTTAACTTCGAAGACCTCCGCGGCAGCCGCGGCGCCGTGCATTGTGCCGAAGGCGGCCGCAAATGCCATCATTGCACTGAGGAGCGCTCCGTATTTTGAGGCTCGACGTGCCGCGGCCATGCTGAATATCTCGTGGATCATCCCTTTGCCCTTCGCGGGTTTCGAATTGTGTACGGAGCCGCTGACATTGTACCCCATACAAACACGGCGCCGGTGCTCAAGCGAATCTCGATCTGCAAACAGGTATTTGAAAGTGCGGGCACTTTTCGTCACATTGCTCTCCGTTGGGGGGAAACAGGGCGGAGTTTAGGCACGCGGCTGTTTGCCGTCTGTGACATTGTCACGTTCACCCGGGCAGGAGCATTAGCGGGCGGATTCGCGCGGAACGGGTATCATTCCCGCGAAGGGCTATCGGCCCGGTGCCACGGCTTGCGCCAAGGCCTAGTCTTCATTTTCTCCGCCGGCGCGAAAAGCATATCCCATGTAGCGGACAGTGCGGATAGGATCGCGATCCTTGCCTCGATTGAGCGCACGGCGCAGCCGTCCAATGTAGACATCCACCGTGCGAGGGCTAATCGAGTCGCTCCCGGGCCAGCCCGCAGTGCGAAGCTGTTCGCGCGAAACCAGGCGGCCGGCGTTTTGCATCAAAAAAGCCAGAAGCCTGAACTCGGTGGGGCCAATGCGAACTTCGCGCACGCCGCGCGCGACCCGGTGGTTTGCGGCATCGAGCGAAATATCCCCTATTTTGATAGCGGGAGCTGCCGCCGCTGGGCCGCCAAATCTAGATGTGACACTGATGCGCCGGGGCATTGAACGGGCTATGCTTCTGTTTCGCGCGTAACCGGGCACTTAGCCGAAGCGCCCGGTGATGTAGTCTTGCGTCCGTTTGTCGGACGGGTTCGTGAACAGCTGCTCGGTGGTTCCGAATTCCACCAGCTCGCCGAGATACATGAATGCGACATACTGGGACACGCGCCCGGCTTGCTGCATGTTGTGCGTCACGATGGCGATGGTGAAATCGCTCCTAAGTTCGTCGATCAGCTCCTCGACTTTCGCCGTCGAGATCGGGTCGAGCGCAGACGCCGGCTCATCGAGAAGGATGACCTCGGGCTGCAATGCAACCGTGCGCGCGATGCAAAGCCGCTGCTGCTGTCCGCCGGACAGGCTGAGCCCGCTCGACTGCAGCTTGTCCTTGACCTCCGGCCATAGCGCCGACTTCTCCAAGGCGTACTGCACGCGGTCGTCGATCTCCGATTTTGGCAGCTTCTCGTAAAGCCGCACGCCGAAAGCGATGTTTTCGTAAATTGTCATCGGAAACGGGGTCGGCTTCTGGAAGACCATCCCGACGCGCGAACGGAGCAGGTTCAAATCGACATTCGAGTTAAGGATGTTCTCGCCGTCGAACAGAACTTCGCCTTCGGCCCGCTGGTTTGGATAGAGGTCGTACATCCGGTTCAGAATGCGAAGCAAGGTCGATTTACCACAGCCCGAAGGACCGATGAACGCCGTCACCGTCCGGTCGTAAATGGGCATGTTCACGTTCTTCAGGGCCTTGGACTGCCCATAATAGAAATCGAGGTTACGGATGCTGATCCGCTCTTTGACATTTGTGTCGATGTTCATGATTTCACTCCGGAAGAGCCGAGCCAGCGAGCCACGATGCTAAGCGTAAGAACTGCAACGGTAATCAGAAGCGCGCCGGTCCATGCGAGATCTTGCCACCGTTCGTAGGGGCTGAGCGCGAATTGGAAGATCACGGCCGGGAGGCTCGACATCGGCGCGTTCAGGTTTGTACTGAAGAACTGATTGTTCAGGGCTGTAAAGAGAAGGGGAGCGGTTTCTCCGCTGATGCGGGCGACAGCAAGCAAGACGCCCGTAATCATTCCAGCCATTGCGGCCTTGTAAGCCACATGCCGGATCACGAGCGAGCGCGGCATACCGATGGCGCTGGCCGCCTCCCGCAGCTGGTTCGGCACGAGCAGTAGCATGTTTTCCGTCGTGCGCACGACAATCGGTATCACGAGAACGGCAAGCGAAACCGCGCCCGCAATGCCGGAGAAGTGACCCATTGGGCGGACCATGATCCCGTAGACGAAAAGGCCCATCACGATGGAAGGTGCGCTCAGCAGAATGTCGTTGATGAAGCGAACCACATGAGTGATGCGCGCGTTCCGCCCGTATTCGGCCATGTAGGTTCCCGCGAGGACGCCGATAGGCGTGCCAATCGCGGTACCGAGGAAGGTTAGAATGAGACTGCCGACAATCGCATTTTTCAGACCGCCGCCCGATGCTCCGGGAGGGGGGACGTCCTGGGAGAAAACGGCGACGGATAGGCCGCCCACTCCCCGGTAGACGAGCGTGCCGAGGATGACGAGCAGAACCGCGATTCCGAGCGCCGAAGCGGCCCAGCAGAGCCCCATCACGAACATACTGGTCAGGCGCCGCCCGCGATATTTTGCCAGGTTTTTAGTCATTACGAACCAGCCGATCTCTGAAGGCGCATGAGGAGGAGCCGCGCAAGCGCCAGCACGATGAAGGTGATGATGAAGAGGATCAGGCCGAGAGCGATGAGAGCGGAGGTGTAGAGGTCTCCCGTTGCCTCAGTGAACTCGTTGGCAATGGTCGCGGAAATGGTCGTTCCGGGGGCAAGAAGCGAGGTGCTCAAACGGTGCGCGTTGCCGATGACGAAAGTCACCGCCATGGTTTCACCCAATGCGCGGCCGAGACCGAGCATGACGCCGCCGAGAAGCCCCACGCTCGTATAGGGCATAATGACCGAGCGGATAACTTCCCACTTCGTGCAGCCAATGCCGAAGGCGGACTCCTTCAGAAGTACCGGAACGGTTTCGAACACGTCGCGGCTCACAGCCGTGATGAAGGGCAGCACCATGATCGCCAAAATCAAGCTAGCGGTCAGAACGCCGATGCCATATGGCGGCCCCGCGAAGAGGCTCGAAAGCACGGGCACGTCGCCAAAAGCGCTAATCAACGCGGGCTGTACGTGCTCCTGCATGAAGGGAGCGAAGATGAACAAGCCCCAGATGCCGTAGATGATGCTGGGCACGCCCGCGAGCAATTCTATGGCGATGCCGATTGGGCGGCGCAGGATTCGCGGGCAAAGCTCCGTCAAGAAGATCGCGGCACCGAGCCCTACGGGAACAGCTATGAGCATCGCGATAAAAGATGTCACAAGGGTGCCGACGACCGGTGCGCGTGCGCCAAAGTTCTCGGTGACCGGGTTCCACGATTCCGTCACGAAAAAATTGAGACCGAAGGTTTGAAAGGCCTGCGCGGCGCCCATGACAAGCGACGCAAAAATAGCGCCGAGGACGATCAGCACACCTATCGCCGATGCCTTGGTAATTGTCCTGAAGACGGCGTCGCCGCGGCCCAATTGCTTTAGCTTCCGGGCACGGCCCGAATCCCGAGCAACGCTGGTGGTATCGTGAATTGCCATATCAACCAAGGTCTTGACCCGCCTTCGGTCTGTTTCCGGGACACTATAGAATAGGACCGGCCGTGGCCGGTCCTATCACACGTTTCGAACTACTTCGCGGAGTAGACAGGCTTCCCGTCAGCCCCTTTAATCTCACTCCAACGGGACTCGACAAGCGTTTTCACATTCGCAGGCATGGCAACATATTCGAGGTCCGATGCAGCCTTGTCGCCGTTCGCATAAGCCCAAGTGAAGAACTTCAGCGCTTCGCCAGCCGCCGCGGCGTCCGGCACAGTCTTCGGCATCAGGATGAAGGTCGAAGCCGAAATCGGCCAGGAGTTCGCACCGGACTGATCGGTGATGATGAGATAAAAGCCGTCCGAATGCGCCCAATCGGCGTTGGCAGCGGCAGCCTGAACGGTTTCGCCGTTAGCCTCGACCGTCTTGCCATCCTTGTTCACCATCTTCGTGGTGGTGAGCTTGTTCTGCTTGGCATAGGCGGTTTCGACATAGCCGATCGAATTCTTGGCCTGCTGGACGTTGTTGGCAACGCCCTCATTGCCCTTTGCGCCAATGCCGGCCGGCCATTCCACCGAGGTTGCCGAGCCAACCTTCGATTTCCAATCTGCGCTGACCTTCGCGAGGTAGTCGGTGAAGTTGAAGGTCGTGCCCGATCCGTCGGAACGGTGTACGACGACAATCGCGGTGGACGGCAGCTTGACGTTCGGATTGAGCGCCTTGATCGCGGCGTCGTCCCAGGACTTGATATCGCCGAGGAAAATTTTCGCGAGCGTGGTCCCATCCAGGGTAATCTCGTTGGCCGTGATGCCTTCGAGGTTCACGACCGGAACGATACCGCCCATGACCATCGGCCACTGCATGAGATCGCCGCCAGCGGCACGTTCTTTTGCGGTAAGCGGCTTATCCGAAGCGCCGAAAGTGACCGTCCGCGCGGTGATCTGTTTGATTCCGCCACCAGAACCGATCGATTGATAGTTGAGGCCGTTGCCCGTTTCCTTCTTATAGGAATCGGCCCATTTTGCGTAAATTGGGTAGGGGAAGGTGGCGCCCGCGCCGGAAATATCAGCAGCCATCGCCGGGGCCGCTGCAACCGCAACAGACACGGCAACGCCCGCGAAAAGCGACTTAATCGATGATTTCACGCTCTTAGCTCCGTAAATTGGGGCGAAGGGCCCCGCTATCGCCAATCAGTGGCAGAGCGAAACTAGCCCCCGTGTGTAACACTAAGAAGACAGTGCAGCCGGCTGATTTTAAAAGGTCTTTTCCGTTTCTATGAATACATCGGGGGAATTTGCGGGCGAGGCGCCGAGCGCCTCCGCACCCGCGCGCACGCTAGTTTTGGCCGCAAACACCAAGCGCAGTGCCAGCGGCGCACCCCCCGGAAACGGCTAAGCAAACATTCGTTGGTGCCGCGAAAGTCTGCTTATAATCCTATATTTTCGCAGGGTTTTCATCTCAAAACCGTTGGCCGTCCCCATTTACGCGCGGACAGGCCTTTTTGAGAAACACCGCCTAAGCTTGGCCGAATGGGTTCTTGACTTTGACCGGTGCTTCGGCGGCCGCAACCCTTACCGGCAGATCGTGCTCGCTCTCTAGCTCCTTGACGATCCGTTCTAGGAGGTCTTTGAGCGCTTTCGCCCCGGTAAGGCCGGCCCGGTCCCTGGTTATCGCCAGCGAACCGTAAATTGCGACGTGATCCTCGCGGTTTTCGATCTTAAGATCGCCGAGCGTAACCGCGTCGCTCTCATTCTTGAACGGGTAAAAACTTATCATCTGCCTCGACCGGTGGTTTGCTGCGCGGCCTCCGTCGTGCGGAGACGGCATCCGAAATGCGGCGTGGGCTCCGGCAAACTCAAGGCACGCTGTTTCACGGCAGAGCCGAGCTGCGGGAACACATCGACGCTAATTCTACTCTCAAGCTCCGAGATTGAAATGGGTTCCCAGCTTTGACTGCCATCGTTCGGTGCGAAATAGGCCGCGGCGGAATTGCGCGACGGAATGTAGACCGCCTTGAAGAGGTGTGTAGGAACCAATATCCGGCCTTTCAGGCTTTGCAACTCCGTGCCCATGAAGGCCGGGCCCGTCACCACATAGACCTCACCCTCGGACAGCGCCATATCGCGCACCGCGGACTCGATCCCTTCCCACAGCACCTCGTTATTGCAAGGCTCTTGCGGGATCATGTTTGCAAGCGAAAAGGATTCCTCCTGCGCTTCGGGCGTCGACATATCGCCGTTCGGCGCCATATGCCCGCGATCGAAGCCGCTGCGGCGGTAGTCGGCGAGTTCGGAGCGCTCGCCAGCGGGAAGGGCCACTTCCTCGTGGAAAGCGTTGGAGCGGAGCCTGGGCAAGGTGCGTGCGCGCTGAATACGCTCCGCGGTGAGCCGCTCCGCCGACCAAAGCGGAGTGCGTGCGATGCCTGAATAAAGCAGGGCGATTTGCGAGAAGCAAACGGGGTAAGTCTGCGCCTCAAGCTTTGGGTTCTTGAGGACAGGGGCATAACCGCGATAGAGCTGCGCCTGGCAGCCGGCCTCTTCGGCATGGACCGGCGGTGCGAAGGAAACAAAAACACTAAACAGAAACGCACTGATACAGGAGAGTCGAACCATGACCGTTCCCCCTTATCGGACTTTTCAAAAGTAAGTCCGGTAAGGGGTAGGTGATTCGGGCTCTTAGCCGAAGGCTTAAGGTTAACGAACCCCTAAAGACAAGGTTCGTGCACGGGCGAAACTCCGTGAACCACAGGCGATAGCGCGTTTAGACTTTAAGCGTCCAAAGCCATATGAGTGGCCGGAGCGGTCTCCGGCCACTAGGATTTTAATGCCGGTTAGGCAAAGCTTATTTGCAGGTCTTTTGCAGATCTTCGACCAGCGGGCCAGTTTCCTCGCTTAGAGCGCTCATGATTTCGCCGAAGTTAGGAGCGATTTTGGCGCCCATCTCCTCTTCCTGCTTGACCATTTCGTCGGCTTTCTTCGGATCTTTTTCGCCCACCTTCTCAAGTTCGGCGTCAAGCTTCATGACATCGCAGAACTGCTTCATCTTGGCCGGGTCGCCTTTGATTGTGCTAACGAGCTTCTGCACGTCGGCCTTGCTTGCCGGGGGCGGAGCCTTGTCCTGCGCGAGAGCCGGAGCAGAAAGGGCTACAACAACCGCAGCCACGGCCACAAACGTTGCTTTCATTAAAAGTCTCCTTAATCGATGAGCCTCGATGCCCGAATGGCGATCCTAAGGGGTAAGCCAACTTTAATCCGGAACTTCCGTTCCGGGCTTCCCACAAATTTGTAAATGGCGGCAATTTCGCGGCCTGACAATGAAATAATTGTAGAATCCGCCGGCTCGACAGCGGAAAATGTCTGTACGCGGCGCGCGCAATCGACAGCGCGCGCCGCGTAAATTTGGGCCTAGTCGTCGTCGCGAGAGGCGAACTGACGCCTGCGGCTCGACTTCCGAGAGTATCCCTTCCGGTGCCGCGCGCTTGCATAACGCTTGCGGCTGGAATGGCGCTCGGCGTAGCGCTTGCGGCCGCCGTGGCGGGCACTAGCTTTGCGCGTCCGGCCGGACGATGCATTTGCGGTACGCGTGCCGTTACCTTCCGCCGTTGCGGTTTGTATCCGGCTTTGCCCGGTCCTCGCCGTGCGGACCCGGGCGCCATGGCGTTTGTTCGGGTTGAGCGCCTCAAGCAGCCTTTGCCCCAGGTTCGGCTTGTCGTAGCCGCGCTTGCCGCTGCCGTAACTCACGACTTCCAGGCAGACCGGGGCGAGACCGTCCATGCCGAGGGCGTTCTTCGCGCCGGTCGAAAGATCGATAATCCGTCCCGCGACGAAGGGGCCGCGGTCGTTGATCCGAACCGTGATCGCACGCCCGGTCCGCTGATTGCGGACAACCACGCGGGTTCCGAAGGGCAGCGACTTGTGCGCCGCCGACACACCCGTATGGTCATATCGCTCGCCGTTTGCCGTCCGGGTTCCCGACGAATAGGTGGAGGCGATACCGCATTCGGCGAACGCCTGTTGGCAGCCAATAACCGATACCGCTGCAAACACGACAGCCGCATACATACCGTTCACTTTCTTCATCATAACCTTTCCTTGCTGTAACACAATGAACGCGGCGATGAAGGTGGTAAATGAGGCGTAAATCGGAACAGATTTACGAATAACTGGTATGCACTTTTTGCATACCGAGCACAAAATGGCGGTTTCCCATTAACCAAAGCAAGTGCCAAAAGAGTAATATCAAGTATATCGGCCAGCGCTCATGATTAATGCGTTACCGCTTGTGCCTATGGCAGGATATAGTGCGTTTATGCTCAAGCCTGTGATTATATGTCGCTATTACGACTTATGGTATGGTTTGCAAACACTGGAAGGGGGGCGGCTGAGGTGCAGTGGCCAGTCCTCTGACGAAGTGCGGCATTTTTTCGCGCTGCGCTGCATTTTGAAATTGCACATTTTAAAATATTGGCATAGAATTTGATAGAGTATACCGCAATCTGCGCGGCATTTTGGATGTAGCCAGAGCAATACGCATGAGATATTACGTCAGTTATGCAGCAGTGACATTGTTATCGGCAGTCTTTGGTATCGCGATAATGTTAACATTTCAAAAATATGCGCTGCCTATTTATGCCGATATTGCCGTAAGCGTGTTCTTTTCTGTTCTTATCCCGGGAGCCTTTCTGCTCGCACGTAACCAAATCCGTCTCGATCGCATTCATGCGGCCCAGGTGTTCCGGCATACATATGAGGGATCGTTAAGCAGTAATATCTATTTTGAATTCATTGAAAGAAAATATTGCGCAGGTATTGCCACGCCCCCGTTGCCGGAAAGGCGAGTCCAGCCAAGCGGCGCAAATCCCTTCAACAGCCTATCCGGCTGGCTTCTCCTAGGCGCCAGTCTTCCCTTCATTTTGTTTACGGCAGCGGGCGTTTCTATCCTGCTTCTCCCGGCTCACGAAGCCGCAAAGCTCTTTGACGATATCGTTCGGGGAGACAGTTCTGGCATGCCCGCAATCGGCTTAACAGCTTCAAAAGACTACGAAAACAACATTGCCATAGCTTCGTTGGCATTTGCGGGCGCGTTTCTTTACAGCCTGCGGCTGTTTTTCAAATCGCTGGTTGCGTACAGTCCCTTCGCGGTCACGTTTTTGCGGGCATTTGCGCACATGCTGTTCGCTGTGATGCTTGCAGTAATGATCTGGCGTGTGGCACCCGATACTGAGCCATTAACCAAAGTAGCGGAGAAGGTGCAAAACGGCATCGTAAGTGACAATAAAGTCACGCTCCGGCCAAGCCACGAGGAGGCTCGCGTAGCCGCCGAAGGGGCAGCTAAAACGGACCGGATACCGAAATTTTGGCTCATGCTGGCGCTCGCCATAGGCTTCATGCCCGATTACGCATTCTCCTGGGCTTTGCAGCGGACACGCCTGACGCTCGATCGCCGCTACACCAAAGCGTCCAAGCACGCGGCAGTGACCCCTCTCACCGTCATCGACGGCATCGACTTCGCAAAATCCTTCCGGCTGGAGGAAGGCAACATCTCCAGCGTGCAAAACCTGGCCACGGCGAATCCGGTCATGCTCCACGTCGAGACGCCTTATTGCGTGTTTCTCATCGTGGATTGGATCGCGCAAGCGCAGCTCTGCGCCGCCGTCGGGCCCGAGCGCTTCATTCTGTTCAGGAAAATCAATATCAGAACGATTTTCGACCTGGAGCGTGCGATCCTCGATGCGTCGTCCCCGGTTGGGCTGAAGCAGATCGTGGGCGCGGTGCTGCTCGCCAACGATGCAGGAAAATCGAGCCTCCTGCGCGACTTCGGCGTCCGGCCGCTGGACATGGCGCACCGGGAGTTCGACAAAGCGCTGACGTCCTGGGTGAACGTCGAGGTTATCGAACACCTCGTGCGGGTCATCATGGACAGCCTCCACATTCACCGTTTCCGCCAGCTCTGGCGCGACATCGAGGCCTTGCTGCCTCCCGGAAGGCCGGAAAAGCCGTTGCGAGCGGCTCCAAAAGTCCTGTCCGCTCAGGCAGGCGCGGCAGCTTCCGCTCAATCGAATGGAGGGGCTCGCGACGCGCATTCCCTAGAAAGAGCGGCGGGCGGAAAAGCCGCTGCCCGCGAGATGCAAACGGAAATCCGCGGCGACTAAGAAGTGGCTGTCATCGCGAGGCGGCATTTGCCGCCCCGGCGATCCAGAGCTGCGTCCGTGACTTGAGCCTGGATTGCCTGGCTTTGTTCGCAATGACGGCGATTCCGATTTCACGCACGCGGCTCTGGCTCTCCGGCCTAAATCTCGAAGGCCTTGCCGATTTCCGGGATCACCACATTCTGCCCAGCCATTGCGGCCACGAATTTTGCGGGGTCCTGGTCGATAATGGGAAACGTTCCATAGTGCATCGGTATGGCGGCGTCGAAGTGGAAGAACTTCTTGCATGCGAGCGCCGCCGTCTTCCCGCCCATGGTGAACCGGTCGCCGACCGGCACGAACCCGATTTTCGGCGCGAAAATCTCGTCGATCAGCGCCATGTCGCCGAAAATATCGGTATCGCCCATGTGATAGACGGTTTTGCCCAGCCCTTCGATCACCACGCCGCACGGATTGCCGAGATAGACCGTCTGTCCGTCCACCGAGGTAGAGGACGAGTGGAACGCCTTCACGAAGCTCACGCTCACGCCGCTGCCAAGATCGATCGTCCCGCCGGGATTGCACGGCTGCAGCTTTTCGACGCCCTGTCCCGCCAGAAACATGGCCAGCTCGTAAACGGCAACAAGCTCGGCGCCCGTTTTTTTGCAGATCTCCACGGCGTCGCCCACATGGTCGTCATGGCCATGGGTCAGCACGACATGCGTCGCGCCCCTCGCGGCCTCGTCCACCGAGCCCTGGAATTTGGGGTTTCCCGTTAGAAAAGGATCGACAAGAATGACGTGGCTGCCATTTTCGGCGCGCACGGCGGCATGTCCGAACCATGTTAGCTTCATTGCAAATCTCCTGAGTGTGACCGGCCAGCCGGCACTATAAGAGAGCCGCGCGCACCCGCAATTCGTAAAAACATGCAAGGACAAAGTTGTGCCATCGGAGCTTCTCCCCCCTCCTGCGCTTTTCGAAATTTTGCGCCGCGACGAGCGGCTGCTCGGCCTCGATGTAGGCACCAAGACCATCGGGCTGGCCCTTTCCGACGTCATGCGCCAGATCGCGACGCCGCTCGAAACCATACGCCGCACCAAGTTCAAGGCCGACGCCGAGCGGCTCCTGGCGCTGGCGAAGGAGCACGGCGCGGGCGGGCTTGTGATCGGCCTGCCAATCAATCTCGACGGCAGCGAGGGGCCCCGCGCGCAATCGACGCGGGCCTTCGTCCGCAATTTGGCCCAGCTCACCGAATTGCCGATGGCGTTCTGGGACGAGCGCCTGTCGACCGCCGCCGCCGAGCGCGCACTGCTCGAAGCCGATACCAGCCGCAAACGCCGCGCCGAACTCATCGACAAAATGGCCGCCGCCTATATTCTGCAAGGCGCGCTCGACCGGCACAATTTTAGCCGCCGCGCGCCTCTCGCATGATCGCCATCCTGACCGCGCTCGCGCCACTTTTCCTCATCTCTTCAATAGGTTATGCGCTCGCGCGTATCAAGTTTGGCGGCGAGGAAATGTGGCACGCGCTCGACCACATTACCTTCTATCTCCTATTTCCGGCCCTGCTCGCCAAAACGCTGATGCGCGCCGATCTCGGTAGCGTGCCCGCGCTCGATTACGTAGCCGTCTCCATCGGCTCGGTCACCATCATGTCGGGCGCCATTGTAACCATCTATCTCGCGGCCGGCCGCCCGATGCCCGGCCCAACCTTCACAAGCTTTTTTCAGGGTGCGGTCCGCTGGCAAAGCACAATTGCGGTCGCCATCTCCGCCGCGCTGTTCGGCGAGCGCGGGCTGACCTTCGCCGCCCTCTCGGTCGCTTCTCTGATTCCGGCGGTGCAGATCTACACCGTGCTCGTGCTCCTTATATTTGGCCGCGGCAACGAAGGCATCCGGCTCGCGCCGATCCTCCAGCGCCTGGCGCTCAATCCGCTGACGCTCGCTTGCCTGCTCGGCCTCGCACTGAACCGGACGGGCGTGCCCGATTTCGTGTACCAGACCTTCTCCGTGCTCGGCGCCGCGAGCATCGCGCTGACGATCCTTTCCGCCGGCGCCGGCCTCAACCTCGCGAGCGCGCACGCTTCGCGGCGCATCGTGGCGGCCAGCATGGCGTTGCGGCTGACCGGCATGCCGCTTCTCGTGCTCGCTTTGTGCTGGCTTGCCGGATTATCGGGGCTGGCCCGCACCGTCGCGGTGATCTCGGCCTCGGTACCCACGGCGGCCACGGCCTACACCATGGCGCGCAAGATGGGCGGCGACGCGGAGCTGATGGCGCAGCTCGTCACCTTCCAAAGCGTGGCCTCCGCGATCACGCTCCCACTCTTTATATATATAGCGCAGAACACATGAGCCTCGCGCCGTCTACGATTGCCGTGTCTAACCATGGTTGCCCCCCCGGATTCCATAAGCCGCCATCGTCGAAGAAAGCGCCTTGCTAAAGCCTTAAGAGCGGCTAACGCTCTGGTAATATGGAAGAAATTACAACGCCGGGGGCTACTTCCGCTAGGTGGAATGCGCCTGCTTATGGTTAATTACGAACTAGGAATATATTTAACGGACTTTCTGGATGCAAGATTCGCAGGTGAAATCGCG
>JBKQIH010000020.1:0-5090 GCA_052148445.1 Rhodomicrobium sp.
TTCCCACGTCGTCGTCGCGGCTTGCGCCTAAAGCACGTCGATAAAAAGTGCACATGGTTTCCGAAGGGCGGGCCAGCCGAAGATCAGTCCGATGGCGAACAGGAATTGCCAGCAAAACGGATTGAAGAACCAATTGATATCATAGGTGACGGTGGGAATGGCCGGGAAGAACCGCGCGGCGAACATCCACATCAGCCCCGACGCGCAAAGAAGCGCCACTTCGCTTCGCGCGCGGAGCCACACCAGGAACGGGGCGAGCAGCATCACGACGATATACATGGGCAAAATGTCGAGCAGCGGCGCCTGGAAGGCGAGGAGCGGCACGCCCGCGATGGCCTGGAGCGGCTGGGCTTCGATCTTGTCGAGGAAAACCTCATAATCCGTCTTCACCCCGGCCGATACGAGGATGAAGGCGGCCGTCATGACGATGGTCACAAGCGCGATGTGATAGAGGAGGATCGTGCGCGCCCGCAGCAGCGCCTTGCGTGCGAACGCCTGCAGTCCTTGCGGAAGGAGGCTATAGTATCCGAGCGCGGCGGAGTACCCCGCCAGAAACATGAATACTTCGGCGGAGTCGAAGAGCGAAAAGGTCCGCGAGGTAAAGTAAGTAAAGAAATTGCCGGGGATGTGATTGACGAATATGAAAATGAGCGAGAGGCCGCGAAAGAAGTCGATCCGGTAATCGTAGTGCGGCTTTTTCGCGAGTTGCGCGTCCGGGGCCTGCGTTGCGGCGGCGGGTGCTGCATTTAACCGCGGAATTGCCAAGTTCCCGACCATCGGCACATCTTCCTCCAATCGATCCAGCCAGTAGAGATATGTCCACCGGTGGCCGGTGTTCAGCCGGCTGGACGCTGTCAGTAATTTAAGCAAGAATTACGCCAAGACAACGGCACACGCATGCAGCCCACAGTTGCAAGACTAGCGCGATTTTCTCAATCATCATATCCACTATTAAAGTCCATTACAATTTCCCATCGAAACGCATCGCGCCCTCCAGAATCGCCGTCATTGCGAGCAAAGCGAAGCGTTCCAGACATAGGTCACCGCAGCTGCGCCGCATCGCCACGGCGGCCAAGGACGCCTCGCGACAACGGTGCGTCCGATTGAGCGCGATGCTCTGCCGAAGCGCCTCAAACGGCCGAAAGATCGCGTAATTGAGCGACGCCCACCGTTAGTTTCGCCAGCGTGAGCCCGTGTCCTTCGAGCATTCCGGCAAGTGTCGATGCGACACGGCTGGCGGCGCCCTCATGAAGCTTCCACCAGGCCTGGAAATCGCCCCTCGCTGCAGGATGTTCGAGGATGGTTCTAGCGAGCGCGCGTTGCGCCGAGCCCACCGCCGCGAGGCTGCTATTCACGGCCAGCTTGTCGAAATAACCGCCTGCCGCGAGCGATTCGCTTGCTGCCGCCAACTCGTCCAGGTGGAAGGCGCCACGTATAGCGAAGATCGCCCGGGCGGCTGCCGAAACCGGCACCTTCATCGTATTGGCGACACGCGCTGCATCGAGCGCTTGAGACAACGGATCCAAGGCGGCCAACCGGCGGGCAAGCCCCGAAGGCAGCCCCTCGCCGCGAAAGCGCGTCTCTTCGTCATGCAGCCGTGCCTGCGCCTCCGATGGCAACGCGGTCTCCAAATGCGCCGCCAGATCGTCCACGCCATCGCGATACCGCATGATTTCCGGCTCCAGGCTTTCCTCGGAGAGGCCGTGGCGCAAAAACCACGCGGTTTGCGTGCGCAGCAGGTCCCGCAACTTGCGGTAGAGCAAGAGCTGCATCTGGCCGTCTATTTTGCCGTCGAGCGCGTCGATCCCCGCATAGAGCGTGTGCAGGGCGTAGACGGCCATCACCGCGGCAAACGCGTAGGCGATGTCAGCGGGCGTATTTCCGGTTTCTTCCACGAGCCGGACCACAAAGTCCGGCCCGCCCCTGTTGACGATGTCGTTTGTGAGACTGGTGGCAATGATCTCGCGCCGGAGCCGATGATGGGCGATTTCATTGGCGAAGCGCTCTTGCATCAGCGGCGGAAAATAAGCGGCGAGCGCGCGGCCGAGATGGGGATCGTCCGGCACCGTCGAGGCAGCTAGATCGTGGTTGAGATCGATTTTTGCGTAGGCGAGGAGAACTGCCAGCTCCGGCCGGGTCAGCGGCTTGCCCGCCGCGCTGCGCTCGGCAATCGCGGCATCGGAGGGCAGATATTCGAGCGCCCTGTCGAGCCGGCCATGCCGTTCGAGCGTCTGCATCAGCCGTTGCTGAAAACCGAGTCCGCCGGCACCGTCCAGCCCGGCGAGGCTTATCGCCAGTGTCTGCAGGTAATTGTTGCGCAGCACGCTTGCGGCGACTTCGTCCGTCATGGCGGCGAGCAGCCGGTTGCGCGACGGCATGTCCAGCTTGCCGGCGGCAATTGCGGCGCCGAGCGCGATCTTGATATTGACCTCGGCGTCCGAGGTGTTCACCCCCGCCGAATTGTCGATCGCATCGGTGTTGATCCTGCCGCCATTGAGTGCGAACTCGATGCGCCCGCGCTGGGTCACGCCAAGATTGGCACCCTCGCCGATGACCTTCGCGCGCAAATCTTTCGCGGCCGCGCGGATCGCGTCATTGGCCTTGTCGTTCACCTGGGCATCGGTTTCATCGCTGGCGCGGACATAGGTGCCGATGCCACCGAACCATACAAGATCGGCGGGGGTTTTAATTATCGCATTCATCAGCTCTGCCGGGGTGACGGCAGGCTTCACGGCAAGAAGGCTCTGCGCCTCCGGGGAAAGCGAAATATACTTCTCGTCGCGGCTGTAAACGCCGCCGCCTGTGGAGAGCTTGGACCTGTCGTAATCCTGCCAGCTCGACCGCGGCAGATCGAACAGCCGCCGGCGCTCCTCGAAGCTTAGCGCCGCATCGGGATCGGGGTCGATGAAAATGTCGCGGTGATCGAAAGCAGCCACGAGCTTGATGGCCTTGGACAAGAGCATGCCGTTGCCGAACACGTCGCCCGACATGTCGCCGATGCCCGCAACCGTGAACGGCGTGGTTTGAATATCGATGTTCATCTCCTGGAAATGGCGCTTAACCGCTTCCCAGGCGCCCCGTGCCGTGATGCCCATTTTTTTGTGGTCGTAGCCCGCGGAGCCGCCGCTCGCAAAGGCGTCGCCGAGCCAGAAATCGCGCGAAAGCGCAATCTCGTTGGCGATGTCGGAGAATGTGGCGGTGCCCTTGTCAGCGGCAACCACGAGATAGGGATCGTCCGCATCGCGCCTGACGGTGTCCGCGGGCGGGACGATTTTGCCTTTCACAAGATTATCGGTGATCGACAGAAGGGTCGATACGAACGATTTGTAGCAGGCGATGCCCTCGGCTTGCGCCGCCTCGCGATTGGCCTTAGGAAGCCCGCGCGGGACGAACCCGCCCTTCGCGCCTTGGGGCACAATAACGACGTTCTTGACCTGCTGCGCCTTTGCAAGGCTCAGAATTTCGGTCCTGAAATCCTGCGGCCGGTCCGACCAGCGCAATCCGCCCCGGGCGATGGAGCCCCGGCGCAGATGGATCGCCTCGAAAAGGGGCGAGTAGACGAAGATTTCGGCAAAGGGTTTGGGTTCCGGAAGCCACTCGATTTCGCCGCTACGCAGCTTGAATGCGATCGTCTCCGGTGCCCTCCCTTCGCCGTCGCGGTGATAAAAGTTGGTGCGGAGCGTGGCGCCGATCAGGGCCAGCAGATTGCGCAGTATGCGATCTTCATCGAGCACCGGAATTTTATCGAGCGCGCCGGCAATGCGCTCCGAGATGCCGGCCTGCGCGGCGTTTCGTGCCTCCGCATCGAGGCCATTTGCCGGATCGAACATCGCTTCGAAGAGGCTGAGAAGGTCCGCGGCCGTGCCAGGATGCTTGTTGAGCACCTCCGAGACATAAATGGTTCCGTAGGGTGAGCCCGTTTGCCGGTAATAGGCAGCGTACGCCCTCAAGAGCGCGGCCCGCCGCCAATCGAGACCGGCAGTCATGATCAGCCCGTTGAAGCGGTCGTTGGCCGCTACGCCGCTCCACACGGCCAGGAAGCCGTCTTCCAGGTTTTTGCGCCGCGCCAGCAGCCCGGTCCCGCCGCCCGGCGGCAAGCGCAAATCGCTATCGTGCAGGTAAACGAGGCGCGTTTCGCCGTCCTCGATGGGGGTGAGGCGGAATGTCCGCTCCGAGATGACATCGAAGCCGATATTTTCGAGGATCGGAACGCGCTTCGAGAGCGTGAGCGGCTCGTCCAGCTGTAAGAGCGCGGCGCGCACCCGGTCCCGGTCCGCCGGATCGTCCCGATGAATGTCGATATCCGTCTTGCGGTCCGGCCCGAGCCTCTGCAGCCCGCCGATATCCTCCAGAGCCCGGTTGGGAGGGTTGGTCTCCTGATAGCCTTTCGGAAAGGCATGCAGATATTTGGCGGTGAGCCCGTAAGCGGCGCTGCCGTAGCGCCTGAGAATGCGCTCGCTGAACTCGTCCTCCCACGTCCGGATAATCGCTTCGGTTTTTTTCTCCAAATCCTCTTCACGCGCATCCTTGAGGGCGGCATCGCCGCGCCAGATCACGATATGAGTGCGAACCATGCCGCCTTCGGGGTAGAACGGCGTGAAGGACTCGAGCTGCCCGCCACACGCCTTCTCCAGCATATCGATGATCGCGAGGCGGACATCGGTGTTGTAGCGTTCGCGCGGAACGTAGACGAGGGCCGAAACGAAGCGCTCGAACTCGTCGCGGCGGAGGAAGACCCGGGGCCTTGGCGTCAGATCGCTTTTGAGGATTTCATCCGCGATCCTTGCAAGCTGCTCCGGCTTGATTTGGAACAGCTCCTCGCGCGGAAATGTCTCCAGCACGTTGACAAGCGCGCGCTCAGAATGGCTCTCGGCCGGATAGCCCGAGTTACGAAGGACGCCGGAAACCTTCTGGCGGAGCAAGGGAATGCTGAGGGTGGAAAGGTTGTAGGCACTGGCAGTCAAAAGCCCAGCCACCCTTAGCTGGCCTGTGATGCGTCCATCTTTGTCATGGAGCTTGACGCCGATGACGTCCATGCGCGAGCGACGGTGGACCGTCGACCTTTCATTTCCCTTCGCGACGATGAGCGG
>JBKQIH010000021.1:0-2934 GCA_052148445.1 Rhodomicrobium sp.
CCGCGTCCCATTGCTCTTCGGTGCCGGTTATGGACACCGGCTCCGCGCCCATGGCTTCCTTGCGCGCGTCGGCACTTTCTTGCGTGGGCACGTCATTGCCAGCGATCGCCTTTGCAAGCTGCTCTGCCGCCTTCCCGACAAAGCCGCTTGTGTCGAGCGGCTCACCGTTGACAGTCCGCACGGCGGGCACCGAATTATTAGTCACTAATAATTTGGCGCGGGCTTCCTTGGCTTGCGGACCAAAAGCCGTTTGCTTGTAGCCACCGAGACGCCAGCGGAGGACGCCGCTAACCCACGACTGCGACCGGCCGAGTTTTTCGGCTGCGTCTTTTTGCGAGAGGTGGAACATGTCCACGAGAATGGACGCGCGCTCAGTCCATGCTTTCAGACTGTCGCGTGTTTGCTTCTCAACCTCTTCGATTTCCGACCGCAGTATCTTGACAACTTCGGCAAGCGTCGCATTCTCGTCGAAGCCTTTTTTCTTCAGCGCCAATTTGCGCCACTTGTTTTCTTCAGTCTCGGTGATACCGACTTTACCCATGGCGCACCGCCTTTCCGGCGACGTAGCCGGCGGGCAGGCTGTCCATGTAGTCTCGCGCGACACTGCGGCGCACGAGGAAACGCTTGCCGTCCCGGACGCAAGCAAGCTTGCCGGTGCGGATAAGCTGCATGATCTTGGTTCTACCGTAGCCCAAGAATTTGCAGAGTTGTCCCGTCGAGAGTAACGGGTCGAGGTCGAGAGAGGAGGTGTCCATTTGGACGAACCTTTCCTTTAGAAGGAGGTCCGTCTTGCGCGAGAACTCATCCGCCGGGGGACATCAGCAGGTGCTCGGTCGCAGCCCGTATCGGTGTTTCTGCCTAAGCAGCGGCAGCGGTCTTTGACCTTCGTCCACCGTAACGCGATCGGATTGGGGAAGCTTTGAGCCGACCGGTGGCGCGCATATGCCTCGCTTTTTCGGTTGCAGTCAAGTGGTTGCGAGCGCAACTGATTAACCATAAAATCGTTCGCACAAACATTCGCACGGTGGCTCAAAAACGCAGGAAAACCGGGCATTTCTTGCATTACCGCCCGGCAGGGCGTGCCGCCGCATGTAACTTACCTGTTCAAGCATGCCCTGGTGCAGGACGCGGCCTATGGCACGCTGCTGCGCGAGCCGCGACGCGCGCTTCACGTTCGCATCGCTGAAACCCTTGAGACCCAGTTCGCCGAGATCGCCGAGAACCAGCCGGAGTTGCTGGCACGTCACTACACCGAGGCGGGGTTGATCGAGAAGGCTGCGAGCCTATCGGGCAAGGCCGGACAGCGATCACTGGCGCGCTCGGCGCTAGTCGAAGCCGCAGAGCAGCTCACGCGTGCGCTTACCCAGATCGCGACCTTACCCGCCACCCTTGTGATCCGGCGCGAGCAGATCGAACTTCAGGTCGCGCTCATAACCCCACTCATCCACGTCAAAGGGTATGCCGCGCCGGAAACCAAAGCGGCTGTGCAGCGAGCACGTCTGCTGATCGAACAGGCCGAAACGCTCGGGGAGCCTTCTGAAGATCCGCTACTGTTGTTCTCGGTCCTCTACGGTGTTTGGGCCGCGCACTTTATCGCATTCAATGGCGACGCTTTGCGCGAGCTTGCGGTGCAGTTCCTGGCTCTCGCCGAAAAACAAAGGGCGACAGTCCCATTAATGATCGGGCATCGCCTCATGGGCAATTCGTTGCTGCTTACGGGCCACATCGCGCAAGGCCGAGCGCACTACAATCAGGCGCTCGCGCTCTACGATCCCGCCGCGCATCGTCCGCTGGTGACGCGATTCGGCCAAGACACCAGGGTGTCAGTCTTATCTTATCGGTCGTTCGCACTGTGGATGCTCGGCTATCCCGAGGCCGCACTCGCAGACGCGGGCCACGCGCTCAAGGATGCACGCGAGATCGGCCACGCTGCCACCTTGATGTATGCGCTGTCTTTCACAAGTTGGACCTATATCCACTGCGGGAACTACGTGGCAGCAAACGCGCAACTAAATGAACTTGTTGTGCTGGCGGACGAAAAAGCCGCCATGATGTGGAAAGCAACAGGAATGTCGAGGCAAGGTGTAGTATTAGCCCTGACCGGCAAAGCCTCGGACGCTGTTCAAATGCTCACCGCCGCACTTACCGGGCGTCGGTCAACGGGAGCAACCCAAGCTACCCCGTTGTATCTATCGTATTTGGCGTGGGCATATGCGGGCCTCGGCCAATTCGAGGACGCCTGGCGCTGTATTGGCGAAGCGATGACGGCGGTGGAAACAACCAAGGAAGTGTGGCACGAGGCCGAGGTCCACCGAACAGCGGGCGAAATCGCGCTTAAGTCGCCAGAGCCGGATGAGGCGGAAGCGGAAGCGGAAGCGTATTTCGAGCGCGCGCTTGCGGTCGCGCGTAAGCAGCAGGCAAAGTCCTGGGAACTGCGCGCGGCGATGAGCATGGCGCGGCTTTGGCGCGATCAGGGCAAGCGGCAGGAGGCCCGCGATCTTCTCGCTCCGGTCTGCGGCTGGTTCACTGAAGGCTTCGACACGCTCGATCTGAAAGAGGCCAGGGCCTTGCTCGATGAGCTACACGCCTGACACCCAATTTTGAAACGGCTCTTATGACCAAATTAGAAGCACTGTTTGCACAAAAATAGGGTATATTCTTCTCGGAAGGCGAGAGGCCTCATCGGCACCATGAAATCGAAATTCGCTGGCAAGAGTCCCAAGGGCGGCAAAGCGCAATCCAAGATACGGTATACTGTGAGTCTTTGCGATCACATTGCGGGTGAGTTCGTGCCTTATAGACAAGTTGATATCATCGCCAGCGATGATAATCATGCGATCCAAAAAGCCGATGAATGGGTAGCGTCAATTCCCGAACTAATTGAAGAAGAAACGTGGCTCATAATTAAAGAAGGGGCACGCAGCGTTCGGCCTG
>JBKQIH010000022.1:0-23551 GCA_052148445.1 Rhodomicrobium sp.
GCTGGTGAACGGCTGGCCGGCGGCACGCATCGATGAACTCCTGCCCTGGGCAGAAGCCTTCGCCAGACCCGCCTTCGCTGCTGAAAACCAGATCGCCGCCTAAAGGCGCCAAGCGGATTCAAATGGGTGCTGCAGCAACGCTTAGTTTTCTTGGACGTCCCGGGCTGGTGGAACTTGGCCGGATCCGCCATTATTGTCTCGTCGGGGATTTATTTGTTATTTCGCGAGCGTCAAACTTCCGGTTCGGACGGACCTGCAACCTCCGCGACTGTCGTCGAGGGGTAAGCTTCGCGAATGCGGGCAGCGAGGTCTGCAAAGGTTCCCTCGCGAATCGACTGGCGGATCGCCGCCATCAAATCTTGATAAAAATGGGTGTTGGCCCAGCTCAAGATCATGGGCGCTAAATATTCGCCCGCGCGCAACAAATGGTGAATGTAAGCCCGTGAGTAGTCCCGTGCCGCCGGGCAAGCGCTGGTTTCGTCGATAGGCCGCATATCTTCGATATGAGCCGCGTTGCGCATATTGAGCTTGCCGGCCCAAGTGAAAGCTTGGCCGTGGCGGCCCGAACGTGTGGGCATGACGCAATCGAACATATCGATACCGCGCTCGACGGCACCGACAATATCGGATGGTGTTCCGACGCCCATAAGGTAACGCGGTTTCGCTCGGGGCAAGAGCGGCGTTGTGTAGGAAAGCGTCTCGAACATGAGTTTTTGGCCTTCGCCGACCGCGAGGCCGCCAATCGAAAAGCCGTCGAACCCCATCGATGTGAGCGTTTGGGCGGATTGATTGCGAAGCTCGGGATAGGTGCCCCCCTGGACGATCCCGAATAACGCGCGGCCCTGGTGTCCAAGCTCACGAAACGCCTTGAGCGAGCGTTCGCCCCAGCGCAAAGAAAGTTCCATCGACTGGTTGGCTACTTCAAAGCTCGCAGGGAAAGGCGTGCACTCATCGAATTGCATCTGAATGTCTGCGCCGAGCAGGTTTTGCACTTCGATGGAACGCTCCGGCGTTAAATCGTGGAGCGCGCCGTCGATATGCGAGCGAAATGTTACGCCGCGATCTTTCACGGTGCGGAGCTGACTGAGGGACATCACCTGAAAGCCGCCGGAATCGGTCAAGATTGGCCCATCCCATCGCATAAAGCGATGTAGTCCGCCAAGGCGCGCAATCCGTTCGGCCCCCGGCCGTAGCATCAAATGATAGGTATTGCCCAGGATAACATCGGCGCCGGCACGCTTTACATCATCGGGAAAAACGGCTTTGACCGTCGCCGCCGTGCCAACTGGCATAAACGCAGGGGTGCGGATCGTACCGCGGGGCGTTGTAATTTCGCCAAGCCGGGCGCCGCCATCGCTTGCTAACAGCTTAAACGAAAAAACAAACGTCACGCCAATTCACTTTCTGTGCGATGAAGCAAGCAAGCGTCGCCATACGAATAAAAGCGGAACCCCGCCGCGACCGCATGAGCATAAGCGCTCTTCATCAGTTTTGTCCCCGAGAAAGCGCAGACGAGCATGAACAAGGTAGACTTTGGCAAATGGAAGTTTGTCAGCAATAGATCCGCGCTGCGGAATCTATGCCCCGGCCTAATAAAAAGGTTCGTGCTTCCGCAATAGGGCGCGATGGTGCCGTCTTCACGTGCCGCCGTTTCGAGCAAGCGAAGCGAGGTGGTTCCAACCGCTATGAGCCGCCCTCCGCTCGCCCGGCATTCGTTGATGATGCGCGCAGCCTCAAGGGAAATTTCACACCGTTCGGTGTGAATTTGGTGGTCCTCAACCTTACCGGTCTTTACCGGAAGGAAAGTTCCCGCCCCGACATGAAGGGTGGCGAAGGCTGTCCGCACCCCTTTCGCCGCAAGGCGTTCTAGGAGCGTGCGCGTAAAATGCAATCCGGCGGTCGGCGCCGCAACGGCTCCCTCAGCTGCCGCGTAAACAGTTTGATAATCGGCCATATCCTGTTCATCGGCAGTACGTGTGCGGCCTATATAGGGCGGGAGCGGCATGGCGCCATGCTTTTTCATAATCGCTTCAATGCTTAGGCCGCTGGCCGCAGCAATGCAGACATCACCTTCCTGGCCTTTGCAGGTTACGAGCAGCGCCGATTTCTCGCCATTTCGCTCTACGACGACAACATCGCCCGCACGCAAGCGCCGCGCCGGTCGCGCTAGGGCACTCCAAACATTATTCGGGAGGGGCTCAAGAAGGGTGAGCGAGATTTCGACTGCGGGGCTAGTATCGTCCCGGGGAGAACGTTTGCCCACAAGCTCGGCGGGCAACACCTTCGTATTGTTGAACACCACGACGTCGCCTGGACTAACTAAGTCCGGCAAATCGTGGACACAGGCTTCGGAGAAGGGGAGGCCGGCCGCAGGGTTGACAACCAGCAGCCTGGCCGAGTCTCGCGGTACGGCGGGCCTGAGCGCGATTGCCGTCTTCGGCAGCTCGAAATCGAAGTCCTTGAGAAGCACAAGTAATTCCAGCCGAAAAATGCGATTGCGCCTGTTTATACCCAGCTCTTCCTAGCTTGCCGCTCCAGCACGCATCGAAATGATTTTGTCCGGATCCTTCACCGGCTCGCCGCGTTTGATCTTGTCGATATTTTCCATTCCCTCAATCACCTGGCCCCAAACAGTGTATTTGCCATCGAGGAAGCGGGCGTCACCGAAGCAAATGAAAAACTGGCTATCGGCGCTATCGGGGTGATTTGCACGAGCCATCGAGACTGTTCCGCGCTCATGGGAAGCTTTGCTGAATTCGGCCTTCAAGTTCTTTCCGGAGCCGCCTCGGCCGGTACCGGTTGGATCTCCGGTTTGGGCCATGAACCCTTCGATCACACGATGGAAAACCACACCATCGTAAAAGCCCTGCTGAGCTAGCTCTTTGATGCGCGCCACATGGTTCGGCGCAAGATCGGGCCGGAGCTCAATCAAGACGCGGCCTTGGGTAGTTTCCAGGACCAATGTATTTTCTTTATTTTCTGATGCCATGTCTTACTCTTTCCTTGCACCGCTAGGCAGGGTGATCCCTAGCCTATGCGGCACCCAAATTTCAATTTTGACCATGAATGTGGTGATCAGCGGGCATCGGTGGCAAGTTGCATTTTGATAATCTTGTCGGGATTTGAGACCTGCCCATCGCCGCGCCGGCCCTTTTTGATGCCATCGACAAATTGCATGCCTTCGACAACTTGCCCCCAAACCGTATAGGTGCCGTTTAGGTTGGGCGCCTCCTCAAAGCAGATAAAAAACTGACTGTTTGCAGAATTGGGATTGTTCGTGCGCGCGGCGCCGATAGTCCCGCGCTTGAACTGACTTTGGGAAAATTCGGCGGGAAGATCTGGATACTTCGAACCTCCAGTACCGTCTCCCTTCGGATCGCCGGTTTGCGCCATGAAGCCAGTGATAACCCGATGAAAATTCGAACCGTTATAGAAGCCTTCTCTGACAAGCGTTTTGATGCGCTGAACGTGCTTTGGGGCGAGGTCTGGGCGAAGCTCGATAACAACGCGGCCGTCCTTGAGATCCAAATAGACAGTGTTCTCCGGACTGGCAGCGCGCGCGCCAGCAGCACCTATTGCGAGTGCTGAGGCCAGCATCGCCGCGAGGAAGCAGGAACGCAACATGAAAAACCTTTGTGGCTGTTGATTGCTTTGCGGATTTTCAGCGCCTACCGCTCTATCGGGGCGGGAATTGGGCCGCGGCTACGAAACTTTGAATTTCTGCTGAATACGGCGAAGCACCGCCGGAGATACAAAGGAGGACACATCGCCGCCGAGGTTAGCTATTTGGCGCACGAGAGTCGCCGTAATGTGCGCAGTTCCTGGTGAAGCGGCGACAAAAACTGTCTCAATATCGGGCGCTAGTTGAGCATTCATGCCAGACATATGCACCTCGTAGTTGAGATCGCCTGTGTCACGCAGTCCCCGAACTATGCATTGTGCTCTATGCTCACGGGCTGCCTCGACGGTAAGCCCGTGAAACAAAATTACCTTAGCGCGGTCGCCAGCTCCTAGACCTTGAAACTCCTCTTCCAGCATCGTTACACGCTCTTCTGCGGGAAACATCGGAGCCTTGGACGGGTGAACACCGATTCCGACAATCAGCCGGTTACACAACTTCAACGCGCGGCGGATGATATCGCGATGCCCCAAGGTCGGCGGATCGAAGCTTCCTGGATAAAACGCGCAATACATGACACACCTTAAGACCTTCTGCCCGTTTGGGGCCTATTCGATCAGTTCATCGCCGCCGTCGACGCCGTCGGCACCGCTGGCGTTGTTATTGCCGTCGTCGTTGATAGGTTCTGCGGAAACGACGCGCTCATCCTGATCGGTCCTGAAAATTGTCACACCTTGAGCCGAACGGCCGGTGATGGAAATTCCCTCGATAGGGCAGCGAATGAGTTTGCCGCCATTGGTGACCAGCATGATTTGATCGGTGTCTTCGACGGGGAAAGACGCGATAAGGCGGCCGTTCCGATCATTCACCGCCATGGCGATGATGCCTTTTCCGCCGCGTCCCGATGTACGGTACTCGTAGGACGAAGTGCGTTTGCCGAAGCCTCGCTCCGAAACTGTGAGCACATACTGCTCTGCCGCACCCATCTCCCCATAGCGCGCAGGGGTCAGATCTGCGATCTCGATGTCCTCGATAGCTTCGCCTTCATCGAGTCCTCCATTTTCCATGTCTCCGATTGCGTCCGCCGCCTCACCGCTTTCGGTAGTCGCACGCTCGCCCGCCGCTGCCCGCCTCATCGCATTCGCTTGTTTCAAATAGGCCGCGCGCTCGGCTGGCGTGGCGTCCATATGACGGAGGATTGCTAACGAAATAACCCTGTCTTCGCCCTCCAGTCTTATGCCACGGACGCCAGTCGACTCGCGTCCCTTAAAAATTCGGACATCGATAACCGGGAACCGGATCGCCTGTCCATCTGAGGTAGTCAACAGGATATCGTCGGTTTCACGGCATAGCTGGGCGCCGGCAATGTCGTCTCCAGCGTCAAGTTTCATCGCGATCTTCCCATTTTGCCTGACTTCGGCAAAATCGGCGAGCTCATTGCGGCGGACGTTTCCGGACCGCGTTGCAAATAAAATGAATACTCCTGTTTCGCCTCGTTCCTCTTCAGGCAACGGCAGAATCGAAGTGATTGTCTCCTCCTGCTGCAGCGGCAGCAAATTGATCAAAGCTTTGCCGCGAGCTTGGGGAGCAGATAAGGGGAGGCGCCACACCTTCATCTTATAGGCCATTCCGCGCGAGGACAGGAAGAGCACAGGCGTGTGCGTATTGGCGACAAACAACCGTGTGACAAAATCTTCATCGCGCGTCGCCATTCCGGCGCGACCTTTGCCGCCGCGGCGTTGGGCGCGGTAGGTCGAAAGAGGTACGCGCTTGATATAGCCACGGTGGCTAACCGTGACCACCATATCTTCTTTTTGAATAAGATCCTCGTCCTCCACCTCGCCCTCGATGTCGAGGATTTCGGTGCGGCGTGGTGTTGCGAATTCTTCTTTGATGGCGATAAGCTCATCGCGAACAATTGCTACGACGCGAGCGCGGGAACTCAAAATATCGAGATAGTCTCGAATCTTATCGGCCAATCCCTTAAGTTCGTCGCCGATCTCATCCCTTCCGAGAGCGGTCAGGCGTTGCAAGCGCAGATCGAGAATGGCCTTGGCCTGGTCGCTTGATAGCCTGTACACATTGCCTTCGAGGATCACGGAACGCGGATCGTCTATGAGCGCAAGAAGCGGCGCGATGTCTTCAGCGGGCCAGCTTCTGGTCATGAGCTGATCGCGGGCGGTAGCTGGGTCTGGAGCGCTGCGGATAAGCTTGATAATCTCGTCGATATTCGCAACGGCGGTTGCCAAGCCCACAAGCACGTGCGCCCGGTCTCTAGCCTTCGCCAGCAGGAATTTTGTCCGGCGAGTGACGACCGTCTCGCGGAACTGTGTAAATGCTTGAATAAAGTCACGTAGATTATGCTGCTCGGGACGTCCGCCATTCAAGGCAACCATGTTTGCCGCAAACATGGATTGCAGCGTGGTAAAGCGATAAAGCTGGTTCAACACCACGTCGGGCATGGCATCGCGTTTGAGCTCGATTACCACGCGATACCCATCGCGGTCGGACTCGTCGCGAACATCGGAAATGCCCTCGATCCGCTTTTCGCGAACGAGTTCGGCGATGCGCTCTTGGAGCGTCGCCTTATTCACTTGATAGGGAATTTCGGTAACGATCAGCGCGTCGCGATCCTTGCGGATGGTCTCCACATGAATCTTGCCGCGAACGGCCACGGAGCCGCGCCCTTTAAGATAGGCCGCGCGGATCCCCGCACGCCCCATGATGATGCCGCCCGTTGGAAAATCGGGTCCAGGGACGTGCTCCATGAGCTGTTCCGCAGTGACGGAGGGGTTCTCCAGAAATGCCAAACAAGCGTTGATGACTTCGCCAAGATTGTGCGGGGGAATGTTGGTCGCCATGCCCACTGCAATACCGCCGGCGCCGTTGACCAGCAAATTGGGGAATCGGGCGGGAAGGACTGTGGGCTCGCGTTCCGAGTTGTCGTAGTTGTCCTGAAAATCGACGGTGTCATTCTCCAGGTCGTGGAGAAGTGCATCGGAAATCTTTTGAAGGCGGACCTCTGTATAGCGCATGGCAGCAGGCGGATCCCCATCCACCGAGCCGAAGTTGCCTTGGCCATCGATGAGAGGCACCCTCATTGAGAAGTCCTGCACCATGCGGACGAGGGCATCGTAAACGGATTGGTCACCGTGAGGATGATATTTGCCGATCACGTCACCAACGACGCGCGCAGACTTGCGATAAGGCTTATTCCATTGATAGCCGGTTTCATGCATCGAGTATAGAATGCGGCGGTGCACCGGCTTCAACCCATCGCGCACATCGGGAAGTGCGCGAGAAACAATTACGCTCATCGCGTAATCGAGATACGAGCGCTTCATCTCATCGGTGATAAGGACCGGGCGAATATCGCCCGCGCCTCGATCACCCTGATTGCCGCCGGAAGAGCCTGTCAAAATCGGATCCTTGGCTTCTTAGGAAGAAGAATTGAGGTGCAGGAAGTTGCCCTGAATGGTACTAGCTTTATATATGGGAAATGCTGATGCACAAGCGGAACATGGTCGAAGGGTCTAAAAGGGGATCTCGTCATCGAGATCCTTCTCGAAGGACTTCGGCGCTCCGCTATCCCGGCTTTTGCTGCCACGGTTATTGCTGCTCTCGCGAGAGCCTCCGCCCGAGCCGGCATCGTAGTCATTGCTTCCGCTATCATTGAAGCCAGAGCCGCCACTGCGGCCGTCTAGCATTGTCAGCTGGCCGGCGTAATTCTGCAGAACGACTTCCGTTGTGTAGCGATCGTTACCGGTATTATCTTGCCATTTGCGTGTTTGAAGCTGCCCTTCGATGTAAACCTTTGCACCCTTTTTCAAATACTGCTGAGCGATCTTGCCAAGCTGCTCATTGAAAATTACAACGCTATGCCACTCGGTTTTTTCGCGCTTTTCACCCGACTGCTTGTCGCGCCAACTTTCGGTTGTCGCGAGCCTTAAATTGCAGATCGCCCGTCCGTCTTGAGTGTGACGAACTTCTGGGTCGGCCCCGAGATTGCCGATTAGGATTACCTTATTGACTGAGCCCGCCATGAGAGCTCCTTTCATGAGATGATGAGTCGCTGTCGCAGCTTACACCAAGCTCCCTCTCGATTGACAAGCTCCGCGCGGTTATCCACATTGGAGCGGCAAGCTTGTTCCCTGTATGTTCTAGCAATAACGTGTCTCGATGTCAAGCTCAGAGACGCTGTTTGTTTAGGTTCGACATAAGTGGGCAAGGCCCCAACTGCGCTGCCTGATGGCACTTTGCTGCCGAGATGGTTAGGAGGGTTTGGGGTAAATGCGCTTTCGGCCTGCACAAAAACCACACTTGCTCCCGAATTTGGCCATGTGGCTACCGATGAACAGGTTTTCGAACGAAAGCCTGTTGACGCGCGCCGCCACCACGCTCGATGGTCTTAGGCGCAACGAGGCCGATTTGGCTGATTCTATTGGTGCAACGGCGGTTCGAGGCCCTTGACCGCGCCGAGTGACGGCACAACATCCGTTGTATTCTGGTCAGCTTGCGTCACTGTGCCAAACGTGTAGAGAGCTGAAACTCTCAAGACAGCAAATATAGACCAAGAAGGAACTCAGATGACCAAAACGCAAGCAGCGCCGGCGCCCAAAACGGCTGCGAAACCTGTAAAGGCCGAGATTGTCACACTCCGCCATTTAGCGAGCGAAGTCGCAGAGACGCAAGGCTTGTCGCAGAAGCAAGCGAATGAAGTGCTTTCCGGCGCCATCACAGCAATCGGCAAGCACCTCAAGAAAGGCGCCCGGATTCGCATTGCGGGACTTGGCACACTTGAAGTGCGCAAGCGCGCCGCCCGGATGGGACGCAATCCCGCAACCGGCGAAGCGATAAAGATCAAAGCAAGTAAGAAGGTTGCATTCCGCCCCGCAAAGGATCTTAGCGAGTCAATCTAACCGGATTCGCTCTTAACCTGGGTGGCTGCAGGGGCCGGAAGTGCGCCTTTGCTATTGCTTTGCGCGGCTGTTGCAGTTTTGAGAAAGAACGGCTCGCTCCGCGAGGATGTTTCTGATTGCAGTTACTTCTTTCTCAATTGCACCTAATCGGGTTTCAGTTTCCGTTTTGTCGCGCGCGATACCTGACATAAAAGTTCCTACAGTATACCCAGCAACCAGCAAGAACGCGCCGAAGGTGACGACCATGGCGAAGGGCAGGTAGATGCGGGTCAGGGATATTTCACCGCGCCCATTTGCTTGGCTGGACGGTTGGGGCGCTAACGGCCTCCCAATATCCGGTCCAATCGCCGTCATCGTTTGCCTCTCTCACGCGTGCTTGCGGGGCAAGGTTTATGAAAGGCGGCTAAATGCGCTCGCGCTTCGGCTTTACCTTCCTCGATATAGTGAAAGCGAAGGTAGAAAAATCCGAGTGCCGCCATCAATATTGCGAGGATGACACGGCCTTCTGCACTCTTCGCGAGCGAGGCAACGATTTCGAAAGTTGCGGTGATGAGCGCACCAATCGCATTCGCGATGCCGGTCAAAATAGGCCCTAGCGGCCCTAGAAAAGCCAGCGTGGCTACGGTACCGATGCCCCAAGCCGCGAAACGGCGTGCAATCCATGCTCCGGCTGCTGTGATGATCGAAATCATTGCGCGTCTTCCTTTCCCGTCGCTTGGCCTTGATAGTCGAAGTTTTGGTACGCTTCGACATGCTCTCCCCGCATAAGGCGGACCAGAGCGATCAGGCCAATGCATGCCGCCGCGATAAGTAGCCAGCGGTTGCTGGCAAGCCATTCCATGACGCCCTGAATCGGCTCGATTATCGTTCGCAAGCCGCTTACGCTATCGAGAACGCTATCGCCCTGGAAAGCTTGAGCAAACGCGCTCGCCCCGAACAGCCAAGCAAAAATGCGTTGCAGAAAATTCATCCGGCGCGTTGGCCCATCCCCTGCACGCTCCAAGTCCTTTATTGTTGCAGCCGCTCGCTTCGGTAGCATCGGCTCTGCTGCCTCGAGCGTGTCGCTATAAGAAGGCAGCCAAATGCCGGGCTCGCCTTCTAGGCTGTTGTCATGTTGAAAAAGAATGATGGCACGGTGCAGCTGTTCGCCAAAAATCCCGTCAACGGCACCACAAGGATAGCCAAGCGCTCGAAGCTTCTCTTGCAACTCCCGGATGGCTTTGCCCCTCATTCCGGCATGCAATGAAGTGTCGTGCGGCGCGACCGTGACACTTTGCCCAGCCATCAAATGCGCGCTGTCCCGGATGCCTTGCACTCGGCGCCGCCATCCAGCCCCGAATACCCGCCAAAGGCGGCCGAGGCCTTGAAGAAACGCAAGACGCACATCGCAGAAGGCATCGATATCGCGCGCTTCGGCAATCCATTTCTGCGCCCGCCCAACGCCAGAATTCACCGCTGCATCGAAAACGCAAAGATCGAAGCCTGAGGTGAGTCCGTCGCACTCCATTGCGTCCCAATATTCGTCACGATAGATCGCCCGAAGTTCCTCCTCCTCGATTTGCCTGACAGGACGCGGGCGCTTGCCCCGCTTTTTGCGCCAAGCATCGTATTCGCGCTGAATTACACCTTTCATGGTTGGTCCGCCCGGATCGTCCGGGTGGTTAGAATAGCCGCCTTCCCATTTCAACGTGATGGCAAGGCAGCGCTCGAAATTGTCGGATGCCATTTGAATTCTCCCGATAAAAAGGGCCGCCTCAACGGCGGCCCGCGTTTCTTGCTGCCTGCGCTGGCTCGCTATTACGACTGAAGAGCAGATGGCACCCGCGCCGGACCCGGGTTTGCTGGCACGGCGGCAGGCGCTGCGGAGGGGATGGGTGCCGCTGTTGCGGCCGAGGGCGCAGTCTGCGCTGCGGCTGCAGCGGGCGCGGCGGCCGGCGCATGTGCCGCCGCCACTTGAGCTGCGGGGGTGGCAATTGGCGTAGCCGGCGCTCCGGCCGAAACGTGCGCTACAGGGGTGGCCGGACTTGTCGCCGCGCCAGCCGGATGTGCTTTCCCGATTAACCCGTCAATTATCTCCCCAAGGATGCTTTGATGCTGAGGAGCTGCGGTGCTGCTGCCCGGTTGCGGAACAGAATTGGCCGCTTGAGGGGCGTGAGTTTGCGGATTCGTATGCATCGCGGCGGTTTGAGCAGGGTGAGACTGGGCCTGAGTTGCCGCCGCGGTATGAATTTGGGCGGCTTGGGAAGAGTGTGCCGGGGTTTGACCGGCCTGAGCCTGCACTGGAGCCACTGAGATTGGCTGGGCAGCTTGGGCCCGCTGGGCGCCTGACTGTGCCGGAACGCTGAGGGCGGCCGTTTGGCCAGATTGGGCCATAGTCTCAACCGCTTTGCCAGAGGCTACTCCAGCTTGCGCAGCCGTTGTCTGAGAGGAAGCAATTCGCTCTTTGAAATGATAGACGACGTCGAGTGCGCTAAGCCCAGCTTGACGGAGAACGGCGTCGAGGAGTTGGTGAAACGCCTGCTGCTCTGCATCGTTCAGAACAAGTGTAATTGTCGTCATGTCAATTTCTCCATGGTTTTACGAAAGACGGGGCGCCGTTTAGCCGATCACCCAATTTGTGCCGTTGCTGATGACGCGAGAACCATAGGTTCCGCTACCTGCGGCGGTTGAGCCCATATTTGTGCCATTAAAGGCGAGCGTGCTGTCTGTTACCCATGCTTGAGTTCCGGCACCCGCGGTCGAGGCGGAAGGAAGTCCGGACACGGTATAAGATGGCAGCTTGACCGGCTTCTGCGGGCGCACTGTGGTTCCGTCCGCGACAATCAACTGGGTGCCGCCTGCCCCCAAAATGAGCGTGTTTGACGGATTGGCGAGCGAACCGAGGGTGGCCCCAATAATCGTATTGCCGGCACCAGAGGTAAGGCCGCCCGCCGTGTTGTAACCCAGAATCGTATTTGTGCTACCGCTGCCGCCATTTGAGTTGTGACCTATAATCGTGCAGCCGTAGGCGGCAACTAAAGAGTTACCACAGCTATTACCCATGGTAATATTTGCCTGGCCAGTAGTTATGCCAGTTCCTGTGTTGTATCCAACACAGACATTCCCACCGTTTGTGGCGATGCCGCCGCTACCTGCAAGCGATCCGATTAGGGTATTGCTGCCAGCGGCAAGGTTATTTCCGGCTTGGGCCCCGACAACTGTGTTGTTACTCTGTGTCGTAAACGACGTGCCCCCGGCGGCGTACGATCCTATCAGCGTATTCGATGCGCCCGAGGAAATGTTAGGTGCAATCGCTGTCCCGATAAGCGTGTTAAGTCCACCGGTGAGCGTCGTATTTCCAACATTAGGTCCGAGCAAAACGTCACTATTCGAGTTGGAGAATATGGTGTTAAGCTGGACGCTGTTGCCATTGGACCTGAACCATAGATTGTCGGAATAATCCCGCCAAATGTCGCCATTGATTGGCGGGTTTTGCCCGGATGGAATATTCTGGGCGACGTTGATGGCGGCACGGGGATAGGTGCCTGCGCCTATCGTAAGCCCAGCTAGCGAGTTTGTGCCGCCAACCGGCGCAGAGATCACCACGCTGTCGCTACTGCGGCCAAGGAAGATCGTATTGTCCCGGTTGCCCTGGCAGTTCGCGCCGATCAGCGTCATAAAGGTTTGTTGGCTCTTCACAAAGATGATCGTATCGCCGCTGTTGACGGTCGCCGCGACGCTATTCGAGAGCGTAACGGTTGTGCTCGTTGCACTCACAACCGTAGTTCCCACGGGGATGGCCGATGGAGTGGTCAGATCATAGACCAGCATTCCTGGGGTGTTAGTGAGCGTCGTACCATACCCAAGTGCGCTGCCGCCCATATTATAGGGGGATGCAATCGTGTACGGCACGGTCGCAAACGTTAGCGTGGCTCCCGAAGACGTGGCGGCACTTGTCGCGACGGATACGGGGTTACCAAAGAATGAAATCGTATCGGTACTGGCAACACCAGGCGATGCGATGCTTTGTGAAAGCGTAACAACTTTTGTGCTGGTATTGATCGCCGTTACAATCGTATTGTTCGGGATCGTATAAACTGGAGAGGCGGTATTGTTGAACTGTGTGAAGTCTTGCACCAGCATTCCTACGGCAATGCTGTTTACGCTATACATAGTCAGCGTATTTGTGCCTGCGGAAGAAGCTGCCGTCACACTGTATTGTAGGTTGAAATTATTGGCAGATGCACCAAAGTAAGAGCAATAATTGCTAGCCGTCGTAGTTGCTGGATCATTATCGCCACCACCGGCACCGTTACCCACACCGGTATTATAACTGCCAGTGAGGTTTCCTTTGAACACAGAGCCGCCAAACGCATTATTAAGGCACCCGGTCGTGTTCCGCTTCAACGGCTCTGTGCCTATAGCCGTGTTCTGCAAGCCCGTTGTGGTGGAAAGGCCGGCATTGTTGCCAAGGAAATTATTTTCAGAACCGGAGGTTATAGCGTTGCCTGCTAGGTCTCCGATGGCAACGTTGAAGTTGTTTTGCAGAAAATTCTGGGAACCGGACGTACTGGGGTTGTTCGTCAGGGCCGCAAGAGTTCCCCGGCCAATGCCGATGTTACCCCATGACGTGATTGTTGAGGCAAGCGAACCCTCGCCGATGCCAATATTGGTCTGTATTCCTGTAGTATCTATATAGGATGGCGCAAAATACTGCTGTTTTAGCCCAGCCTGATAACCGATAAAGACGCCATTACTGCCGGTCGTAAGCGCCTTGCCAGCCTGATAACCGGCCAAGAAGTTATTAGAGCCAGTCGTCAGCGCGGCTCCTGCCTGATAACCCACCGAGAGGTTATAGCTGCCGGTTGTGATCGAGGAGAGCGCGGACGCGCCAAATCCATAGTTGCTCGTATTTGCAAGCGTCCAGCCGTTGCTTCCGCTTGCCGAGGGAGGAACGCTCCATGTGCCGTTGGCATTGAGATACGCGCCGGCCGCAGCCGTTCCCGCCGCAGGTGCGGGGACAAGGCCTGTCGCACCGCCTGAGCCGCTGTCTCCGCTAAAGGCCGAATACGACGGTATAGTGGGCTTATTGAGGATTTGTGCGAGTCCGCTGGAAGCGTTCCAATCGGCATTGATTTGGGCGGCAGGAATCGAAGGCGTATCCGAAAGATCGGTGTACGAACCGGAAGTTGCGACCCTGGCGAGACCGGAAACGTTCGAAGCTGACGGCTGCGCGAATTGAGGGACGCCGGACGTATTGATGCCCGTCATGTACTGATTTGCACCAGCCGTGGCCGCTTGCACGCCCCCAAGTGAAGATGACGATGGATTAGGCAGCGCAGAAAGCGCGGCAAGAGTTCCAAGCGTTGGGGCACCGGAGAGGCTTGAATAAGCACCCGACGTCGCAACAGATGCAAGGCCCGTCACCAGTGAAGCCGGAATAGAGCCAGCCGTAAGGGTGCCAACGCCTGTTATTCCCGTATAAGAACCGGAAAGCTGTGCCGATGGCAGCGTGCCGCTGGAAATGTTCGACGCGTTCGTCGTGTCGGTCGTGGCCGAAGGCGCAAGCGTGGGCTGGTTCAGAATTTGCGCGAGGCCGCTAGTGGCATTCCAATCCGAATTGACTTGAGCGGCTGGAATTGTGGGAAGCCCCAACAGAGAGCTGTAGGCGCCGGAGCTGGCCACCGTGGCGAGACCGGAAACATCGGCGGCCGAAATCGAAAGCGCGGACTTAAGGGCCGCTCCATCGATCGCACCATAAAGACCGGCAACGCTCAAGACTTCAGGCGAGGCGCCATCGATTTTATCCCACTGGGTGCCATCGAAAATGATCGTATCGCCCGCATTCCACTGCGAAATGCCATCGATAGCTGTCGTGCCCGCCGTGGATACGACGTAGTAGTCTCCCTTCGTGCCAGCACCGCTAGCGAGCGCAGGTGTGTTCGTGGAGGAATCCCACGCGCCCCGATAAACGACGGCTCCCACGAGTGAGGCCGGAATCTGGGCGGCGGAGAGTTTGCCCCCGGAATCCAGCGTGGCGACTCCACTATTCGCGCCGGCAGCGGAGACTTTCAAATATGTTGCAGAGAGATCGCCAACGAGCGCCGCAGCGAGTGTCCCGCTTGTGATGTTTGAAGCGTTCGTTGTGTCGGTCGTTGCCGACGCCGCAAGAACCGGCTTATTCAGAATCTGAGAAACACCGCTTATGGCATTCCAGTCCGAGTTGACCTGTGCCGCAGGGATCGCTGGTGGGTTCGACAGATCGGTATAGGAGCCTGAGGTTGCGACAGCAGCAAGTCCATCGATCTTAGCCGCGCGAGTTGCGTCGAGCACACCGGCAGCGGCAGATGTGGCGGCGGGTATGGTTGCGCCAGTCCCCGTCGAAGATGAAATCGAGACGCTCGTGGCCGTTTCCGAGGTACTCAAATTTGTCGGGCTCGATCCTGAGCCGCCGGAAGGTTCCGCCCAGGTAGCATCCCCGCGAAGGAATAACCCTTGCTGGCCGGTGGACGGAGCGGGCACGAGCCCGCTCGCGCCGGAAGCCGACGCGGAAGCCCCGGTCATCGTCGAAGCCGCTGCCGGAATCGAGGGCTTGTTGCTGAGATCGGAATAAGAACCAGATGTGGCTACAGTAGCGAGGCCATCGATCTTAGCCGCACGCGTGCTGTCGAGAACGCCCGCCGCCGTTGAGGTTGCCGCCGGGACCGTGACGCCGGTTCCGCTCGACGAGCCTATCGAGACTGCGGTCGCGGACTGTGTGACGCTCAAATTTGTTACATTCGCCTGTGTGCCGGAAAAGACAATCGCATCGCCACTCCCAACCCCAGGCGCCGTTATGGAGCCCGACAAAACGACGGTTGTGGCGGTCACGGATACAACGGTCGCACCGGACGGGATAGCCGCCGTGGCAGTTGAATCCTGCGCTGTCATTCCGGCCACAATGCTGGTTGGCACGGATGCAAAAGTAAGTGTAGTACCGGACGATGCCGCGGCTGACGTGTTTAACGTTACCGTGTACGTAGATGACGTACCTGGCGGAACGGCCCAAGCCCCGCCGGCACTCAAGAACATGTTCGCAACTGCGTCTCCAGCCGCAGGCGCGGGGACAAGACCTGAGCTGCCACCGGAACCGCTATCTCCGGTGAATGGAACGTTTGTTGGCGGAGTATTAGAAAGATCTGTATAGCTGCCCGAGGTTGCGACTGCCGCAAGCGCAGGCTTGTTCAGAATCTGGTTCGGTCCGCTTGTCGCGTTCCAGTCGGGCTGAGAAGCCAGAGGAATGTTATCGTCCGGCCAAGGCGATACCGTCGAGCTTGCTGTCGTGAGAACTTCTTTATAGTTCGCCGTGGATCCGAGATAGACATCAACGTCTAGCCGCCCCGATCCGTCGAGCACTATGGGATTGGCATTCGCGACGGTGCCGGCGCTATCGGAATATGTGTTTTGAGAAGTGGTCGTTCCGGCAGCATAGTAGTAAAGGTTGCCTAGCGCGAGTGGGGCGCCGTTGGAATCGAAGAATTGATACCCTTTTGGATAACGCAGCCGTGTGATCATGTAAAAAGCTCCTGGCTTTCATTAGAGGGGTTGGGGGGATACAGGCGGAGGCGCACGGGAGTAGGCACGTGCTTAGGCTCGCCGGAAACAGAGCCGGTGAGGAATGACGCTCAATAGGTTTTTGGAGGCGCTTCGGCTTATGCTACAGCGTAACCGTTAGCGGCGGCCGCATAGGGGTCGGCTTGGCGTCGCGCGCCGGACGAAGAATGGAGCCGGCATCAATTCCGTCTTCACGCCGCCGGAGGATCGCAATCGAGGTTTTGCCTGAGCGATCACCGCCGCAGTCGCGCGAGGACTCTTTTTGGAGGGCCGTAAATCCGCTTGCCTGAACTCAAGCTTCGAATCGATGCTACGCCAAGCCCGGCTTCCTGCCCCCTGCGATAAGCGCCATGCTGTTGCATAGCTGAACTCGCGTGCTCGAATTACCGGCTTAAAGCAGCGGTCAGTCCCGCCGTGCGGGCAGCAGGACGAGGCTTGTCGGCAAATCTGAAGATATACTGCATTGCCGGGTCAATCATTGGTGCCCACACTTTCCAGCTATGATCGCCATCGACGACGCGCAGTTCAACCTGGTCAGGCTGACGCTGATAGAGCCGCTTGAAAAGAAGCGCGGTTTCGAAGGCTATGCCCAATCTATCATTATCTCCCGAGACCAGGTACAGGGGTACTCTATAGGACTGGGCAAAATAAGGTTCCAGCATTGCGGGATAGTTCTGCCGGTCCCAAGCTACCCTGCTGAACCGGCCATCAGGCCCAAGAAACGGCGGCTGGGCTCGCGCTGCCGAAAACTGAGGTACCGCGCCGGTATAAACAGCCGGGCTTAGCGCTGCCACTGCCGCTATGCGATCTGGATAGCGAAGAGCAAATCGTACAGCGCCGTAGCCGCCCGCGGATAGGCCAGCGACCAAGCGGCCGCCCCGCGTTTCTATCGTTCGATAGCGCAAAGCGATCAACGGCACGAGATCGGACCAGAATGCCGTCTCCGCTCGCTCTTTTGCGCCATCTACCCACCAGCAGCCAGGACAGCCGGGCATAACGATAACCGCAGGCGGCATAGTGCCATTTGCGATAAGACGATCAGCCTTATCTTTGATGTGCCCAGCATCCGCCCAAGCATGCTCATTTCCGCCTGCGCCATGAAGCAGATAAAGAACTGGGTAAAGCAGTGTCCCGCTCTTGTAGCCTTCCGGCAAGTAGACAATGTACGGCATAGTGTGGCCGAGCGTTTTCGAGTAAAACGACTCAGTCAGCATTTCGCCCGCGAAAGCTCCATGCCATGTAAAAAAAGCGATGAGGGCATAGACTATTCTAACCATCGGCATAAATTTCCCTAAGGGATAGGGGATTCTCTCCACGCCCCGCTCTCTCTCCCGGCCCGGAGCAGGACCGGACAGTAAATACGTGCCTGAAATAAGGCCACGAATAGGCTATCATGAAACGGTCAGGAGGGCAGCGTTTTGGTGCACAAACTTTAGGCCAAGCGCTGGTAGTGGGTGCAGGCCCGGTAAAACGGCCCATTGAATTGGCGCCGTCATTCGCATATTCCTAGTTGGTAGCGCATAAGGCACAAACCTCTCCCAGATAGCGCCTATGGTTCTTCTGCCCAACCTGCGCGATGCTCGCGCCTTCGGGTTCTTCTTAGATTTCGACGGTACCCTAACCGAGCTAGCCGAAACACCGAGCGCCGTGATCGTTGAAGAGCGCGCCCGCCGCGCGCTGGAATCCCTATTCCAAGCTTCGGCCGGTGCTGTCGCAATCGTCACCGGGAGAGAGATCGATTCTATCGACCGCTTTCTCGCCCCGCTAAAGCTGCCTGTGGCCGGAGTTCATGGCTTCGAACGGCGCAATGGCGCAGAGACGATCTCCACGCGCGCCACGGAAGATCGTGCGGCGCGTTCGATCGAAAAGGTTCTTAAGTCTTTCGCAACTCACAATCCCGGACTTTTGCTGGAAAAAAAGCGCGGCGCCCTTGCCCTCCATTACCGTCTCAGGCCAGAGCTGGAAACGCTGTGCACCTCGCTGGTCGAAGACGTTGCAGCGCAATTGCCGGAAGTTGCGCTGACCCGCGGAAAGATGGTCATCGAGCTAAGGCTGCACACTGCAACGAAGGGCACGGCGATTAATGATTTCTTGAAGGAACCTCCGTTCCGCGGGCGTGTACCCTTTTTCGCTGGGGATGACGTAACCGACGAGGATGCCTTTGCAGCTGTGAACGCGCTCGGTGGGATTTCTGTGAAGGTCGGTTCCGGCGACACCGCAGCGCATCTTCGTGCCGCTACCGTCGATGAGTTTTTGACCTGGCTGCTCGTTACGGCAGAAGCACTAAAGGAAAGTAGCATGCATGGGTAATCTCGATCTAGCCCTTATAGGTAACTGCGGAATCGGTGCCCTTGTGGACGAGCGGGCAAGGATCGTTTGGTGCTGTTTGCCGAGATTCGATGGCGACCCCGTGTTCCACCAGCTTCTCGGAAGCCAGTCCGGCAATCCCGACGACGGCACGTTCTCTATAGAGCTTGCGGACTTCAAAGCGTCTGAGCAATTTTATGTTCGCAACACGGCGATTTTGAAGACTATTCTTCACGGCGAACGCGGTTCTGTCGAAGTGACCGATTTCATCCCGCGTTTCTATACCCGGAATCGTCCCTTCCGCCCTCAAACGCTTATCCGGAGAGTTTGCGTTATGGATGGGCAGCCGCGGATTCGCATCAAGCTCAGGCCTCGGTTCAACTATGGCCGAACTACCCCTTCGCAGACTTACGGCTCTAATCATATCCGCTATCTCGGTCCGGATATGACCCTACGGCTGACGACTGACGCGCCTCTCGACTACGTTCTTCAGGAAACAGCGTTCAATCTCGGCGGCCCGCTCAACTTCGTGCTGGGGCCGGATGAAACCCTGTCCGATAGCCCTTCAGAGATTGCCGGGAGTTTCGAGGAGCACACGGACCACTATTGGCGCAATTGGAGTCTGCGACTCGCCCTTCAACCGGAGTGGCAAGAGGCGGTAGTGCGGGCTGCTATCACTCTTAAACTATGCTCCTATGAGCCTACCGGAGCAATCATCGCCGCTATGACAACCAGTATTCCCGAAGCTCCCGGCAGCGGTAGAAACTGGGATTATCGCTATTGCTGGGTCCGCGACTCCTACTTTGTCATCCGGGCTCTAACGAGCCTCGCCGCCGGCCGTACGCTCGAAAACTATTACCGATGGATAATGAACATCGTTGCGAATACGGACGGGCACATTCAGCCAGTGTACGGAATTGCGCTGGAGGAGGCGCTGATCGAGAGGAAAGCCGAATGCTTGCCCGGCTTTCGGATCGGCTCAGGGGCAAACGACGGTCCCGTCCGGATCGGGAATCAAGCTTATGAACATTTCCAGCACGATACCTACGGCAATCTCATTCTTGGCTCAGCGCAAGCTTTTATCGACGGGCGTCTTTCCGTTCAGGCGGGGCTCGACGACTTTTTTCGGCTCGAAATGGCAGGCGAGCAGGCCTTCAGACTGCACGATCAGCCTGACGCGGGCATTTGGGAGTTACGGTCGAGAGCCAGGGTGCATACGTCGTCAAGCGTAACGTGCTGGGCGGCCTGCGACCGCTTGGCAAAAGTCGCGGTGTGTCTGGGCTTGCATGAACGCGCTGTGTTCTGGCGCCAAAGAGCGGAGCATATCAAAGACAAGATCCTGACTTGCGCTTGGTCGGAAAAACGCAAGTCCTTCGTTGAAAGTTTCGGAGGCGAGCACCTCGATGCCAGCGTTTTGCTCATGGGAGAACTCGGCTTCATAGAGGGCACCGATCCGCGTTTTATCTCGACAGTTGAACAGCTTGAACGCGTCTTGGGCCGTGGGCCTTTCATGATGCGCTACGAGGCAGCCGACGATTTCGGGATGCCGGAAACGGCGTTCAACGTTTGCGCATTCTGGCGCTTGGATTGCTTGGCGCGTATAGGAAAAAAAGAGCAAGCGAGGGAAATTTTCCAATCTCTCCTGAACGCCCGCAACCATTTGGGACTTATGTCTGAAGATACCCATCCGGTTACGGGCGAAGCTTGGGGCAACTTCCCTCAAACTTACTCCATGGTCGGGATCATAAACGGCGCAATGAGGCTATCTAAACCTTGGGAGGTGTTCGTTTGAACCGGCTCGTCATTGTATCGAACCGCGTTGCGGATTTGGAGAATCAACTTCAGTCTGGGGGGCTGGCTGTAGCCCTCGGCGATGCCATCCGGTCGATAGGCGGCGTCTGGTTTGGGTGGGACGGAAACATCGTTGAAGAAGGAACTCCGCTCGCAGTCACCGAAACGGTTCAGAGCAACGTGACCGTCGCCACCATTCCAATGACCGCCCAGGATTACGAGGAATATTATCTAGGCTTTGCCAACAAGGTGCTTTGGCCGGTTTGCCATTACAGGCTCGATCTCGTTGAGTTTGAAGCTGCCTATTTCGAAGGGTATAAGCGGGTCAATAGTACCTTCGCGGCTGCACTTGCGCCAATACTTAGGCCTGACGATGTAGTCTGGGTCCACGATTACCATTTTCTATCGCTCGCCTCGGAACTGCGCGCACTGGGCGCCCGGCAGCGTTTCGGTTTTTTCCTTCACATACCGTTCCCGCCGCCCGAACTCTTCCAGGCTATCCCCGCCCACGATTGGCTGATCGAGGCCCTTTTTCAATTCGACGTGATTGGCTTTCAAACATCGAATGACGCCAGCAATTTCCAGCGGTTTGTATCGGAGCATGCGGGGGGCGAAGTGGGTGAATGCGGACGTATCGATGCATTTGGCCGGACGATTATTGCCCAGGCATTCCCTATCGGGATCGATGTCGAGGAATTTGCCGCCGCTGCACGGACCGCGGAGGCTGCATCGCAGATAGAGAGACTTAATCGCAGAACGATCGTGCGATCGCATATTATCGGCGTTGACCGTCTCGACTACACGAAGGGGCTGCCCGAGCGCTTCAAGGCGTTCCGGAAACTGCTCGAAACGCACCCCGAGCATATGAAAACCGTAACCTACATGCAGATTGCACCGCCAACTCGCATCGAGGTCGAAGCCTATGCAAATATTCGCAAGGAGCTGGAAGAGCTGTCTGGCGCGGTGAATGGCGAGTTCGGCGATTTCGACTGGACCCCGCTTCGCTATATCCACCGCACAGTACCGCGCGATACGCTCGCCGCACTCTTCCGAGGTTGCGAGGTTGGACTGGTGACGCCGCTGCGCGACGGCATGAATTTAGTTGCCAAAGAATATGTGGCCGCTCAGAATGAGGACGATCCAGGCGTTCTTATATTGTCGAAATTTGCTGGAGCTGCCGAAGAGCTGGAAGAGGCGCTTATCGTGAACCCTTACAATATCGACGATATGGCGGTCACCATGCAAGCTGCGCTGAAGATGCCGCTCCGCGAGAGGAGGCAGCGCCACAGCGCCCTCCTCAGCCGCATCAAAAAGCACGACGTACGCTATTGGCGAAAAAGCTTTCTTAAGGTCCTCATGGCGTGTCCTGCGGAGGCTTCCACGTGACGGGGTGGCGGCTTGTCTCCGATGTGGGCGGGACAAATGTACGGTTTGCGCGCGCTGAAGCCGGCAAAGGCCTTCAAAAGCGCAGTTCCTATCGCGTGTCCACTTTCGCTACGTTCTCGGACGCTCTTCGTACTTACTTAGACGAAACTGGCGGGAAGAACGGATGCATCGGCGCGGCAATCGGCGCGGCTGGCCGGATTGCTTCGGGCGCCGTGCGTCTCACCAATCTCGCATGGCATATCTCTGAGGCTGATGTCTCCTCAGAGCTTGGCGCGCCCTGCACGCTCATCAACGACGTTCAAGCCGTTTCATTTAGCCTGCCTGCGCTGTCCCCGGCTGACTTTCTCACGCTTGGCCTGCCGGAACCTGCCTTCGTGGCAGCGCGGCGCCTTCTCGTAGCTAATATTGGAACAGGTTTCGGTGCCGCAACGCTTATCAGAACCTCCAGCGGATGGACCTCCTGTCCGAGCGAGGCGGGGCACATGTCGCTCACCTTCTCCGGCTGGGGTGACGATAGCCTCCGGCAAAAATTTATGTCTGTCGAACACGCCCTATCTGGGCATGGGCTTTGCAATCTGCACGCGGCCATCGCAAACGATACGCCGGCCCTAGCCCCATCCGAAATAATCGCCAAGGCGAATTCGGACCCCCGTTACGCAACTACGCTCCGGCTGTTCACGCAAATCGCGGGCGCTGTCCTCGGCAATCTCGTGCTTGCCGTCGCTGCGTGGGACGGCGTCCTTTTATGCGGCAGCGTTGCGCGAGGCTTCGCCCCAGCAGCCGATCTCTCCCTCTTGCGCCAGTCCTTCGAGGGAACGGGGCGGATGAGCGAATGGAAGAAGCAGATTCCGCTCGCACTTGTGACCAATGACGACGCCGCGTTGATTGGATTGGCCGTCTTACCCCTAGGTGGGTGCTATTAGTTTGGCGCCGCTGCCGGCCGCCTAAGTGGCCAGCAGCGGTCTCGATCAGAGAGTCTTCGAACGCGGCGTTTCTGCCCAGCTGGTTAGAAGCCGGGTCAGAAAGCCCGAAATGGCAAGTCCTGCGGCGTTGATCCACGCCAGCACGGGGCCCAATACTTGCAATGCGAGAAGGTGAGCGCCCACAATAGCTACAAAGAGACCGATGTAGTGAAGCACCGTGAGGTGCGGCCACTGCATTTTCCAAAAAAAGCCAAAGAGGAACGTTGCCACAAACCCGTTGATAAAGAATAGCTCAAGGCTTTTTCTGCCCATATAAGCGAGAAGGCCGGAAGCGCTGAAGCGCGCGAGGCCCGAACTCAGGCAGACAACGGCGAGCGAGCCGACGAGCGACGATAAAAAGAAGACTGGCAGGAAGCCGTAGCTGCCTTGGAACATCCTCACGCTGAACGGTACGCTTCCGCAATTTTGCGTGAACGAGAACGAGCAGCCATGATTTAACGGAGCGATGAGGATGAGGGCTGCAATGAGTGGAAGGGCTGCCCAGACTGGCCAGCGGATTTGCATCTGAGAGAACTGGTAGCCCAGCGCAAAAAACGCCAATCCGGGCAGCCAAGTTTTCATGAGATACTGTTCCGGCAGATAGATGGTTATCGCTGTCGCGGCCATGGCCACAAGAGCGACTGCAATCGCCGGAAAACGGCGGAGCGAAAGATAGGCTAATATCTGCACAAAGCAGAGCGATGTAAGAAACCATAAAACGCCGACGGACCAGAGATACCCCTCAAGGATAGGGTCAAAGATCGCGACAGCAACGCCCCTAAGCGAGTGCGGCGTCTCCAGCGCGATGCCGGTGTGGATGGGAACTAAATCACCTATCAAATTTATCGCTATTGGGAAAAGCACGCCGAGAATATGCACCACCCAAGCTAGAGCGAGCAGCCTTAGCGAGCCGCGCAAGATGTCCGGAAAAGCCTTTTTCGTAAGATTGCGGTTCACCGCGCCGGAGACGAGAAAAAAGAGCATCATGTGAAAGG
>JBKQIH010000023.1:0-3037 GCA_052148445.1 Rhodomicrobium sp.
TTGCTGCTCTCGTCGCGCATCGGGACCAGGGTGCCTATGTGGTGGACGCGCTGGGTGCGCCGCGGCAGGCAAAAACAACGCAGCGCACGTTTGAATCCACGAACGCCGAAATACTGCTTTACCCCCAGCAGCGGGAGGCTAGTTCTAACTAATAATCTTCTGCTTTCGGCCTCGCTCAGCAAAGAGAGGGCATTTAGCGAAGCCGGTGGATAAATAGGAGACAGACCCGGCCCGCCTCCTTTTCACATCCTGGCGTGAACAGAGATTGTATTGTCAGTAGGCCCGTGTTTTCCAAACAAGCCTAGTCTCAAATTATTCAAGATCGTACAAAATGGGTTGCAATTACTTGAGCCACCCGCAATGGTGGTGCAGCAACGGAATGTGAGCGACTGGGCAAATGCGATTGCCGTCAAACCAGCCTTGAAAAGGCAAAGCGGATTACCGGGGGGGAACCATGGCGCATCTAAAGATGGAAGGTTTTGAGGCCGAGATGCTGCCTATTCTGGTTAAGACCTTTCCAAGAGCGTTTTTCCCCTTTGGCCGGAGTTGCCAGCCCCTCCGCGCCGGCATTTTCGAGGACCTGGATGCAGTGCTTCCGCCTGAAATAGACCGGGCGAAGCTAAAGTTTTACTTGGGGCTTTACACAGGACAGCCCAGTTACTTGCGTGAGCTAAAGCCAGGCGCGATCAGGATCGGTCTCAACGGCGGCGCAGCAGGAAGGGTGGGCCCCAAGGAAGCTGCGAGTGCCGAGGCCCGCTTGCAAAAGCTTCACGATCTTGAAAATGGACTGGCTGCTACGAACCCAAGCGGATCATGTCCAGCTTCCGCACCTCAAATCTCACCCGCTTCGCTGACGGCAACGCCGCACGGTGGCGCATCCAATCCGCTGACGGCGCCGTTTCGCAATGGTCCTGCCAAAGTGCTCCCCAGGACGAAAGGCGCACAACAAGGGCAGCAACGCGTTATTGTGGTCGTGAAAAGAAGGAAGGTACCCCTGAAGTCAGTCCCACAGCGTCTAGGACCGTATAGTTCCGAAAGACCCTTGGAGGAATCACGCGCTGGCTCTCCCGCTAGACCAGCTTAACCCTCGAAAGCGGATGCTTTCATTCCTCACGGGAACTTCTGCATCGGGCCTGTTACACGCTTTTTCGTAGGGCCAGGATGCGGTTAATTCAGATAAGGTAAACGCGTCAGTTTTTAATATCCACCCGCCGCAATTTTCGCGAAAAAATACGAATTCACCCTATAAAACGCGCATCGAAAAGTCCGTTAATATTAGAAAGTTGCGCGCGCTAACTACGAATCGCCACCTTGGCTGGTCCGGTTCTATTGCTACACTTTTTCAAAAACAGGCGGCGCCGCTTGTGTTTCCTCGTTATATCAATATTTTATCTGCAATTAACGCTTCTGCAAGGCGCTTTTGCCGACAATTGGCGCCAAAGCAGAGGCGGCCTCGCGAAAGGGTGTATCTATGTATTTCAACGGCAATGGTAAACGGCGCGCGCGATTTCTAACCTTGGGATTCCTTACGCCCCAGGCGATCCGGCGCGCGGCGCCTTACCCATGGCGCGGAAGTAATGGAAATCGCCGCGCGTTACGATCCTGTCGCCTTCGGCAAGCTCGTGCGCCTCAATATCGGGCGCGCTGCGCAAGCGGCTGTAGAGCGGCCCGAAATCCTGGTAGCAGTCCTCAAGCAGCCGCTCAAAGCTCTCGATCGCGAAGTAGGTCTGCTGAAAGTCGTGTATGATGTATTTGGTGCGCATGACGCGCTCCAGATCGAAAGCAATGCGGTTGGGGGAACTATCGCTGAGCGCGAACAGGGTTTCGGCAGGCGACGACATGATGCCCGCTCCAAAGATGCGTAAGCCATCGGGAGCTTGGACCAGGCCGAATTCGACTGTGTACCAGTAGAGGCGGGCGAGATTGTGCAGCTGACCGCGATCGAGCGCCCGGCGGCCTCCCTTGCCATAGGCCTCAAGGAATGCCGCATAGACCGGGTTGGCGAGCAGCGGCACGTGACCGAAGACGTCGTGGAAGATGTCCGGCTCTTCGAGATAGTCGAACTCGTGCTCGGGCCGGATAAAGGCGCCGGCCGGAAAGCGCCGGTTTGCGAGATGCTCGAAGAAAACATCGTCGGGGATCAGGCCGGCGACAGCCACAACACGCCAGCCGGTCATCGCCGCGAGACGTTCGCTGAGATCGGCGAAGTCTGGAATGCCCGACCGCGACAGCTCAAGCCTGCTTATGGCCTCAAGAGCCTCCTCGCAGGCGCGGCCCGGCAGCAGCGCCGATTGACGGGCGAAGAGCCGGTTCCAGCGGTCATGCTCCTCCGCTGTGTAGGACCCCCAGTTCTGGGCGACGGTCCAATCCCCGCTCCGCACAGCCCCTTCATACCGGTTCTTAGGGACCGGCTTGCTTGCTTCGATGCATGGCGCGGTTATCATAGCTTTACCCCGGCAATATGTACCCGGCAGACGCCCCTCCGGCTTCTCCCCTCAATCGGCCGGTAACGGCTCAAATAGGGGAGCTGGCCCTCCGGCATGGCAGCCTAACTTTGAATATATGTTGCGAGACGGGCCGAAGGAAGCGGTCCGGCGATAAAGAGAACCGCATTGCCGCCCTGGATTTTATACCCGCGCCGGCAATTCTGCGGCTAACCGGATGGCCCTGCACCAGCGAGCTAGTTCAGTATAACCGGCTAATAGGTGCGAGGGCGCGGAAGGAAGCAAAGGTACCGCGTGCTCCGATCTACCAGCGGGAGACTACTATGCAAATAAAGATTACCTTGGAGCCGGCGCAGGAAGAAACCTTCGAACTTTCTGAAGTCTTGCACGCGTTCGCCAATGACTACGAAAACTGGATGATCAGAAGTATCCAGTCCGGAACGCATACCTTCCACGATGAAGGCGGCGATCTAATCGCATCGCTTGAGATTGTGGTGGGCGCTGCTCATGAGCGCAAATTGCCGCTAACCACGAAACAAACATTTTGAGCAATCGAACCGGACGATACCGGCTTCAGTCATCGCAATTGCGCG
>JBKQIH010000024.1:0-11164 GCA_052148445.1 Rhodomicrobium sp.
GTTCGCCTGACCGATGGTATCGATAAACTCGTGCTGCAAATGCGGGCCGAGCAAAAAGTTCTGCGCGAATGGGTGGACGAGCAAGCCCATAGCCAAGCCGAACTCGCAGCAGTTTTGAAAGAGCAAAACAGGCTTGCGAACGCGCTTCGCGAGATCGCCGCCCGCGCTCCGCGCCGCGACTCTGTCGACCGCTAAAACCGGGAGAGAGCTAAACGCATGCTATCGAGATCGCGCCGCCGCCCTCAGGGGGTCGATTATTGGCCGGGGTTCGTCGATGCCCTTTCGACGCTCCTGCTGGTCGTGACCTTCCTGATGGTTCTGTTCATGGTCGCGCAATATTTCGTTGCGCAGGAAGCCTCAGGGAAAGATACAACCCTAGCAAAGCTGCGGCTGCAAATTGCGCAGCTTAGCGAAAGTCTGTCGCTGGAGAAGACGAAGGCGAAGTCGGCCGAGGACGACACCTTTTCGCTGCGGGCGACGCTTTCGGCCGCCGAGTCCGAAAAAAAGCGCCTTGCGGGGCTCTTGAGCGCCGAAGGGTCGAAGGGCAGCTCCGCGGAAACCCATGTCGCAGCGGTAACCAAGCAGCTTGACGAACAGCGCGGCCTCACGGCGCAGGCCCTCGCTCAAATCGAGCTCCTCAATCAACAAATCGTTGCGCTGCGCAAGCAGCTCGCCGCGCTCGAAAATTCTCTGGGCGACTCCGATAAGCGCGATAAAACGTCACAGGCTCAGATTGCCGATCTCGGACAACGCCTTAATCTCGCGCTCGCCAAGCGCGTGCAGGAACTCTCGCAATACCGGTCGACCTTTTTCGGGGAGTTGAAAAAGTCGCTTGGGGAGCGCGACGATATTCAGGTGGTGGGCGACCGTTTCGTGTTTCAGTCTGAGATTTTCTTCGATAGCGGTTCCGCTGAGCTGACCCCGGCCGGTTACGCGGAGCTTGAGAAGCTCGCCAACGCCCTGCATGAGCTTGAGGGCCGTATTCCCAAGGAACTGAATTGGGTGCTGCGGATCGACGGTCACACCGATATCCGGCCGATCTCCACTTCGACGTTCAGGTCGAACTGGGAGCTATCGTCCTCCCGCGCCATCTCGGTCGTAAAGTACCTTATTAGCAAAGGCGTTCCACCGAACCGGCTGGTCGCGGCGGGCTTTGGCGAATTCCAACCGTTTGCGCCTGGCGGTACAGATGCCGATCTGCGGCGCAACCGCCGTATCGAGTTGAAACTTACCGAGAAATAGCGGTGCAAACTTTCACCTCAGCCCTCTCCCGCGGGGGGAGAGGGGGCAACTTTATGATTTAGTTGCTCACTTAAATCCAGGAACTCAATGCCGGCGAGCACGAATATAGTCGTCGAGCCGGACAATCTTCGGCTCGGTGTCGAAGCGCTGCATCGAAGGCGCCTCTTGCATCGCAGTGTTTGCAATTGGCAATCCGCTGCCCGAGAACAAGGTCTTCGGCAGCGGCTTGGAAGCTCCCCATAACGCCTCGAAGCTCGCATAGGCCTCAGCCATGATAGAGGGAGTCCCATCGTCAACCCGGTCGATCGCACTGCGCGAATCCTCGGACCGGCGCATGGAATCCCCTGTCCAGCACAGCGCCCGGCCGAGTGTGAGGCGCTCATGGGCGTCGAGGAGAGCGCGGTTCTTGGCCCAGCGGATAATCGTCTCGGGGGCATGGCGGCAGGCCGTGCTCAGCGTCTGCGAGATGAAATTCATCGCAGCGGCAGGGGCAATCTGAGCGAATATGATCCGGACCTCGACCGAGAACGGCTGAAACCGGCCAAGATTCATCGCCAAAGCTTGGGCCGGGGCCGAGGCCGGCGAGCGCGCAATCAGCGTGACAGTTGTTTGTTCCAAATCTGCATGCTGTTTGAGGCTCAATCCGTAAACGTCGAAATAGGGATCGAAACGGCTGGCGGCATGAAGCGGAGAAATAGGAGGCAGGGTATCGAAATCCGAGGTGAAGCTCATTTCACTCATCCAAGCTATTGCAAAGTCGCCGCGTGGCTATCGGCTTCCTTGGTAAACCGTCGAGGTTAAATATCGCTTGAGATCGGATCGCCTGTACTCAGTTGGCAGAAGAAAAAAGCTCTCGATTGCAGCAGGACGCAGTAATATTTAGCATTATTAATAAGATCACTCCCTGTTTATATCTTGTTGCGCGAACATCTTTGCAAAACCACTACTTTAGCGTGCAATAGGTTGTGCCTGCGGCCCCGCGACCCCACCGCCGCGGAGCGACACGTATCGCTCGATTGAAGCCGCGATTTCGTCGACAACCTGAGTGACAAGGTGCTGGTCGTCGCCTTCCGCCATGACGCGTATCACAGGTTCGGTTCCCGAAGGGCGAATGACCAAGCGCCCAGAATTGCCAAGCCGCAGCCGCCCGGCCTCTATATTTCCCTTCACGGCTTCGTTTTCGAGCGGATTTCCGCCGTCGTACCGGATGCTCTTCAAGAGTTGGGGCACTGGCTCGAAGCGGCGGCACACTTCGCTCACCGGCCGTCCGCTCTGGACCACCACGCTTAGCACTTGCAGCGCGGTTACAAGACCGTCTCCCGTCGTCGTGTAGTCCGACAACACGACGTGCCCCGACTGCTCGCCGCCGACATTGTAATCCGAACGCCGCATCTCCTCGACGACGTAGCGATCGCCAACCCTGGTGCGGGCTAGCGTGAGCCCCAGACCGCCGAGGTAGCGCTCCAAGCCGAGATTGGACATGACGGTCGCCACGATCCCTCCGCCTCGCAAACGGCCGGTATCCCGCCAGCCGGCGGCAATCACGGCTAGTATCTGATCGCCATCGACAACCCGGCCATTTTCGTCCGCGATGACGACCCTGTCCGCGTCCCCGTCGAGCGCGATACCCAGATGTGCGCCGGACTCGCGGACCTTGCGGCAAACAGTCTCAGGCACTGTCGAACCGCATTCGCGATTGATATTGCGCCCATCCGGATTGACCCCAAGCGCCACGACCTCGGCGCCAAGCTCCCAAAGGGCGGCGGGTGCAACCCGGTAGGCGGCCCCGTTGGCGCAATCGACGACAACCTTCAGCCCGTTCAGGCTTATGGTGCGTTCAAGGGTTCGCTTGGCAAATTCCACATAACGGTCGTAGACTCCATCGATACGGCGAGCCTGACCGATGCTGTCAGGTTTGGCCAGGAGACTGTCGATATCTCCGTAAACATGAGCCTCGATCTTCTCCTCGACGTCGTCGGAGAGCTTATACCCGTCGGGTCCGAAGAGCTTGATGCCGTTGTCCCGATAGCCATTGTGCGAAGCGGAGATCATGACGCCAAGATCGGCTCGGAGCGAGCGGACCAGCATGGCAACGGCGGGTGTGGGGATCGGGCCGAGCTGCACGACATCCATGCCAACCGAGGTAAAGCCAGAAACGAGCGCCGACTCGATCGCATATCCCGAAAGCCGCGTGTCCTTGCCGATCACGACGCGGTGGCGCCGTTCGCCGTTTGTGAACATATGGCCCGCGGCCATGCCCACCTTCAGCGCTATCCCGGCGGTCATCGGATAAGTGTTAGCCTGCCCCCGGATGCCGTCCGTGCCGAAAAGTCGCCGTGCCATTGCTCAAACCTTGCTCACTCATAATAGAACTGGTATCCGCCCCTGGCGCGTGCCGAGGCCAAGACCAAACCTATACCCGTTTTAGACTAGCTGATCGTGTACTATTGTTCGTTCCTCGAACAATAAAAATTGGATCGGACGCATGGAGTGCTCAAAAGCGCTTATCCGGTGGATCCGGGAACGTTTAATCCCTATCGATAGAATTTGGCTTGATTTCGATTTCGCGCTTTCGGCGATCGTTACAACCTCTGCGCGCTTACCATTTCACTGCTCCGTTACAGTCACCAAGCTTACGAATTCTCTGTGGCGATATTCGGGCCACCGCGCAGGGTCTCCCAGACAGAGAGAGCTTGGCGCATCTCAAGAACGTCGTGAACCCGCACAATTTGCACGCCTTGCGAAATTGCATCGAGGGCGGCGGCGACGCTGCCCGCGATGCGTGCTTTTGGCGCATGCGGCCCGGCCGCCTCTTGGATGAGCGCTTTTCGCGAAGAGCCTGTCAGAATCGGTACGCCAAGCCCGTGAAACAGGCCAATGTTTCGCAAAAGAGCCAAATTATGCTCAAGTTTCTTTCCAAACCCAATACCGGGGTCTGCGACGATGCTGCCACGAGGTACGCCCGCCGCCACGGCAACCTCGATGCGCCTCTCCAGGTAGTCGTAAACCTCGATTGCGGCGTCCTTGTAAACCGGATTTTCCTGCATGGATTGCGGGCTGCCTTGCGCGTGCATGAGAACCACGGGCTTCTTAAGCTCAACCGCCGTGCTTAGGCTATCTGCCGCAAAGGTTAGAGCGGAAACATCGTTGAGAAGGGCAGCGCCGGCGCCGGAGGCCGCTCTCATGACTTCTGGCTTGCGCGTATCCACGGATACTGGAACCGCAAGCCCGGCAAGGCCTTGTAGAACCGGCATGAGACGCCGAAGCTCCTCTCCGGCTTCGACCGGCGAAGCGCCGGGCCGGGTCGACTCAGCACCTATGTCGATAAAATCGGCCCCCTCGGCCGCGAGCTTTTTCGCATGGCCGGTCGCGGCCGCGGCCTCGAAATGATCTCCGCCATCCGAAAAGCTGTCGGGCGTGACGTTGACAATGCCCATAATACGCGGGCTGTCCATGGAAACACCGGCAACCGGAGCGCGCGATGTCGAGAGTTTACTAAGCAATTCTTTAACGCGGGGTTCGTCGATGGCTTGGATGGTGGTGGTCCGCACGATGGCGTGCTTGACATTTCCCGCTTCGCCCTCCCACAGGCGCACGGCCCCAAAGGCAATGGAGCTTCCGGCGAGCGGGAACGCCGCGCCAAGTGCAACGGCTTCTTGAGCGACCGCTCCATAGAGCAACCCAACCGGTTCCAAATAGACGCCGGCCATCCTCGCCTCCGGAAATGTAAAATGTAGCCGAAATGAATAAGTGCGCTCAAAACGTTCAGAATCGATACACAACTTTCAACGGGAAAGGATCACCGGAATAGACGCGTGAGGCCTAGCCCTTAAGCCTCTTCGCCGCCCACGCGCCTCAGCCCCTCGGAGGCCGTGGTGCTATCCGAATTGATTTGAAGCGCCCTCCGATAGGCGTGCGCCGCTTCCTTACGGTCGCCCATGGCCTCTGCCGCTTTACCGGCACTAGCCCAAGCCTCGTAATTGTTAACCTTATTGGTCCCGGCGACTTTGAAATCCTCGAAGGCCTTCTTGTATTCATTGACGGCCATAAAGCTAACGCCGCGCGCATAATGCGGATCGGGAGCGTCGGGCCGGTAGTTCACGGCGACGCTCAAATCGTCGAGTGCGGCACGGTGATCGTTCATGGCTTGATGAATGAGACCGCGGGCGTAATAGGCTGCCGCGTCGTCTGGTTTCAACTCGATCGCCTTTCCGAAATCGGCGATGGCCATCGTAAAATTGCGCTGGTCCTTATAGACGTTACCCCGCCCAACATAGGCGGCGGCATAATCCGGCTTGATCGAAATAGCCTGATTATAGTCGCCAAGCGCCGCGTCGAGACGTCCCATGCGCAAGAAGATGAGCGCACGGTTGTTGTAGGCTTGGTAAAATTGTGAATTGATCTGAATTGCTGAAGAGAAATCGGCGAGCGCCTTCTCGTAATCTCCGGCCTGCCCATAAGCGGTTCCGCGCAGATTTAGAGCGCTGGCATCGCGCGGATTCTGTGCGACCACAGCGGATATCGATGCGATATTGTTCTTCGGATCGGCTTGGGGATGGCTTAAGCGGTCCGCGCGCTGCTCGCCAAGACCGCTAGTCTCGCAGCCGGCGAGCAAAAGAAGGGCGAGAACTAGTCCGCCCGCTGTTATCGCTCGTTTCGTCGTCAGACCTGTCATCGCCACAGGCAACACCCCCGCCGCTTGTTCTGCAGACACGCTTGCAACCCTGCCCGTAAAATGCGGCCATATTCGGTACAATACCGGAAAAGCGTTGGCTGTATGTCAACGAATGGCCCCACAATGGGACCGCGATACAATTTCTTACCGCATCGCGCCGCGGCCTGGAGCGCTTACGCCTTCCCGCTGCGCTTTTTTCCGTGCGAGCTTCCGGGCCCTGCGCACAGCCTCAGCTTTTTCGCGGGCGCGCTTCTCGGAGGGCTTCTCGTAGTAGTTACGCAGCTTCATTTCGCGAAAGATGCCTTCGCGTTGCATTTTCTTCTTGAGCGCCTTAAGCGCTTGATCGACATTGTTGTCACGAACGTGAACTTGCACGCTGGCTCCTTTTGCTGTGCTGGGCGAACAAAAAAGCCCGCACGCATGCAGGCTCCTCCCCAATCACTATAGCAGCCCAGTTGGGCGCTGTCTATTTTCCGAAAGATTGAGACGCGGTTTTCCCTACTTCTTTTTTGGCGGTGATATTCGGGTCACATGGCCGAGCTTTCTACCCTGCCTGATATCGCCTTTGCCGTATAGATAGAGCGATAGGCCCGGATCCTCTCGAAGGATATCCTGCCAACGCAGCACGTCCTCGCCCAAAAGATTCGTCATAACCGCGTCCGAATGCCGCGCCACCGATCCGATGGGCCAGCCAGCAATTGCTCTGATGTGGTTCTCGAATTGGCTGATGGCGCACGCGTCGAGCGTCCAGTGTCCGGAATTGTGTACGCGCGGCGCGATTTCGTTGACGATTAAGGGCTGCGGGCTTGCATCGGGCATGACAAAAAACTCCACGCCGAAGACTCCGCAATAATCGAGCGCCCCCGCGATGCGCTCCGCTATGGTCTTAGCGAGCGCCTGGTGCTTTTCCGTACAGCCTGCGGGCACGGTGCTCGTTCTTAATATGCCGGCGCTATGGCCATTTTCTGGGCAATCGTAACAGAAAACTTGGCCGTCCAGCGAGCGGACCCCGATAACCGATATTTCCATCGAGAAATCGAGCACAGCCTCCAAGACGCACGCGCCTCCGAAAGCGCTGAACGCAGCCCGCAGCTCCCCGGCTGAAGCAACGCGCCGTTGTCCTCTGCCGTCGTAGCCTTCGCGGGAGCGCTTGAGGATTGCGCTGCGAACAGTAGTCAGAAAGGTGGCAGCGGCCGGCAGATCGTCTTCGCTCCCGATGATGGTTTGCGGCGCCACAGGCAGCCCGAGGTCAAAAAGAAAGCGCTTTTCGGCGATCCGGTCTTGGGCGATAGCCGCAGCGCGAGCCGCGGGGCGGACGCAGGTATACCGCGCGGCGGCTTCCAGCGCCTCCGCGGGTACGTTCTCGAACTCAAAGGTTATGACGTCACAGGCCTTTGCGAAGGCTGTGAGCGCCGCTTCGTTGCTGTAGGGCTCCACCCATCGCTGCGTGGCTACTTGGAACGCCGGGCTGCCCTCCTCCGGGGCATAGACAGCAGTGCAAAATCCAAGCTTGGCCGCCGCTATGGCGAGCAAACGGCCGAGTTGACCCCCGCCAAAAATTCCTATCGTCGCGCCTGGTTGTAACGGCTCAAGGGGCATCGGCGGGCCGCTCCGCGACTTTGGCTGTTCTGGCGGCCCGCCAGGTATCGACGCGCGCCGCTAGCTGGGGATCGGAGAGCCCTAGAATTTTCGCGGCAAGCAGTCCCGCATTGGCCGCACCGGGCTCGCCAATCGCAAGCGTGCCTACAGGCACGCCCGCCGGCATTTGGACGATGGAATAAAGCGCGTCCTGGCCGTTCAGCCCCGTGGTTGGGATCGGCACGCCAAGCACCGGTAGCGTCGTTAGGGCTGCTGTCATGCCCGGAAGATGAGCGGCGCCTCCCGCCCCGGCAACGATCACCTTGAAACCGGAATCGCGCGCGGATTTGGCAAAGGCATAAAGCCGGTCCGGCGTCCGGTGCGCTGAGATGACGCGGGCATCATAAGCAACGCCGAGTTCATCGAGAACGGCAGCGGCCGCTCGCATAATGGGCCAGTCGGATTGACTGCCCATGATTATTGCAACAGGTGGCGATTGAGTCGTCATGAAGGATCTCAATCATAAAAACGGTCTGGCCGGAAGCCGATAGCATCAAAGCGCCGGATTTGCCCACTTTTTTGTTGGGCGGATTGCCAATTTAGGCAATGATATCTGGCAGAAGCTGATCCTCGATGCGGGCGATTTCGTCTTTCAGGCTAAGCTTCCGTTTCTTTAGGCGCGTCAAGCGAAGCTGGTCCCGCTCTGCCGCGCCCTCAAGCGCGAGAATAGCGTTATCCAGGTTCCGATGCTCTTGCCTCAGCTGCGCAAGCTTCTGGCGCAAAACCCTGTCGTCCGAAGTGCTCATCAACCCCCCGGGGATGACGCCATAGAGGAACGGCCCGGAAAAATAGCCGATTTGTTTCATCATAGCATGAATTCCCGAAAACCCGAAAAGCGCAGTCTCCTGCTAGCGGAAGCTATAGCATGGCGCTAGCGTTTTCTCATGCATTTTCATTGAAATGGTAATACTTTTTTAACGAGTGCTGCTATTTCGCCATAGAGTAGGTTGCCTTGACATTTTAGCACAACCTGACACAATATAACCGTAATTGCGTCATCCTTTTGACACAGGATCGCGTTGCGATGGTGCGTTAAACATGAATGGAGGCCGAAGAAATGAGCCTTTTTGCGCATATCGAGGAACTGTCGGAAAAACATCACGCCATTGACCGCCAGATCGAAACGGAAATGAACCGTCCCCTCGTTGATAGCCTCAAAGTCTCTGAACTCAAGCGCCGCAAGCTCCGCCTCAAAGAAAAGATCGAAAAGCTCAAATCCGAGCGAGAGGTAGCCTAACTTTCCTTCCCCAATCGAAATCTTCAATCGCGGCCAACGCTTATGGTGGACCGCCCGGCGGGTTCGTTTGCCCTGGGCGCTGCCGCGTGAAGAGCATCGGGGATCGGCGGCATAAATCTATTGCGCGAAAGCGCGCTCCCCTGCATTTCTTGTCCGCATGAGCGACAAGAAAAAAATCACTCCGGTTAAGCCGCGCTTGCCGAAAGGCATGCGCGACGTCGAAGCGCAAGAGTTGCGTGCCCTGAAGCATATGCTGGGCACGATTGGCAACGTCTACGAGCGGCACGGGTTCGAACCGCTCGATACGCCTGCTTTCGAATATACGGACGCGCTCGGCAAATTCCTGCCGGACACCGACCGCCCGAATGAGGGAGTGTTCTCGTTTCAAGACGAGGACGAGCAGTGGGTCTCGCTGCGCTACGACCTCACGGCGCCACTCGCACGTTATGTTGCAGCAAATTTCGATGCGCTGCCGAAGCCTTTCCGGCGCTACCAATCGGGCTATGTTTACCGCAACGAGAAGCCCGGCCCAGGCCGCTTCCGCCAATTTATGCAATTCGACGCCGACACGGTCGGCACCGCCAATCCGGCCGCAGATGCCGAGATGTGCATGCTAGCCGCCGATACGCTCGAAGCGTTGGGCATTCCGCGCGGCGGCTATATTGTAAAAGTATCGAGCCGCACGCTGCTCGACGCCGTCCTCGATGCAGCCGGGGTTAGCGCCCCGAAACAGCGTCTCGTGGTTCTTCGTGCAGTGGACAAATTCGACCGCCTTGGCCTTCAGGGCGTGGCGGAGCTGCTGGGCGAAGGCCGCAAGGATGAAAGCGGAGACTTCACGCCTGGAGCGAAACTTGAAGCTGCGCAATCGAGTGCGATCCTTTCGCTGTTGTCCCAAAATGAAGCTCCGGAGGATGCCGCCGTGGGTGCGATCATGAGCCTTGTGCTTCAGGCCGGCTACGAGGCGGACCGCATCCGCTTCGATCCAACGGTTGTGCGCGGCTTGGAGTATTACACCGGGCCGGTCTTCGAGGCGGAGCTGACCTTTCCCGCGTCAGACGAAAAAGGGCAGCCGGTCCGCTTCGGGTCGGTTGGCGGCGGCGGGCGTTATGACGGGCTCGTCTCGCGGTTCCGCTCGCAGCCCGTGCCAGCCACAGGTTTTTCCATCGGCCTTTCGCGCCTCTATGCGGCCCTCGCTCATCTCGGCAAACTGAAGGACGGCGCCATCGCACAAGCCCCTGTCGTCGTGCTCGTCATGGATAAGGCGCGGGTGGGCGATTACCAAAAGATGGCTCGCGACCTGCGCGAGGCCAGCATCCGCGCGGAACTGTATCTCGGTGACGCCGGCATGAAGGCGCAGATGAAATATGCCGACAAGCGCGGCGCGCCTTGCGTCATCATCCAAGGCGAAGACGAGCGTGCGCGCGGCGAAGTCACCATCAAAGACCTGCTGGAGGGCGCGCGGCTTTCGGGCGCCATCGCCGGTCACGCCGAATGGCGCGAAGCCCGGCCGGCGCAATTTTCCGTTCCCGAAGCGGACATGGTCGCGGCCGTGAAGCGCGTGCTTGCGGGGCAGGAGCAGCCATGAGCGTCGAATCCCAGCTCGATTTCAAGGTGCTGGAGGCGCAAGCGGCCGGTCTGATGGGCGTGTTCGCGGCGCGCGGCTATGAGCGGATCGCGCCCTTGATCGTCCAGCCGGCGGGCTTTCTTTTGGACCGCCTCGGCGAGACCATCCGTGCCCGCACCTATGTGTTTACCGACGATAGCGGCGAAGAGCTTTGCCTCCGGCCGGACCTCACTCTGCCCGCCTGCCGGGTGCTGCTGGAACGCGCCAACGTGCCGCTTCCGGCCAAATATTGCTACAATGGCGCCATCTTTCGCATCCCCGATGCGCCGGGCCGCGCCCGTGAAATCCGCCAGGCGGGGATAGAATATTTCGGCTCGAAATATCTCGATGCGGATATCGAGGTCATCGCACTCACGCTCGATGCGGTGCGCAAGGCGGGACTGCAGCATTTCGAGATCAAGCTCGGCCATATCGGTGCGTTCCGGGGGCTGCTCGACGCGCTCGCCATGCCGCCCCGCTGGCGCGAACGCCTGTTCCACGCCTTCTGGCGGCCAAAAGAGCTGTTCGAAGCGCAGCTGAACAAACTGTCGGCCGGTCACGGGCCTATCGGCGGCGGGCCGGCCGGGTTGCTGCGCAACGAGGAAAGCCTGCTGCGCTACCTCGACGAGAAGGCGATACCCTTTATCGGCAGGCGCGAGCCCTCTGAAATCGCGCAAAGGCTGCGGGAGAAGGCGGCGGATGCGGCCGAGCCCCCACTTCCCGAAAGCTGTGCCGCGCTCATCCGGGAGTATCTCCAGCTTGACGGCCG
>JBKQIH010000025.1:0-26262 GCA_052148445.1 Rhodomicrobium sp.
GCCATTTGCGCCGGTTCACGAATTCCGCGCGGAAATAGCCAAGATGCGCGATGGGTCCCCCGAAGCTTGTCAGCCCCAAGCGCAGGAACGCGAGGAAAATTGTGAGCGTCTTCATCGCGGCCTGCCCCCTTAATACTTAATCCGGTTGAATGCTTTCACAGCCCTTAGTTGTCATCCCGGAACGGCGCGTTTGCGCCGTATCCGGGATCTTTACAGGCGGCGGCGCTTCGAGTGCTGCAAGATCCCGGATAGCCGCGAGGCGGCTTCCGGGATGAGAGAAAGGGCCTCTTCAACCGGAGCCGCCCTATCCCAATTTTTGCGGCGGCTGCTTTGCCATTTTCGGCTTCGCATCCCCCTTGCGCTTCTCTTCGAGCCGCTTGGCTCGCTCTTGAGCGGCCATCTGCCAATCTTGTGCGAGAATTTGGGCGAGTTCGTCCGAGCGCTGCATCGCGAGCGCCACCACCTTTTCTGTGTCGGTATAATGCTCGTAATCTTCGTAAAGCCGGGCTTCGTCGTGCTCTTTGAAAGTGTCGACGGTGAATCGGATCTCGCCTTCGGGCAGCCCAAGGCCGCGCAGAACGTCCTTCGTGAGCTCTAGCGACGAAAGAAAAGCCTCACGCTCGATATGCTCGACGCCAAGGTCCATGAGTTGATGGACGTGGCGCCGGTTACGGGCCCGCGCGTAAATGGGGACGTGCGGGAAGAAATTTTTCACGAGTTCGGCTGTTTTCAGCGACTTATCGATATCGTCGAGGGCGAGCACGAAGGCCCGCGCTTTGCCCATTTCGGCGGCCTCAAGGATCGAAAGCCGGCTGGCATCGCCGAAATAGCTCTTATTGCCGAATTGATTAACAAGCTGAACCTGATCGGGATCGTCGTCGAGCGCTGTGTAGGGAATGCCCTTAGCATTTAGAACGCGGCCCACCACCTGCCCGACGCGTCCGAAGCCTGCGATCACAACATGACCGGCATTCGCGGGAAGCTCGTCGAATGGCCGCTGCTCTTTGCGGATGCGGCTGCGAACGAAATCGTCCAGACCGAGCAGAATGGGCGTCGTAACCATGGAAAGGGTGACGATAATCCCAAGTGTTGAGGCGGAACCGGGTGTAAGGATGCCGCCTTGCTGGGCGCTCGCGAATACGACGAAAGCAAACTCGCCACCTTGGGACGTTACGATGGCGAACCGGCGCGCGGCTGGGCCGCCGAGTCTCTGCCAGCGGCCAATCGCGTAAAGGACGGCGAACTTAACCAAGATCAGGCCGGCGACACCCGCGGCGATTATGCCGGGCTGACCCAAAAGCGCCCGGTAATCGAGGCCCATGCCGATCGAGGTGAAGAACAGCGCGAGCAGCAGCATCTCGAAGGGCGCGATGTCGGCTTCGAGCTGATGGCGGAAGGACGAATCCGCCAGCAGCACGCCGGCAAGAAACGCCCCGAGCGACGCGGAAAGGCCAATCTCCGTCATCAGAAGCGAAACGCCCGCGACCGTGAGGAGCGCCGCTGCCGTCATCGCCTCGCGCACTTGTGTGCGGGCCAGCAGACGGTAGAGGCCGTTGAGAACATAGCGGCCAACGGCGATGATCAGCGCGATTGCGGCGATGATCTTCGCCGCGCCGAGCCAGCCGATGGCGGCGCCGGCCGGCTCGCTGGCCGACAAAAACGGCACGATTGCAATCAGAGGTATCGCCGCGAGATCCTGGAAAAGTAGGATCGAAAAGGCGAGGCGCCCATGGCGCGTGGTCAGCTCCCCCTTCTCTTCGAGGGTTTGCAGAGCAAAGGCCGTGGATGACAAAGCCAGCGCGAGGCCGATCAGAAGCGCCTTGGGGAGAGAGAGCCCCGGGCTCGGGTTCAGCCAATAGATCAGCGCCACGAGCATAACGCCGCTCACGATGAGCTGGACGGAGCCGGCCCCGAAGACCGCGTCGCGCATTTTCATGAGGCGCTTCGGCCGCAGCTCAAGGCCGATCAAGAACAGGAACATGGCAACGCCAAGCTCTGCGGTATGGCGCAAGGCTTCAGCGTCGTAGGAGGAATATCCGAAGGCCTTGCCGATGCCGTAGGGCCCGATGAGAGCGCCGGCGAAAAGGTAACCCAACAGCGGCCCAAGCTTGAGCATCTTCGCGGCAGGCGCCGCGAAGGCCGCGACGGCCAAGAAAACGACAAGCTGAATAAGAAGATGGCCGTCCATGCCGCTGTCCTCCGGAGGAGCGCCCGGGAAAAGACGTCAGAGCCGTTATCTTATAGCAACGGCAAAAGTTCCGACCGTTCCAGCACCAGACCCCGTCATCGAGAGGCGGCCTTGGCCGCCGCGGCGATCCGGGGCAGCATCCCTAACCCTGGATTGCTTCGCTTTGCTCGCAATGACGAAAAAGCGGTCAACTCTTTGGACCGTTGGTATCACGAACTAACGCGAAAACACCCAGCCGCCAGCTGGGTCTCCGGCCGGCGGCTGTTTTTTGGCTCTGCGTTTCGCAGTCTCAGGGAACGGTTCTATAGAAACTTAGAGATTACGACCAACCCAAGGGCTATGAAGAGCGCCCTCGTAGTGTCCGTGACACTGGTGATCGCCGGCATCACAACCGGAACGTCGAAGTGAAAGAAGACCGAAAGGCCAATCACCACGGCGATTGCGACGCCGATGAGCCAAAGCAGATAGCCGATAGTCATGGAACCCCCGAAGGTTAAGGAATGATCTCAACACCACTCGACGCAACCGTAGAGAAGGTGCGGCCTGCTGACAAGCGACGGGGAGTTGTTTTCCCCGATTGCCTGACTCCCCGTGTTGGAATCGCATCGGCGCCGGAAACCCCGTTCGAGCCCCGTCGCGGCCGACGCGGCTACATCGCCTTCACGATCTCCTCGGTCATTTTCTTCGCGTCGCCGAACAGCATCATGGTGTTGTCGCGGTAGAACAGCGTGTTGTCGATGCCGGCGTAGCCCGACGCGAGCGAGCGCTTGATGAACATCACGGTGCCGGCTTTCCACACCTCCAGCACAGGCATGCCGAAAATCGGCGAGGCAGGGTCTTCTTTCGCGGCGGGATTCGTAACGTCGTTCGCGCCAATGACGAAGGCCACGTCGGCTTGAGAGAACGCGTTGTTGATGTCCTCGAGCTCGAATACCTCGTCATAAGGCACGTTTGCCTCGGCCAGCAGCACGTTCATGTGGCCCGGCATACGCCCAGCGACCGGGTGAATGGCGTAGGACACATCGACGCCCGCTTCTTTCAGCTTGTCGGCCATGTCGCGGAGCGCGTGCTGCGCTTGGGCGACCGCCATACCGTAGCCCGGCACGATGATCACCTTGGCGGAGTTTTTCAGAATGAACGCGGCGTCGTCCGCCGAGCCCTGTTTTACCGGCCGCTGCTCCTTCGCGCCTGCCGCCGCGGCGGTTTCGCCGCCAAAACCGCCGGCGATCACCGAGATGAACGAGCGGTTCATCCCTTTGCACATGATGTAGGAAAGGATCGCACCCGACGAGCCGACCAGCGCGCCAGTGATGATGAGTGCGGTATTCGACAACGTGAACCCGATGCCAGCCGCGGCCCATCCCGAATAGGAGTTCAGCATCGAGATGACCACCGGCATGTCCGCGCCGCCGATGGGAACGATGAGCAGAATGCCGAAGACGAACGACAGGACGGCGATGGCCCAGAAGAGCGGCTGGCTTCCCGTTTGCACGAACATCACGATCAGCGCGACGAGACCGGCGGCAAGCGCGATATTGATAAGGTGACGCGCAGGCAGCAGGATCGGCTTGCCGGACATCCGGCCGTCGAGTTTCGCGAAAGCGATGATCGAGCCGGAAAACGTGATTGCGCCGATGGCCACGCCGATCGACATCTCGATCAAGCTTTGCGTGTGGATCGCCCCCGGAACGCCGATGCCGAACGCCGCGGGCGCATTCAGCGCGGCCGCGGCGACGAAAACCGCGGCCAAACCGACAAGGCTGTGGAACGCGGCGACGAGCTGCGGCATGGCCGTCATTGCGATGCGCCGGGCGGTTATCGCGCCGATGCTGCCGCCAATGGCGAGGCCGCCCGCGATGAGAGCCCAGCTCAGGCCGCTTTCGGGCCGCGAGACGCCGAGCGTGGTGGCGATGGCAATGGCCATGCCAATCATGCCGTAAGTATTGCCCTGACGTGAGCTTTCAGGGGAGGAAAGGCCGCGAAGCGCCAGAATGAAGAGGATACCGGCAACGAGATATAGCAGAGCGACAAGATCGGGGCTCATGAGCGCTCAACCTTCTTTTCTTTTTTCTTGTACATGGCGAGCATTCGGCTGGTTACGAGGAAGCCGCCGAAGATATTGACCGACGCCATGACCAAGGCAAGAAAGCCGAAGATCTTGGCGAGCGTGCTTCCGCTGGCGCTGAGAGCCTCCATCGCTCCGGCACCCTCGACCGCGACAGCGAGAAGCGCGCCGACAACGATCACGGACGAGATCGCGTTTGTCACAGACATGAGCGGCGTGTGCAGTGCGGGCGTCACACTCCACACGACGTAATAGCCCACGAAAATCGCAAGCACGAAGATCGAGAACTCGAACAGGAAGGGGCTCACGCCATGCGCCCCCTCGGATGCGGCAAGCGCGGGCGCTGACCCGGCCAACGCGAGAATTGCCGCCGCATATAAGAACCTTCGCATCATAATCCTCCAAAGAACGCGGCCGCAGCTTGCAGCCGCGCGTTATCCTTTCGCGTGACCCCGGCCAGCGATCTGGAATTTCCAGCGCTGCGGCCGGTTAAGCCTTAAGCAGCCTCGGATGCACGACCTTGCCGTCCTTGGCGATCAAGGTGCCAGCAACGATCTCGTCGTCCCATTTGATCGCGAGTTTCTTTTCTTTCTTATCGAACAGCGGTTCGATGAAAGCATAGAGATTTCTTGCATAGAGGCTTGAAGCGTTCCCCGGCACACGGCCCGCCATATTAGTCAGGCCAATGATGGTCACGCCCTTGCGCTCCGCGATTTCGCCCGGTTTGGTTCCTTCGGCGTTTCCGCCGCGCTCTGCTGCGAGATCGACGATCACTGAGCCCGGCTTCATGCTTTCGACCATGGCTTGGGAGATAAGCTTCGGCGCAGGCCGGCCCGGGATGAGAGCCGTGGTTATCACAATGTCTTGCGCGGCGATATGGCTGGCGACGAGATCCGCCTGCTTGCGCTGATATTCCGCCGACATCTCTTTTGCGTAACCGCCGGCGGCTTCGGCCTGTTTGAACTCCTCGTCCTCAACGGCGATGAACTTAGCGCCGAGGCTTTGCACCTGCTCCTTGGCGGCGGGCCTCACGTCGGTCGCCGAAACCATGGCACCGAGGCGGCGCGCGGTCGCAATGGCCTGCAAGCCCGCGACGCCAGCGCCCATGACGAAGACACGCGCCGCGGGCACGGTCCCGGCTGCGGTCATCATCATCGGAAATGCCCGGCCAAATTGCGCGGCCGCGTCGATGACGGCTTTATATCCCGCGAGGTTCGATTGCGACGACAGCACGTCCATGGTTTGGGCTCGCGTGATACGCGGCATGAACTCCATCGCGAAGACGGACAGGCCTTTGGCGGCCAAGGCCTCCAAGCCTTCGCGTCCGCCGAAGGGATCGATCATACCCGCGAAGAGGGCACCAGGCTTCATGGCCTCAAGCTCTAGAGCCGAGGGCCGTCCTACCTTCAGAACGATGTCGGCCGGGCTCAGCGCTTCGGCGGCGCTCCCCACGATTTCCGCGCCCGCTTCGCTGAAAAGCCGGTCGGGCATGAACGAGCGCTCGCCTGCCCCAGCTTCCATCAGCACGCGCGCGCCGAGGCCTTTGAATTTCTTGGTGGTTTCGGGGGTGAGGGCGACCCGAGTCTCTCCCTCTCCTTCCCGCGTGGAGGAGATTGTAATCATGAGCCTGCGATTTGCTGGTGAGCTTAAGTTAGAAAAATCGCCATACCGATCAGCAAGATAACAAGGGCGCCGATCGAGTATTTCACAAAACCTACGAAATGGCGGTAGGTATCCACATGGGCTGGCATGTCCATGTTTTCATTTGCATCGGCTAGGTCGATCTGCATCATCTTCATCCCCTAATCGCGGTCCAACGGCCGGGCCGACATTTGCACAAGTTTCTGCCGCCGCCAAGTGTTGAAGTCTCCTTTTCCTATGTTACTGAAGCGGCACAGTTAGAATCGGCGCGCGTCCGGGCAATTTCGCGCGCCTTTGCACCTCGGAGTATCGTAGCGCATGACCAAACCTGCAAGCCGTACCTCGCCGCTGGCCGGCGCCGTGTTGACGCTGGCCATGATCCATGGCGCATCGGCAGACCACGCATCGGAAAAACAAGAACTCGCTCAATGCGCAAAACAGATGTGCGGCATCATCGTCTCTAAGAATGCGAGTGGCCCCGATCTCAGCTGCGATCTCACCAAAACTTGGGACAAAGAAGAGATTCAAAAGGGCGCGGACGCTAAGAAGCTCACTTGGGGGCTGGGCTCAGCCAGGTGCAGCGTTAAGCTCAGTGCGAAACGCGCCGATCTCGTCGCCGCTTTGACCTCCAAGGAGAATATGCTCAAGATCGGCAAGCAATCGATCGCCTGCGAGATCGGCACCGAAAAATATGCCATCACCGCGACGATGGCCCCCGAATTGAGCTTCAAGGACGGAACGAATACCGCTGCTGCACTCCACATGGACGATATTAAGGGCGCAACGCTGATCAAGGGCGTTGTGTGGACGGCAGCGGCACTCGAACATCATTTCGGTATTCTCGAAGGCGATCTCGTCCGGGAGGTGAATCGCTTCGTTCAAAAGGAATGCCCCAAAATCGTTAGCGAGACGAAATAGCCGAAGCAAGGCAGGCGGGGGAAATCCCACGGAACCTTCCCCGTCCGATGCCAGCGGGATGCCGCAATGCCGCCGCATCCTTGCCTAAGATCGTTCGCTGGGGAAATAGGAATTCGCCGCCGCTTGGTGTGCGATAAGCGATTGCGGCGGGTGGGTCTCTCAGGCGATGGAAGACGATCAAGATTACTACACCATACTTGGCGTTCCCCCGGACGCACCCGAAGCGGAAATCCGGCGTGCCTTCCGCACGCGGGCCAAGGAGATCCACCCCGATAGCAAACCCGCGGGAGAGCACGGGGCGGCCTATCGCGAATTCAATTCGCTTACCGAAGCCTATGAGACACTAAGGGATGCAGGCCGGCGCGAGGCGTACGACGAGGAACTCGCCCGTGCCCGGCAGCTGGCCCGGGGCGGGCGGAAGCATGGCCGGCGGCCGCTCTCTTTTGCCATGGGGTTTGCCCTAGGTCTCTCCTTCGCGGTAATTGGAGTCGGAGCCAAAATTTATTTCGACCGGGCGGCTGTGCAGGCTGGGGGGCTAAAAAGCCAAGAATCGCTGACAAGACCGGAAAATGCCGCGGTGCCCCAGGGGGCTGAGCCGGCGTCAGAGGAGGGCGGAGGAACGGGCCGTATCATCGCGGCGTCCGGACAGGATGCGCAGAACGGTCCGGTAGTGCCCGTGCCGTCCCAAGATCCCGCCGGCCCAGAACGGATCCCAGCACCGGACGGGACGCAGCCCGAAGCTTCGTCCGGGCCGTCCATCGCGGCCGACCAAACTCGGCGCGTGGCTCCCGGACGGGCTGAGGATGCACAGCGGGCTCCTGATGCGATGCCTTCCGCACAAGACGAAACCTCCCGCCTGGCCGCCGCTCCCCCCGCAACCCAACCCGCCACACCCGATGCCGGCCACTCCCAATTTGCCAGCGCGGTGCTGGCGCTTGAGCGTTCCATAAGTTCGGGCGGCGGGGAGGCCTCGGCGAACCGGCTCGTTTCTCTCGTAAATTCGGCGGCCAAATCCGAGGAGCTTACCGAAGCAGCAACGCTCGCCCGCCGGCCGGAAACGCTTGAACTCATTGGTACCCGCATGGCGGCCTTGAAGGACAACCGCCCGGCCGACCCCGCGCCCGGCGCGCGCGGCCGCTCGAAGGAAAGCGGTACCATAGAGGTTGCCACCGGCCAGCGGGCAAGCGAAACCGTGCTCAGGCTAAAGCCCGGCAACGGTCTCTCGGAAAGCTTTTCGGACTGTCCCAGCTGCCCGGAAATGGTGGTGATCCCCAATGGACAGGCGATCGTCGGATCGCGGCCCGAAAGCGCCGGCTACCGTCCGGAGCAAGCCCCGGCGCATAGGGTTTCGTTTCGCAAGCCGCTGGCCATTTCAAAATATGGAATTTCGGCCGGGAACTGGCGGGCTTGCGTCGATGCCGGAGTATGCCGCCCGACTTTATCTTCCTACCTTTCCATCGGGCCGGGCGTTCCAGCCACGCGGGTGTCGTGGTTCGAAGCCAAGGCCTATGTGGAATGGCTCTCGCAGCTCACCGGCCGCCGCTATCGCCTCCTGAGCGAGGCCGAATGGGAATATTCAGCTCAAGGGGGATCGGAAGGGCATCCCGCGGAAACTGCGGCATCGCCCGGGGCGGCCTCCCCAGTGCCGCCAGCGGAAATCGGCCTTCTTCGCCTCCCTGCCCGCGATGTGGGCGTCACGCGGCCGAATGGCTGGGGCCTGCACGCTCTCCCGGGTAATGTCCTCGAATGGGTCGAGGATTGCTGGCATTCCAGCTATGCACAGGCGCCAGCCGACGGATCGCCGTGGCTGTCTGGAGCGGGCGGCGATTGCGCCTATCGCGCCGTCCGGGGTGCCGGCGGCGGCCTCCCCGGACGGCGCCTCCCGGCAAGAGCCAGGGAATTTGCCGACACGCGGTCGCCAACACTCGGATTTCGTGTGGCAAGAGAGCTTTCCGCGCCGCCGAAAGCCGCCGTCGATGCAACGGCCGCGGCCGGCCGTAAATCGCCGCGCGGCGATTAGATAAGGCGTTGACATCGTCAATCGAGGCTGATAACGACGCTGGCGGGACACCTCCCCCCACCGGGAGGCAACTATCTGAAAGGGTAGACCGCTATGACGGCTCTAAAGCCTATCGTGCGCCCCGATGTGGCGCATTTTTCGTCTGGCCCCTGCGCAAAGCGCCCCGGCTATTCCCTCGAAAACCTCGAGTCCGCAGAGTTGGGCCGCTCCCACCGGTCGAAGCCCGGTAAAGCCAAGCTCAAGCTCGCAATCGACAAGACGCGCATGGTCTTGGGCGTACCGGACGATTACCTGATCGGGATTGTTGCCGCCTCCGACACCGGTGCCTTCGAGATGGCCATGTGGTCCATGCTCGGCGCGCGCGGAGTCGACGTGCTCGTTTGGGAAAGCTTCAGCAAGGACTGGGCCACCGACGTCACAAAACAGCTTAAGATCCCGGGCGCGCGCGTTATCGAGGCCGCCTATGGCGCGCTTCCCGACCTGTCGAAAGTGGACTTCAAGAACGACGTGGTTTTCGCCTGGAACGGCACGACATCGGGCGTTCGGGTCCCCGATGCCAACTGGATCCCGGCGGACCGCGAAGGGCTGACGCTCTGCGACGCGACCTCGGCCGCTTTCGCGCAAGACCTCGATTGGGGCAAGCTCGACGTTGTCACCTTCTCGTGGCAGAAGGTGCTCGGCGGCGAGGCGCAACATGGCATGCTGATCCTTTCGCCGCGCGCAGTTGCGCGGCTTGAAAGCTATACGCCGTCCTGGCCGATGCCGAAACTGTTTCGCATGACCAAGGGCGGCAAGCTCAACCGCGAAATCTTCGAGGGCTCGACCATCAACACGCCGTCCATGCTTTGCGTAGAAGACTATCTCGACGCGCTTCGCTGGGCGAAGGGCCTCGGCGGTTGGAAAGCGCTGGCGGCGCGGTCCAATGCGAATTTCAAGGTCATCGCCGATTGGGTGGAGCGGACGCCGTGGGTGGATTTCCTCGCGACGGACCCCGCCACGCGTTCGAACACGTCCGTATGCCTCAAGATCGTGGACCCCGAGCTGTCCTCCGCCGAAGCGCAGGCCGCTGTGGCAAAGCAAATCGCATCCGCTCTTGAGAAAGAGGGTGTGGCGCTGGACATCGGTGCCTACCGCGATGCGCCTCCCGGATTGCGCATCTGGGCCGGTGCGACCATCGAGCACTCCGATCTCGAAGCGCTCATGCCCTGGCTCGACTGGGCCTATGCGAGCGCGAAGGCAGGCCTGGCTAAGGCCGCTTAGTAATACTGCAGACCCCCTCACCCCGGCCCTCTCCCCAAGGGGAGAGGGGGAAAATGCCGGCTTCCTCTCTTCTAGTCGAGAGGCTAGTTCCGGCGTCCTCTCTCCCCTCGGGGAGAGAGACAGAGTGAGGGGGGACTTAAATCCACTCCCTTTGAAAAAGAGACAACCATGACAGCCCCTCGCGTTCTCATCGCAGACAAGCTTTCACCCGCAGCGGCGGCCATCTTCACGGACCGCGGCATTCATACCGATACGAAAATCGGGCTCGATAAGGATCAACTCGCCGAGATCATCGGCCAATATGACGGCCTTGCGATCCGGTCCGCCACGAAAGTCACCGAGAAAGTCCTGGCCAAGGCCGCCGGGCTTAAGGTCATCGGCCGGGCGGGCATCGGCGTCGACAATGTCGATATCCCGGCGGCGACGAGCCGCGGCATCATCGTGATGAACACGCCGTTCGGCAACTCCATCACCACCGCAGAGCACACGATTGCAATGATGATGGCGCTCGCACGCCAGCTCCCGGAGGCCGACCGTTCGACCCAAGCCGGGAAATGGGAGAAGTCGAAATTCATGGGGGTCGAGGTGACGTCCAAGACGCTCGGCGTCATCGGCTGCGGCAATATCGGCTCCATCGTCGCCGACCGCGCGCAGGGCCTCAAGATGAAGGTCATCGCCTACGATCCCTTCCTGACCGAAGATCGCGCTTTGGATCTGGGCGTCGAAAAAGTGAACCTTGACGAACTGTTCCGCCGCGCGGACTTCATCACTCTGCATACACCGATGACGGAAAAGACCCGCAACATCATCAACGCGGAGTCCATGGCCACCATGAAGAAGGGCGTCCGCATCATCAACTGCGCACGCGGCGGCCTTATTGTCGAAGCCGCGCTGGCGGAGGCGATCAAAGCGGGGCATGTGGGGGGTGCGGCCATCGACGTGTTCGAGGTCGAGCCTGCAAAGGAAAACCCGCTCTTCGGCCTGCCGAACGTAATCTGCACGCCGCATCTTGGCGCCGCGACGAGCGAAGCCCAGGAGAACGTCGCGCTGCAGGTCGCCGAGCAAATGGCCGACTATCTGTTGCAGGGCGCAATCTCAAACGCGGTCAACTTCCCCTCGATCAGCGCCGAGGAAGCTCCGAAGCTGAAGCCGTTCGTCAGGCTTGCCGAAATGCTCGGCTCGTTCGCGGGCCAGCTCACCGAGACGGCGCCCGCTATGATCCGTCTCGAATATGCGGGCGAGGTCGCGGACATGAACACACGCGCCCTCAACTCCGCTGCCGTAGCCGGAGTGCTAAAGCCCTACCTCGATGACATCAACATGGTGTCGGCTCCGAGCATCGCCAAAGACCGCGGCATTCAGTTCGAGGAAGTGCGGCGCGGGCAGGAAGGCGCCTACGAAACCTATATGCGCGTGACGCTCAAGACCGAGCGCGGCGAGCGCACCGTGGCAGGCACCGTATTTTCTGACGGCAAGCCGCGCATCATCCAGATCAACACGGTGCCGATGGATGCGGAGTTCTCGCGTAATCTGCTCTACACCGAAAATGCCGATAAGCCCGGTCATATCGGCGCGCTTGGAACGCTGCTCGGCAATGAGGGCGTGAACATCGCGACGTTCAACCTCGGGCGCCAGCAGCAAGGCGGCAAGGCTATAGCGCTTGTCAGCGTCGACGAGCGCGTGGATGACTCCGTCCTCGCCAAGGTCCGCGCGCTGCCGCACGTCGTCCGGGCGTCGCGCCTAAGCTTCTAGTGCTGAAAATTGCTTCGTGATATGCCGGGGCCCGCCCCGCCGGTTCCGGCATTTTGCCTTTCCAATTGTCCTTTCCTCCACTTGGCTGTGACGTCTCCAAAAAGCCGAAATGCCTAGATAGCCAGGCGCGGACGTGGCTTTTTATGTTTTTGCGGGGGTATCGTGTCTGAATTGGCGCGGATAGCAGCCGAGTATTACCGGCTCGGCGGATATGAGATTACGCGCGAAGCTCCAGGCTTTTTCGAAGCGGAAACCGCCGATCCGGAAACCCAGCCGGCGCGCGTTTTCGTATGGGCCGATGAAACGCTGCTCCCCGAATCCAAAAGCCTAAACAGCCAAGAGATGTCGGAGCGGGAAGACCGCGAAAAAATGTGGCTCCGCCGCTTCAGCGCCGAGATGGGCGCGGCGCCCGGTGTAACGGGCTATTTTCTCGTCCCTCAGCGCCGCGGCCTGTCGGCGCACTTTATATCCGCTGCCACGAAGATGCTATCGAAAGGCGGGATTCGCGTTCCAATCCAGCTCTTCGATACCGCGTATAAAGCCGACGAAGGAGGAAGAAAGGCGAAGGCGTCCGTTGCCGCTGCCGTGTTCGCGTCAGCCGAAAAAATAAAGCGCGTGCCGCAACCCTTTTTCCGCAGGCAAGAGTTCGCGGAAAAGCCTCAGCCCGAGATGCAAGGCGATATCGTTGAATATCTCAAACGCTGGATCGCCCGGGCAGGGCGGGGGCCGCGGTTTTGCCTGATCGATGGGAGTGCCGGCGGCGGCAAGACGGTGGCGTTCAATGAACTGGCAGCTCATGCCTACAAAGCGTTCATGGAGCGGAAAAATCGGCGGGGCGCGGACGGCGCAGGCGATCAAGACACGGCGGGACGCCCGATTATCTTCCTGCCTCAACATCTGCGGACTGTTGGGCATGTGGGCTATGTCAACGATATCATCGCAGCAGCGAACGGCACGGATATGGCCGCTCCGGCGACACCGGATCAGTTTCGCTGGCTCCTGATCAATGGCTTCAGCCTCTGGATGTTCGACGGGCTCGACGAGTTCTACGAAGGTAGCGACGGCTTTTTTGCCGAGATCGAAGCGGCACTCGACATGCCAGGCAGCCGCGCGTGCATCCTGATTTGCACCCGCGATTCTCTGCTCACGTCCTGCACGGCACTAAGGGCGTTTGTCGAAGGCCGTTTCGCAAGAGGCAGCGATGTGGAAATTCTTGAACTCGCGCCCTGGGGCGAAGCTTCCTGGCGCACAATCGCCGCCTTAGAACTGGGTGAGGGAGCCATTGCCGGGAAATTCGTTGCTTCACTCAAGGCATCGCCTATCGTGGCGGACCTTGCCCGGCTGCCGTTCTATTGCAGGGTTCTCATCGAGCTGTTCAAGAACAGCGGCGATTTGCCCTCCAGCGAGTTCGACCTTTTAGACGTTGTGTTCGAGCGCATGATCGGCCGGGAACACGACAAGGCAATATTTCGCTGGGTGGACTTTGTCGATGTGGAACTTCTATCCGATGCCATCGAGGAAGAGGTTGAGAAGTCAGGCGGGTTGCGGCCGGACGACGCGCATACGCGGCAGGCCGTGTTGGAACTGCTCGAGGAGCAAGGCAAGGAGAACGTAACCGAGCTGCTGCTGGCACTTGCGCATGCGTACCGGCGAACGGACGCGGACGGCAGGGCCGGATGGATCTTCGACACAATTGACATCAAGGAATTGACCGGTAACTCATACCTTTCGAACGCGCTGCCGAACGGCAAGGACCTAGAAGACGAGCGCCGGCGCAAGCTGAACGTGCTTGTACAATTTGCCTTCTTCGGCGCAGGAGCACGCGCCGGTACGGTCGGCTTTACCCACCCCATCATCGCCGACTACCTCGCGGCCCGTTACGCTCTGATGCTATTGCGGCGCGGCATGGATGCTTTGCCGGCCGGTGCTGGATCGCGGACAGGCGGACTTGCCATGCCGAAGGCAGCCATTCAGCAGGCCGTTGGCACAGCTCCGCTCGACGTTCACTCCATCTTCTTCCGGGCCATAGAGCGCAAGGTAAAGAAAGATGAGGCGCTGGCAGGTTTTGTAAAGAGCATGCCGGAGGATGCCTTCGAACGTTCGAACGTGAAGGCGTTCATGCGCGCGCTCTTGAAAGCGCTCTAACGGACACGCGGCTCGGATTAAGCCTAATGCAGCGCCGTAGCTGGCTTAATATCCGCAGCAATGCTAAGTTGCCGCCCGCTTAACCCCGCGCCGATTTGGAGGGCCGATGTCCGATCTATCCTCTTACAAGACGCCGCCGTTTTCCCACGGCGCTCCCAACCTTCCAAAGTGGATTATCGCGGCGATAGCGGCTGCCGCGCTTCTGTATTGCTTGACCGATAGCTATTTTATCGTGCAGCCCACGGAGATGGCCGGCGTGCGGCGTCTTGGAACCATCAACAGCAAAGAGCCGGTGCCACCGGGCCTCCACTTCAAAATGCCATTTATCGACCAGGTGGACAAGATTCAGGTCTCCATCGACAATTTCCGCATCGACAATCTGCGGGTCTACACCATCGATAATCAGTCCGTTCAAATCGCCGTCGGCGTCACCTACCGCATTCCGCGCGACGCGGTTTTGAAGCTTCTGTACGAAGTTGGTACGTCTGGGAATAGCGGCATTCGCAGCAACATCGAGCCGATCATCGCCGACCGTACGCTGAAAATCTTTGCGAAGCGCAATACGATCAAGATTTCCGAAGAACGCGAGCAAATCGCTTCCGAAGTGCGCGCGTCCGTAAGCCAGGCCATCCGCGAGCGGTTCGGGATGGAAATTCTCGATCTTCAGATCCCGGCCATCAAGTATTCGGATATCTTCGTTGCCTCGGTCGAGGCTGCGGTGAAAGCGAAAAACGACGCCATCGCCGCCGAGAACACGGTCAACCGCATCCGTTACGAGGGCGAGCAGAAGGTCGTGACCGCGAAGGCGGAGGCCGAGGCGCAGGTGGCGCGCGCCCAGGCGCAGAAGCAGGCGCAGATTTTGGCGGCGGAAGGCGAGGCGCGCGGTATCGAGCTTCGCGCGGCCGCCGAGGCGCAAGGCATCACCGTCCGCGGCGCGGCCCTGAAGGACAATTCACGCGTGATTGAGCTGACGCTCGCCCAGCGCTGGAGTGGCCATCCGCCGCAAACGATCCTCGGAGATCGAGGCGCCGTGCCGTTCTTCAATCTCGGCCAGGCCGCGGTAGCAGCCCCGCAGCCTGGACCAGGACGCTAATTCATACAGACAGGCGTATGTATTGACCGCACCCCGACCCTCTCCCGCGAGGGGAGAGGGTCGGGCAGCCCTGTTCCCTCTCACAACGAAGCCGGAGCGTCACTATGGCGCAGACTTGCCGAAAATTTTGCCTAGCGCCTTGAGCTCTACCTTAAGGGTGCGATTTTGCGTCCACATCAGCGTTTAGGCGATATTGCACTGCGATGAAAAAACCGTCATGCTGCGCCGCAAACAAACACGAAGTTTGCCGTGCATGGTAAGGAGCGATTCTATGAGTAAGGCCGCCGCGTCAAAGCAATCGGGATCTGACTCCGGTTCAGCGGAGCTTAAGGATCTTTACGAGGTTGGCGAAATCCCTCCGCTCGGCCATGTCCCAGAGAAAATGTACGCCTGGGTGATCCGCAAGGAACGGCACGGTCCGCCGGATCAAGGCATGCAATTGGAGGTCGTTCCCACCTGGAAGCTCGACAGCCACGACGTGCTCATCCTCAACATGGCCGCGGGCGTGAACTACAATGGCGTGTGGGCCGCGCTGGGAACGCCGATCTCGGTGCTCGAAGTGCACAAGCAGCCCTATCACATTGCCGGCTCCGACGCGGCCGGCATCGTATGGGCGGTTGGCTCCAAGGTGAAGCGCTGGAAGGTCGGCGACGAGGTCGTGGTGCACTGCAATCAGGACGACGGCGACGACGAGGAATGCAACGGGGGCGATCCGATGTTCTCGACATCCCAGCGCATCTGGGGGTACGAGACGCCCGACGGCTCCTTCGCGCAGTTCTCGCGAGTGCAAGACCGCCAGCTGATGCCGCGGCCTCAACACCTCTCCTGGGAAGAAAGCGCCTGCTACACGCTCACCCTTGCGACAGCCTATCGCATGCTCTTCGGTCATCGCCCTCACGTGCTGCGTCCCGGCCATAACGTGCTCGTTTGGGGCGCTTCCGGCGGTCTCGGCTCGTTCGCTGTCCAGCTGTGCGCAACATCGGGCGCCAATGCTATCGGTGTCGTGTCCGAAGAGGACAAGCGCGACTTCGTCATGCAGCTCGGCGCCAAGGGCGTCATCAACCGCAAGGACTTCAAATGCTGGGGGCAGATGCCCAAGGTCGGCACACCTGAATATAACGACTGGTTCAAGGAGACCCGCAAATTCGGCGCCGCGATCTGGGAACACACCGGCAAGGGCAACAACGTCGATTTTGTCTTCGAGCATCCGGGCGAGGCCACAATTCCAGTCTCGGTCTTCGTCGTGAAGCGCGGCGGCATGATCGTGATTTGCGCCGGAACGACGGGATACAACCTCACGCTCGATGCCCGCTATCTTTGGATGCACCAGAAGCGTTTGCAGGGTTCCCACTTCGCCAATCTGCTGCAGGCGAGCCAAGCCAACCGCCTCATGGTAGAGCGCCGGATCGATCCGTGCATGAGCGAAGTTTTCCCCTGGACCGATATCCCGAAAGCGCATATGCGCATGTGGAAGAACGAGCATCGTCCTGGAAACATGGCCGTTCTCGTAAGTGCGCCACACACGGGCTTGCGCACGTTCGAGGACGCTATCGAAGCCTCTAAAGCGCGGTTCGGCTAAATTCCGGGTGTCGTTCTGAGATCCGCGCTGGGCGAAGGGAACGGGAAGACACGCATGACGGGATCATCGGGGGAATTTTTACAGGCGGTCTACGGTTTGCGGAAGGCCGCCGAGGCCGAGTTTAGCGGCAACACCTATTACCGGGTGGCAAACCATATTGCCGGCGTGATCGAGCTTGTGGGGTGGGGCGACGGTGGTGGCGTGCCGCTCGGCAATCAAGCTGCTTACGGCTTTGCAACCTCGCTCGCCGCTGTCCGGAAACAGTTGGAAGCGAGTGCGTCCGGCAACCGCTTCTCTCTTATTGCAAATCAGCTCGATGAGCTGGCACCGTTTGTGAGCGAAGCCGCCCCGGCGGCTGTCGAAAAACCGGCGGTGCCCGCAGCCGCACCCGCCGCCCCGAAACCAGATTTCGAGGCGTTGGCCGAAGCTTCTAAAGCCCGCGTCGAAGACATTGCCAAGAGCCTTGGCGTCGCTACGGCAACTCACGCTCCCGCGGCGCATCTCGCGGAAACGCCAAATTCCGCCAAGCCTGAATTAATGCAGGCGCTTTTCGGTTTGCGCAAGGCGGCTGAAGCCCAGTTTACGGGTAACGTTTTTTATGGTGCGGCGAACAGGATCGGCCATCTTATCGAGCTGGTGGGCTGGAACCCCGCCGGGGCACCGGTAGGCCAAAGTGCTGCTTATGGCTTTGCAACCGTGCTTGCCAGCGTGCGCCAGCAAGCGGACGCCGGCGTCTGCGGAAACCACCTTGGCGCTATTTCGGAAACACTCGACGAACTGGCAGCTTTGATGGCCCCGCCCTCTCCCGCAAAGGAGAAGACGGCGAACGGGGAAGCGGTAAGCGAAAAGCGTGCGGCTGCCATAGCGATGAACGCGCCTGCAGCTGCTCCCGCCGTTATGCCAGCGGTACAACCCGCTGGACCGAAGCCCACTTTCGCCGATCTCGCCGCAGCTTCCAAAGCCCGCGTCGAGGACGTTGCCAAGAGCCTCGGTATCTCAATGGCACATCCTGTGGCGCACACGCCAGCCGTGGAACTGCCAGCCGCTGGAGAGTTAGAAAGGCGAAGCTCCGAACCTTGCGCCATGGCGGAACTCGCCCCGGTCATCCTGGAACCGGTGGCGGCCGCCGCCATTCCTGCCGAAGCCGCTTCCGCGCAAACCCTTGGCAAAGCTGACGCTCATCCGGGATCACCGGCCGCTCAGAGCGAAGCTGTCGCCGCTCAAGGGACCGGTTCACTTAAGGGCCCGGAAGCCGCCATTCCGGCCGAGGTTCAGCCTGCCGCGCCAGCGCATGATACCGCGGCCGTTGCAGCCGGGCAGGCGGTGACAGAGGACCCCCCGGTTGAACGGAGGTTAGAAAGTCGTAGCTCCGAAGTCACTGCACCAGCCCTGGAGTCCGCCAGAGTTCCCAGCGAAGCCGCTCCCGAGCCCAACCCTGCGGAAGCTGCGTTTTATCTGGGATCACCGGCCGCTGAGAGCGATGCTAGCCTCGAAGAAGAATCCGTCCGGGAGGACATAGCCGCCGCGGAAGCCGCTGCTCAGCCTGCGGTGAGGGAACCCGCACCGGCGTATGCGGCTACGGTCCCTTCAGCCGGGCTGGCAGCCTCGGGCGAGAAGCCGGAAGAAGCGAAGCCGAAGAAGACGCTGTTCAAGCTTTGGCTCGATCTCGCCTTCGGCCGGAAAGACTAACGGGTACGGCGGGCGGCGCGATTAGAATATCTGTTCGAAAGGAAATAAAATGAGCGTTGCTGCCGGATCGAGCCCCGTTGTGCTGCCAAATCTCCTCCAACTTTGCGGCGAAGCCGCTACAAACGCCGGGCGGCTCTTGGCGCGCGCTTCGGCAACCGTCCGCGCGAAGGTCACGGAAAATGGCGTGCTCAGCGCCGATGCCATCGAGCGCGAGCAGCACGCTTGCCACGGCCTCGCTTGGCTTGCGACCTACGCCGAAGCTCTCAAGCAGATGGCGGCCTATGCGGAGCGCATGAGCGAAGCGGGCACCTTCGGCGAGATGGAAGCGCTGCTCACGCAGATCGGCGTGGGCGAGTATGTCACGCAGATCCTCGGCGGCATCCCGATGTGCCAATCGGAGATGGTGCGCTTCCATGAGTTGGACCTGACGCCCGAAGATCGCGACACGTTCGCGACGCTTGGCGTGGCCGCACTCATCAAGGCTAATTCCCCGGCTGCCCGGGCGCGGCTTATCGAGCTGATCCGGCACGCCGAGGGCTCTGGCCATTTCGGGACAAGCGGCGTGGACGAGACGCTCGAAGCGATGCGCGGCGAGATGCGCCGCTTCGTGGAGGCGGAAGTCAAGCCGCACGCGCATGAATGGCATATGCACAACGTCTACATCCCGCTCGAAATCATCGAGAAGATGAACGAGCTGGGCGTCTTCGGCCTTACCATCCCGGAGGAGTTCGGCGGTCTTGGGCTCGGCAAGGAGGCCATGTGCGTCGTCTCGGAGGAGCTAAGCCGCGGCTATATCGGCGTCGGCTCGCTCGGCACGCGCTCCGAGATCGCGGCCGAGCTGATCCTTGGCGGTGGCACACAATCGCAAAAAGAGCATTGGCTGCCCAAGATAGCCAGCGGCGAGGTTCTGCCGACGGCCGTATTCACCGAGCCGAATACGGGCTCCGATCTCGCATCGCTGAAGACGCGCGCCGTCCGCGAGAGCGATTTCTACCGCATCACCGGCCAGAAAACCTGGATCACCCACCCGGTCCGCGCCGACCTCATGACCGTGCTCGCGCGCACCAATACGGCCGAGCCCGGCTATCGCGGGCTTTCGATGTTCCTCGCGGAGAAGCCGCGCGGCACGGACGAAAACCCGTTTCCCGCCGAGGGCATGAGCGGCGGCGAGATCGAGGTGCTCGGCTATCGCGGCATGAAGGAGTATGAAATCTCCTTCGATGCGTTTGAAGTTCCTACTTCCGCGCTGCTGGGCGGCGAGGAAGGGCAAGGCTTCAAACAGCTCATGCAGACCTTCGAATCCGCGCGCGTGCAAACGGCGGCGCGGGCGGTCGGCGTGGCGCAATCGGCGATGGACCTTGGCCTGCGCTACGCGAACGAGCGCCAGCAATTCGGCAAGCCCATCGTGAATTTCCCGCGCGTGTCGGATAAGATCGTGATGATGGCGGCCGAGATCATGATCGCGCGCCAACTGACCTACTTCGCCGCCCGCGAGAAGGATCGTGGCCACCGCTGCGACCTCGAAGCCGGCATGGCGAAGCTGCTCGCCGCGCGCGTAGCCTGGGCAGCAGCGGATAGCGCGCTGCAAATTCATGGCGGCAACGGCTTTGCGCTGGAATATCCCATCAGCCGCGTGCTGTGCGACGCGCGCATCTTGAACATCTTCGAGGGCGCCGCCGAAATCCAGGCGCAGGTGATCGCGCGCCGGCTGCTTGAAGTGAAGAATTAGCATTCGGGTTCAGCCGCTTAGACGCGCTCGCCCGTTGGCGGGCGCGTGTTGGCAAGCTTGAGGCGTACGGCTACAATGCGAGCCAGCCTGGGCAAATCGAGCTCACCTGCCATAAAGCAGTCGAAATTCGGCGGACCGAGTTTTCCGGCAATAACAAGCTGGGGCACGCCATTTCATAGCATCGACTGGCATCAATGCTATTGGGACCTTTGCCGTTGCTAAATGGACAGTGCAGCGTCAGTTGGCTATCGAAGAGCCCTACGGAGGGCAAGACGGGTGCTTCTATTTGCCTGGCCAACTAGGGATGAATTGCGACGCTCTCTGCCAGGCGACGCCATCATTCCCAATCCAACCGCCACAGTTATGCATGCCGCCACGATCAGCGCCCCCGTAAAATGCGTGTGGCCGTGGCTGGTACAAATGGGTGCCGGACGGGCCGGCTGGTACAGCTTCGATTGGGTAGACAACGGCGGCAAGCCGAGCGCAACCGGGATCATCCCCGAGCTTCAACATATCGCGCCGGGAGACATCATGCCATCGCTTCCAGGTGCTCTGGACTCCTTCGTGGTAGCCGCCGTCGAACCGCAGCGCGATCTCATCTTAACGGTTCCCGCGGCCGGAGGAGGTAATTTGGTGAGCTGGGAATTCTTCCTGGAGCTGCATCCCTCCGGCAGCCGTTTGCTTGTGCGAGGGCGTGTCGGTGCACAATGGCCGGCAGGCATCGCCGGCCAGCCGGCAACCCCGCCCCGCCCAATTGAGCGCGTTTATGCCTTTCTAGCCCTCATCCCACGCTGGATGATGATCCCGATCGCCGAGTTCGGGCATGGAGTGATGCAACGGCGCCAGCTTAGCGGGATCAAGCGCCGGGCCGAAGCCCTCGCTGGGAAAGGATGAGATTTGAGTCGCATCGGCCGCGTTTGGCGCGAGCCTAACGAGGCGGCACTTTCCAGCGGGTGAGGATGCTCCAGCTGAACGCCGCCGGAGCCATCGTCGAGATGACGAAATGGCTGAAGCGTCCGGCTAGACCAATCTGCGTCATGCTCCGCGGGTTGGCAATTGCTCTGCCACCTTGTTTGGCCGGTTCCGGGAGCGGGCTACGAGCCTGCTATGCTAGGCCTTATCAGCTTCGTCAAGCGGCTCCGCCCATGAAACGCTTGCCCGGGCGGCCCGGCCTTGGCATGGTTGCGCGCCGGCCGTGATCCCGCCGGAGGGAGCCGATCCATGACCGCAGCCATCGTCATCCCCGCGCGCTACGCCTCCACGCGGTTGCCGGGGAAGCCGCTTCACCCCGTCGCCGGCACGCCCATGCTGGAGCGCGTTTGGCGGATTGCGCGCGGCGTGCGCCAAGCAACGCGCGTTATCGTTGCCACCGACGACGAGCGCATTTTCGCCTTTGCGCGCGAGATCGGCGCGGAGGCCGTCATGACCTCGCCCGATTGCGGGAATGGCACCGAGCGCGTCCACGATGCGGTCCTGCGCGCCGGCATCTCGGAGGACATCGTGCTCAATCTACAAGGCGACGCGTTGCTGACACCGCCCTGGGTGCTGGAGGCGATGATCGATGAGATGATTGCCGATCCCAGCCCCGATATCGTCACGCCGGCGGTCCGGCTCGACGGGCCGGCGCTTGAGGAATTTCTGGCGCAGAAGAAAATCACGCCGGCGAGCGGCACGACCGTCGTGTTCGATCTGAAGAAGAACGCGCTGTATTTCTCGAAGACCGTCATTCCCCATATGCGCAAGGCGGGCCATGCCGGGATCTACCGCCATATCGGCCTTTACGGATATCGCAAGGCGGCGCTCGCGCGGTACGTGGAGCTTGCGCCAACGCCGCTGGAGCAGACCGAAGGGCTGGAGCAGCTGCGCGCGTTGGAGAACGGCATGGCCATCCGCGTCGCCATCGTCGATTACCGGGGCCGCACGCATTGGTCCATCGACGCGCCAGGCGATGTGGACGTCGCCGAGCGGATCATCGCGCGCGAAGGCGAATTGCTTGCAGCGGGAACACGATGAGGGCGCGCGGTGGTAATCCGGCGGCATTACCCCTCACCCTAGCCCTCTCCCACAGGGAGAGGGGACGGTGTTGCACGCTCAGTTGCCAATTCTGGCGTACCTTCTCCCATAGGGAGAAAGACAGGATGAGGGGTAAATCGCCCGATCCTTACGCGCTCCGGCAGCCAGCAATCCAAACGGAGACAAAGCAATGCTGCTTTTGCTAGCCCGCCATGGCAATACTTTCGAGAAGGGCGATAAGGTCGTCTGGGTCGGCGCCCGGACGGATATACCGCTCACCGCCAAGGGGCGCGATCAGGCTGCGGCTCTTGCGGCCGGGCTGCAGCCGGTGAGCTTGTCCATTAAGCGAGCGATCGCGGGGCCGTTGCAGCGAACCCGCGAGCATGCCGGCATCGTGGCGGATAAGCTTGGATTGCCTGCACCCACCGCCGACGAGCGCCTGCGCGAGATCGATTACGGAGTTTGGGAGGGGAAATCCTCCGCGGAAATTCAGGCTCTCGGCGGCGAAGCCGAGCTAAAGGCGTGGAATGAAACGGGTCAGTGGCCGAAAGCCCCCGGATGGACGCCCGCACCGGAGACAATTGCGGCCAACGTAGCGCAGCTGGCCGCCGGGTGCGCCGCCTCGCTAGGTGCTGGCGATGCGGCCCTGCTCGTCACCAGCAACGGCATTCTCAAGTTTTTCCTGAAGCTTGTGCCAGGCGCGTTCGAGGACATGGCCGCGAGCGGGGCGCTCAAAGTCGCCACCGGGAATTGCTGCGCGCTCCGGCATCGCGGCAGCGGCTGGCAAATGGAATTCTGGGATCGCGAACCTTCGCAACTCGCTCTTAGATAGTGCGAACCCGCCATTAGCCGGAGAGGACCGCGGCGACCCGCAGGCGCACGTAATCGGCCGTCCAGACGCCGCCGCTATCGCAAAGGCTTGGGTGCAAAAGTTCGATGATGTGGGCAAGCACGGCGGGGCGCGCCTCTTCGCGGAATTGCTTGAAAAACGGTTCCCGGAACGTCATGAGCCAGCCCTCCACACCCGTTGGCAGGCGCACCGGCCGCGGTTTGAGCTCCAATCGTTTACAGACGAACCGGGCGCGCACGAGCATCGCGTCATATTCGGCGGGTGCGGGAAAGAACCAAGGATTCGCCAAGGCCGGATCGCCGCCGAACGCAAGCGCGGCCGAGCGCAGAGCTGTGACGATAGCGGCCACATTGCCATGGCCGCCGAACTCCGCAACGAAGCGGCCGCCCGGTTTCAGCGCCCGCGCGATGCCCGCCAGCACCGCTTCGGGCGCGGTCATCCAATGCAGAGCGGCGTTGGAAAAAACGGCATCGAACTTAGATGCGAAGGTCAGTGCCTGGCCGTCCATTTCTCTGGCATCCAGACCGCGCTGGCGGGCTGCACCGATAAACTCCGGGCTTTTGTCGATGCCAATGACGAAAGCGCCAGCGGCGGCGATTTTTTCCGTGAGGGCGCCGTCCCCGCATCCGAGATCGAGAATGCACTCGCCGGGCTTCGGATCGAGCCAAGCCAGAATCTCTCCGCCGAGATCGGACACGAAGCGGGCGTTCTCGTCGTAGCCCGCCGCGCTCCAGCTCTGGCGCAGATCGCCCGTCATAGAGCCTATTCGGCGCTCCAAGGCTGGTAATCGCCATCGGATTTGGGCCGGCGCAACTCGCCCACCAGGCTCCCAGGAGGATGATAGGCAAGCGTTGTGCCCGTCATGTTCTCCACATGCGGCTTCTGCCACGGCCTCGCATGATAGGCGTCTTCGGCCGGCGGCGTATCGACTGTATAATGCAGCCAGCCAAACCAATCCGGCGAGACCTTGCTCGCCTCGGCATAGCCCTTGTAGATCACCCAGCGGCGCGGCCGGCCCGCCGTGCCCTTGCCTTTGGCGTCTTGGTAATAGCGGTTGCCCCGATCGTCCTCGCCGACAAATTTACCGCGCGCGTTCGTATAAAGCCGCGTCGACAGCGTGGCGCCGTTCCACCAGGTGAATAGATCGCTGATCAAGCTCATGAGTTTAAGCCTATGCCCGCTTTTATATCCTGCGCTGTTCTATGCGAAACGGCGCGCGCCGTCTACACGCGCGTTGCGCGCCGTCAGCTGCGGACGCCATGCTAGGAATGCGCGAAAGAGCCGCCGCCAAACGCATTCGTTTCTCTGGCCACGCGCTCGCCCTGGCGGTTCAGCTGCCACAGGGACAGCACGTGAAGAATAATCGAGAGCGGCACGGCAAAAGCCGGGACCATGACCAAAGGATAAGCCGTGATCAGAGTGTTCGGGCGATCGAGCGCCAGCTGCTGGAGCGGCCCAGGCGCGGTCAAAAACCCGGTCGTAATCGCGATCACGAGATCGGCGATGCCCAAGGCATTCCAGGCATAGGCAGCTTTACGGCTAAGCGCGCTCCCCGATGGCAGCCAAAAGGCTAGGGCGAGAGCGGCAATGCCAACGAGAACGTCTCCGATGCCGGCGGGAAGCGCGAATTCGCCGGGCAGCATCCCCCGCGCGAACAGGGCCAGAAAGACGAAGCCCAGAGCGCGGTAGAATTGGACGCCAACCAGCCACGAGGCCGGGATCGCATCGAGCGTCGCGGCGACGTTGCTCGAACGCGCGAGAAGAACGATGCCAACGATGATAGGAAGCGCGATGGCAGGGGCGATGGGAGCCAACAGCACGCTAGGCTGAGATTCCAACGCACCGGACTTGCCCAGGACCCACGCCGCCGCGAACCAAAGCAGCAGCGGCACGCCAATCGAGGCCCATGCTGCAATGCGTTCAGTGCGTCTCATTGCGGTGCGGCCAAGCGCCAGCCACAGTCCGCCGGCAACGGCAATAGCGATCAACGGCGCGGACGTGGTGACAAGGGATGCCAGATAAGCGGGGATAGGAACGGACATAACGGTCTCCTCTTGGTTTCATACTCGATAGCCACTATATTTATGCTAGTCGCTATCGAATCAGATAAAGTGAGACTCGCGGATTTCAATGGCGGAAATGACAGAAATTCAAAACCGGTGTACGAGGTAGCCTAATGGCCTTTCTCCTCACGCGAACGCAGCACGATTGCCCCGTCGCCCGCACGCTCGACATCGTCGGCGAGCGCTGGACGATTCTAATCGTGCGCGACCTGCTTTTGCACGGCCCGCGCAAGTTTCAGGATTTCGAGATTTCGCTGAAGTCGATCAGCCCGAACACGCTATCGGCGCGGCTGAAGCGCTTGGAAGAGCACGGGATCGTCGAGCGGCATATGTATGAGCAGCACCCGCCGCGAGCCGAATACCGGCTGACGGAGAAGGGCCAAGCGCTCGGCCCGGTGGTGAAGGCGATGCGCGATTTCGGTCTGGCTTACGCCGGCTGAAGGCCCGTTTCGCGCGACGCTATTTAACTAGCGCGGCGGCCTCCTTGAAGCGCGGATGCGCCGCAGTGCCGAGCCACTCGAAAATGACCATCTCGGCCGTGACGATTTCGGCGCCATGCCGCTCCATGCGGCGGATCGCGGTCTCTTTGCTTTCGGCCCGGCGCGACCCTATCGCATCGCGCACCACAAAAACACGGCGGCCCTTATCGAGAAGGCTGAGCACGGTTTGCAGCACGCATACATGCGCCTCGCAACCGGCCGCGATCACATCCGGCCGATCGCCAAGCTTCGCAAGAAGGCCCTCCGCGCGGCATGCGTCGAAATCCAACTTCGAGAGGACCGCGCCGGCTGGAGGCGCAAGCGTTTCGACGGTTGAGCCAAGGGCCTTCGGGTTCTGCTCGGTAAAGAGCACCGGGACGCCGAACAGCGCGGCTGCATCGGAGAGCCGCTTGGCGTTGGCGATGACAGCTTCCGCATCCTCGATCACCCGCATGAGCCGGGGCTGCAAATCGACGATGAGCAGGCTTGCGGTTTCGGCGCCGATGGTTCGCATGCTGCGGGCTTCCTTTCGAGACGCACCATAAAACCATCATCGAAGCGCGCCATCAACCCTGCGCGATTTTGTGATGCAAGCGTTTGTTGAAATGCGCTCTCAACGCGTCGAAAGGCCCGCGATTTCCCAATCGCGAACCCTTTTTCTACATCCGGGCGGCGCCCTTACGCCACCTGCCGCCGGAACCCAATGCGATCACCCGCGCGGCGCGCCTGGCGCCCCTACAGCGGTTTCCTTGGTGCAGCGGTCGTAGAAGTGCACGGT
>JBKQIH010000026.1:0-43864 GCA_052148445.1 Rhodomicrobium sp.
TCCCTTCGACCAAAGCGAGGCTCGTCCCGATTGACATCGAGCCCTGACCAGTCCGAATAATCTTGCGGGAGCCGGAGCCATGTCATTCTGGAAAGCCGAACAGTTACTAGAGCTGGCTACCTTCGCAGCGGCGCGCCACGCAGGCGTCAGCCTCGACGAGGTGACAGAGCGGTTTTCGGTGTCCAAGCGCACGGCGCAGCGCATGTTGCGCGCGCTGGAATCCCAGTTCACCGATACGAGCGTCACCATCGGCGAACAGGGACGCAAACGCTGGCATCTTCCGTCGGGAGCGTTGCGCGACCTGATGTCGCTGTCGCCCGAGGAACTGGCCGCGCTCGATATCGCCATCGAAACCCTCAAGCGATCCGGGCTTGCCGCCGAAGCCGCAGGGCTCCTCGCCCTGCGCGAGAAGATCATGGCGCTGGTACCGCGGACCAAGGCCGTCCGGCTCGAGACCGATCACGAAGCTCTGCTCGAGGCCCAAGGCCTGGCGGCGCGTCCCGGTCCGCGCCAGCGCATCGATCGCAAGATCGGGGCCGCCATCGCCGAAGCCGTCAAGGCCTGCCGCATCCTCGAGGTCGAGTACCAGTCCCGTGGCGAACCGGCGCCCAGAACCCGGCGCCTCGCCCCTTACGGCCTACTCACTGGACTGCGCCAGTACCTGGTCGCCCGCCCCGCTGCTGACCGCAGCGGCCCGGTTCGTCTTTACGTGGCCGAAAAAATACGCGCCGCCAAGGTCAGCGAGGACGTCTTCCAGCGCGATCCGGCCTTCAATCTGCAGGCGTTTGCCAATCGTGCCTTTGGCGTGTTCCAGAACGAGGAGGAGTTCGGCGAAGTGGTGTGGCGCTTCTCCCCTCAGGCTGCCGCGCATGCCCGCGGCTTCGAATTTCACCCCGCTCAGGTGATGGAGGAGCAGCCCGATGGCTCGCTGATCGTGCGCTTTTCGGCGGCCGGTCATTTGGAGATGGCTTGGCATCTCTATGCTTGGGGCCATGACGTCGAGGTGCTCGCCCCCGAACGCCTGCGGGGGATGGTCCATGCTTACCGGCGTTCCGATTTTGTATCGCTGCCCTGAGTACACCCGGCAAAGAATACTTCGCGGGTTTGGCATGACAGGTTTTGTCATCCCATGCGTGTATGTTCAGAGACAGACGAAGAATCAGCCGGGAGCCAGCATGGAAAATCAGCGCGAAAACAGACTATGTGAGGTGATGAGCGGAGCACGTTCTGTTACGGCTGGCGCGCCGCCGAGACCCGCAGCCTCCGGATCAATTGGCGGGGGCGGCGCTTTGCGCCTCGTGCACAGCATCCATCAGCCACGGGCGGCTCGTTTTCCGCGAGTGGAGGACGCCAGCGCCGGACGCTACCCCCAAAAGATCGATTTTCACCGGACCGGCAATTCGTGGGCCTGGGCCGGTACACCCTATGCCGGCGCGGGACTGCCGCACCAGGAAGCTTTCGATTGCAGGATCTGGCGGCGCGGGACCGCGAAGCCTGTCTTGATCGCGGCCATCGCAGCTGGCGCGGAGCCGGCGGCGCGGGCAGGAGTTGGCGCCGCGCTAGCCGTTTCGGCCCTGATGAATATTCTTGACGAAGACATGGCCGGGTATTTGGAAAGGGACCGCTTGGCGGCGCTCCTGCGCGGCGCGGCGGGCGAGGTACAATTATTGGTCGAGCGTCAGTCCCACCAGGCCCGCCGGCCCATCGGCGACTATGCCACGTCGCTGCTCGCCGTCATTTTGACGGACAGCGGCGGTGTGATCGGCCGGATTGGCGGCGGCGGCGCCTTGGTCCAGGACGAAGATGGGGTTTGGAACCCGGTCCGCTGGTACGGCCAGGGAGTCCATGCCAATAAGGCGCGATGTCTCACAGACGCTGATGCCTTCGCCGCCTTTCAGATCGCCGCGCTTCCCTCCGCCCCAAGCCGAATCTGCCTCTTCTCCGGCGCGCTTGAGCATGTTCGCGTGTAGGGCCGGCCGGGACCTTCACCATCGGCATGCGCCTTGTTTGCTGTTTCCGGCTCTGTAAAGGAAGCGCCGATCCTCGAAGGCGGCATTTTAACATCTTTGGCGGTCGCACCTTCTACGCGCCGGCGGGACATTGAAGGACGTCCCGTCAATGCCTTCGGCTGCAATACCGTCCCAGCTGTCAATTGCAGACTACCCGCCCGTGACGTTGGAGATTAAAGGCAAGAACCGCCGCTTTAGCACCAAGCAGCGGGAGTCACTCATCGGGTCCGTTTTCCCCTCTCATCGATTTTATTCCGTATTGTGAAGACGTTAGCTGGGTCCGCGCCGCCGCATAAAGCTTCTGCAAGGCGCCTTTGTTTACAATGCTGGAATGAAACAAAGCAGCGCCCGAAAAAACTGGGGGGGCAAGGACCGAGGTTAACGCCGATTTAACGCGCCTGGGAGCGAAGGATCCGGGAATGCTGGCTTTACTGCAACGCAATTTTTGCAAATAGTGTGGCAGAATCCGCTCGAAATTGCCAAGTTCAGTCGAAGCTTGCCTCTTGCCAGCGCGAGGTAAGGCTCGCATAAACGCGCTGACTGGGTTGCACGGTTTGAGGGAAAGTAGTCATGCCGGGTTTAACAAGACGTATCGCCATTGCCGGGATTACGGTTATTGCAGGATCGCAGGCTGCAACTGCTGGAGAGTTAGATCAAGTGCTCCGCAAGATCAAAGATTCTGGCGCGATAACAATCGGATATAGGGACGCATTGCTCCCAATGTCCTACACCGATGCTCAAGCCCGGCCAGTAGGCTTTGCGCTGGAACTGTGCGCGCTGGTGACGGACAAAGTTAAGCAGACGCTCGGATTTGCTGACCTCAAGATCGATTATCAAGCCGTTACTCCGGAGAAGGGCGTATCTCTCCTCCAGACGGGCGCAATCGACATCGATTGCGGGGCAACCCCGGTCAGCGCGGAGCTGGAGGGGGAGGTAGCCTTTTCGCGTCCAATCTTCGTTTCGGAGCTGAGATGGATCGTTCCGCGCAGATTGCGCGTCGAAAGGGAGGGCCGGCGCAGGACCAGGTATGAAACGATTTCGCCATCCTCCACGGAGGATCTGAAGGGCAAGCCGGTGGTTTTGACACGCGGTTCACCGGTAACTTCGCTCGTGTTGACGCTGAGCAGCGACCGCTCGCTCGGCTTTTCCATCCTGGAAGGCAAGGATAACGCGGAGTCCTTCAAGCTTCTCGAAACGGGCAAGGCGTCGGCGTTCCTTGCCGACGATGTGCTGCTTGCAGGCCTCAAGGCGAACGCCAAGAACCCGGACGCGTTTGGGTTTCTCGCCGATGCCTATCCTGGCGCCGCCTATGCGTTCATGTTCAAGTCCGCTGACAAAACGTTCAAGGGGCTCGCCGACGGCGCGCTTGCGGATGCCATGAAGACGGGCGAATACGCCAAGCTCTATACGAAATGGTTCGAAAGTCCGATTCCGCCGAAGAACGTCAACCTGTCCTATCCAATGCCCGAGAAGCTCAAAGAGCTGATGAAGGAGGCCTCGCAATAGTCTGGCTGCTAAACGACGCCCCACTCATTAAGGGCATCCTCGCCGCCATCGCCAGGGGCTGAGTAGCCGGACAGCGACGTCAGGGAGCGCGAGAAGCGCGGGGCGGGCGGCGGCTGCAAATCGCCCTCCGCTTCCATGAAGGTCGAGCGCGCCACATTATGCGGGTGACGTGCGGCCTCGTCGAAATCTAGGACGGGTGCGACACAGGCGTCCGTCGCCTCGAAGAGGCAAGCCCATGCATCGCGCGGCTTCGTAGCGAAGAGGGCTTCGAATTCCGCATGGAGCGCAGGCCATTGCGCGCGGTCGTATTGCCGTGGCGCGAGCTTCGCTGGGTCGAGGCCAAGACCGAGAACCAGCGTGACGAAAAATTTGGGCTCAAGCGCGCCCACCGCGATGTATCTGCCGTCGAGGCAGCGGTATGTGCGATAAAACGGCGAGCCGCCATCGAGTATGTTCTGTCCGCGCGGATGGCTCCACGAGCCGCCGCCTTTGAGACCGAGGATGATTGCAAGCTGCGATACCGTGCCATCGAGAATCGCAGCATCCACAACTTGACCGGCGCCCGACCGTTGCCGCTCCAGAAGCGCCGCCAGGATGCCGATAACCAGGAAGGCGCCGCCGCCGCCCATATCGCCTATAGCGTTCAGCGGAGGGACCGGCGGGCCATCGGCCGGGCCTATGGCCTCAAGCGCGCCCGTTAGCGCGAGATAGGTGAGGTCGTGGCCGGCGGTCCGCGCAAGCGGACCTGTTTGCCCCCAGCCGGTCATGCGCCCATAAATCAGCTTGGGATTTCTTGCAAGCGCGATGTCCGGGCCAAGTCCGAGCCGTTCCATCACCCCTGGCCTGAAGCCCTCGACCAGCACGTCGGCCTTCCCGGCGATCCGCAACACCAAATCCACCGCATCTTCGTCCTTCAGGTCGAGAAGAAGCGAGCGCCGCCCGCGATCGACAGCCGATTTCGGTAAGGGAAAGAGGTCCGATGGGCCAAGCCGGTCAATGCGCAGCACATCGGCGCCAAGATCGGCGAGCAGCATACCAGCATAGGGCGCAGGACCGAGCCCCGCGAACTCGATCACGCGAATGCCGGAGAGCGGGGGCGATGACATGTTCGTTTGCATGGGTCCGGATCCGCTATTTGTGCCAATGCTATAACGGAAGCCTCGCCGCGTCCATCCGCGTTAATATTTCTGCTGCGTCTTGGCTCGGCATCGATAATGGCTTGCGAAGCAGGCCCCGTTTTTCAGCCGATATGTCTACCGCATCGGCCACGTTTTTCTCCGAAAGCTAACGCAGAGGCGCGGCGGCGGCTGCAAGCTCAAGGCGCGGCCGTGGCGTAAACAAGGACGGCGTGTCCGGCGTCTGCCTCTGGCTGAAGTGTCAGGCGCCTGAATCCACAGGCTTCATAGAACTTTATGGCCCGGGACGAGGCTCCCGTAACAACATGAATACCGGGCGAGCCGGCTTCTGCGCAAATATCGAGGAACCGGACCGTCAGCCGATGCCCGATGCCTTGCCCTTGATTTGCGGGGTCCACATTGATGTGGAAATGCGATGGATAGTCTTTAAGGGCCTCGCAGAAAGCGGGCGTGAAATAATCGATGCCGGCTCTGATCCGTTTCGATGCGGCGGAGTAGCTATCGATGCTGCCCGCTAAATAGCCGGTGACGTCTCCGTCCTGGCCTATCGACAACAGAAACGTTTGTGGCTGCGTCTCCGCGTAACAGCCGAACCAGCGATTGAAAAACGCGAGTTTGGCGGCCGGGGAGCTGAACGACATCGTATAGGCGGTTCCGAAGAAAATAGCTTCAGCCTGCGCAAGCCAACGCGCCCGCTCCGCGGGGGAGCATGCGCTCAGCTGCACGCACTCCGTCAAGATACCGCCGCGTTATTCTGCCGCGCGCGGCTCGCCCCGCGCTTCCAGCGCCCTCGAACCGTTTCCGGATTCGATGGCCATTCCTTCCCCTCTTTCGTTGATCGTCTCGGGACGGGGCATGGCCACGATATTATAGCCAGAGTCCACATAATGGACTTCACCAGTGACGGCGGTCGAAAGATCGGACAGAAGATACAGGGCTGAACCGCCGACTTCGTCGAGCGAGGGAGTCCGGCCGAGCGGGGAATGCATTTTCTGATAGTTGAACAACACTCGGGCATCGGAGATGCCGGCTCCGGCGAGCGTGCGCATCGGCCCCGGTGACAAGCCATTGACGCGGATACCCAGCGGCCCAAAGTCCATTGCCAAATAACGCACGGAAGCCTCAAGCGCCGCTTTCGCAACACCCATGACATTATAGCGCGGAACGACGCGCATGGAGCCGCCATAGGTCAGAGTTATCATGGAGCCGCCATTTTTCATGAGCGCGGCCGCACGTTTTGCGATTTCGGTGAATGAGAAGCACGAAATCACCATAGTATTGATGAAGTTGTCGCGCGTCGTATCAGCGTAGCGGCCCTTCAGTTCGTTCCGGTCGGAGAAGGCGAGGGCATGGACGATAAAATCGAGCGAGCCCCATTTTTCGCCGATTTCCGAGAAAACCGCATCGACCGATGCAAGATCGGTCACATCGCAGGGTAGTATGATCTTGCCGCCAAGGCTTTGCGTTAGGGGAACCGCACGGCGTCCAAACGCATCGCCCTGATAAGTATAGGCAATTTCTGCGCCCTGCCCCGCAAGCACGCGCGCGATGCCATAGGCAATGGACCGGTCGTTGGCCACGCCCATGATAAGCCCGCGCTTGCCAGCCATCAGGGGCGCAGGTTTTGCAATGTCCACCGGAGTCATTCGTTCGAGGCCTTTCCTATTCATGCGCCGTCACGCTTCGTAGCGCCTGAAAACCAAAGTAGCGTTCGTGCCGCCAAATCCAAAACTATTCGACATGACACAGTTAAGCTCAACGTTATCGAGCCGCTCCCGCACTATGGGCATATCAGCGAAGGCCGGGTCAAGTTCTTCTATGTTCGCGGACTCGCATACGAAGCTATTATTCAACATCAAAAGCGTGTAAATCGCCTCCTGCGCCCCTGCGGCGCCAAGCGAGTGGCCGGTCAGCGATTTTGTAGCCGACAAAAGCGGCACTTTGGAGCCGAATACCTCCCGGACCGCTTCGATCTCTTTTAGATCGCCGATCGGTGTCGAGGTCGCATGGGGATTGATGTAGTCGATCTTGGCGTTGAGGCCCTGCATCGCAAGCTTCATGCAGCGGACGGCGCCTTCGCCCGAAGGCTGAACCATGTCGTGGCCATCGGAGGTCGCGCCATAGCCGCAAAGCTCGCCGTAAATCTTGGCGCCGCGAGCTTTTGCCCGCTCCAGCTCTTCCAGAACGAGGACGCCTGCTCCACCGGCGATGACGAAACCGTCGCGCTTGGCGTCGTAAGCACGGCTCGCCTTCTGGGGCGTGTCGTTGAAATTCGAAGACATCGCGTTCATCGCGTCGAAGAGCACCGAGAGCGTCCAGTCGAGTTCCTCACCGCCACCCGCAAACATGATGTCCTGCTTGCCCCATTGGATCATCTCCGCAGCATTGCCGATGCAATGTGCCGAGGTTGAGCAGGCGGACGAAATCGAGTAATTAACGCCCTTGATGTGGAAGGGGGTCGCGAGCGTCGCCGAGTTTGTGCTGGACATCGCTTTGGGCACATCGAAAGGCCCAACTTTGCGAGGCCCTTTCTCCCGTGTCGTGTCGGCGGCAGCCACGATCGTGCGGGTCGAGGGTCCGCCCGAACCCATGATGAGCCCGGTCCGCTCGTGGCTGATCTCTTTTTCCTCAAGGCCGGCATCCGCAATCGCCTGCTTCATGGCGATGTAGTTCCATGCGGCGCCGGCGCCCATGAACCGGCGCACCTTGCGGTCGATGAGCTCTTCCCAATTGATCGTGGGCTCCCCGTGCACTTGGCAGCGGAAGCCCCGTTCGGCATAGTCCTTGGCTCTGACTATGCCCGATTTTGCTTCGCGTAAGGACGAAAGCACTTCCTGGGTGTTGTTCCCGATGGACGAGACGATGCCCATTCCAGTGACAGCAACACGTCTCATGTCTTCACCCCAAATTTCGCATAGGTCCGAAAGGTTGAGCCCCAGCCGGCTCAGAGAGATTGCATGCCCACATTCGTGTCGGCAAACAAGCCCACCCGAAGGTCTTTTGCCGAATAAATCAACGTGCCATCTGCCCGCAGATACCCGTCGCCTACACCGAGCGCAAACTTTCTTCGGATGACCCGCTTGAGATCCACGATATATTCCAGCTGCTTGACGCTCGGCACGACCATGCCGGAGAATTTGACTTCGCCCGCACCGAGCGCGCGCCCCTTGCCCGGTGCGCCAAGCCACCCGAGAAAGAAGCCCAGCATCTGCCACAGAGCGTCAAGCCCGAGACAACCGGGCATAACCGGATCGCCTTTAAAGTGGCAAGCGAAAAACCACAGATCGGGCTTGATTTCCAATTGCGCGACTATCCGGCCTTTGCCGTGCTCGCCTCCGGTCTCTGTAATGCTCGATATGCGGTCGAACATCAGCATCGGCGGAAGCGGCAATTGCGCATTTCCGATCCCGAACAGTTCGCCGCGTCCGCAAGCGAGCAAATCCTCATATTCGTAGCAGTCGCGGCGTTCAGACATATTTCCTCTTCTTATAATCTCATTCCGCATGCCGGCCGGCAAGGCGTCTCTTCAGTATCACACCTTGCGGCGCCTGCAACCTCTCTCAGGGTCTGTGGACAGTTATGAGGGCTGGACAGCGCTTGCGAGTTGGGGCGCCTGTCCTTATAGTACAAGGCTACACGCGAAAGATTGCAAAGAGAAATGCCCGACAAGATTCCAGATTTGCCCATCCAGCGCCTCCGCTTGACCGGTTTGCGGCCGACGCGGCAACGCGTTGCGCTCGCCGAACTCCTATTTGGGCGCGGAGATAGGCATTTCACGGCCGAAACTGTGCATGCCGAAGCGATGAGCCATGGCATTCCGGTTTCGCTCGCAACAGTCTACAATACGCTTCATCAATTCGTCGAGGCCGGACTGCTCCGCGAGGTGGCGATCGAAAGCACGAAGACCTACTTCGATACGAAGACATCCAATCACTTCCATTTCTTCTTCGAAGATGAAGGTGAACTTGCAGACATCGACGCGCCCAGCCTTAGCGTCGAGAATCTGCCCCAGCCGCCGGAGGGCTTTGAGATTTCCCGGATCGACGTCCTTGTGAGGCTCGTTCCCAAGCGCTAGGGCGGGTGCCGCTCCCGGCCGGGAACGCGATTTCCGGGGAGTTTAACTAGGGTATCGCAGGAATCTGGAGTTAAGCCCGTTGTTAGATACGATCGAGAATGACCGCGCGCCCCGGAGGAACGTTTTTGGAGAGCCGCTCGCGACGTGCTCGGACTCGCCGCTAACGGGTTTTTTCCGCGATGGATGCTGCAACACCGGACCGCAAGACTTTGGTTCGCATACCGTGTGTGTGGTCATGACCGCCGAGTTTTTGGCGTTTTCGAAAAGAACCGGAAACGATCTTTCCACCCCGGTCAGAGAATTCGATTTTCCCGGCCTCAAGGCTGGGGACCGGTGGTGCCTCTGCGCGGCCCGATGGCAGCAGGCTTTCGAGGCGGGCATGGCTCCGAAAGTCGTCCTGTCGGCGACGCATGAAAGCGCCCTTGAGATCGTCGCGCTCAAGGATCTCAAGCGCTTTGCCATCGATCTATCCTGACGCTAGAGAGCGCTCCAACTTGCTGTCATCCCGTATCCGCGCAGCGATGCTGCGCAGCGCGGCGCGTACAGGATAACAGCAGGTGTAAGTGCGCGGGCCATCAGGTCCGTAACAGAAGGCCGCGATATTGGCGGGCCGTCATCCCGTAAGTCCAGGCGACCGCCGAGCGCGCGGTGAGCATATTCGGCGGCACTTGGAGGAAATAGTGCTTCTTTATCCCGTCAGGCTCGGGTGTCCCGTTGATGACCTCGACGGCAGCCCAGGCATCGCCATCCGGCCAACGCCTCTCCCATAGAACGCCGGTCTCGTCCTCCGAAATGCGAAAAGCAGCTCCGCTCGCGATAAACCGCTCCGGCGTCAGGCGCTCGATCATGCAGCGCCGGACATGGATGTCCGAAGCCCGGTCGATATCGGCCTGAGTGATCTCCCAGGGCCGCTCGATGATGCGCGCGGGTACTTCCACTCCCTTCCAACCGTAGACGGACCAGCCGTCGCGGTATTGGAGGGCAGGGCCCGAATCGCTATGGAGCCGGCCTCTGGCGTCGGTTTGCAAGGCTTGCGGAGGTTCCGATATCCAGCAAATGTACTTGTGTGGAATAATCCAATCCGCGCTTGCAGCGATGAGCAGGAGGCCGCGAAGCGCCTCCGTTTCGTCTTTCAGGCCGCAAACGGTCCGGAAATAATCGTGCCGCTCGAGCCAGCTGTGGGTGCGAGGGCTGCAACCGGCGTCTTGCAACTGTAGCCATGGGCGGCGTCTGCCGAACCAGGATAACCACTGCAACCGCATTGGCGACGCAGCCCGCACGGCGTGCGAAGCACGGACGACCGCTTCGCGGACGGTATCGCCTAATGTGTCCGTGCCAGTTTGCTGACTGAGTTCGTCGACGGCAGCAAGAACACCGCCGCTGACCCGGCGCTGGATGGCAACAGCCGCCCGGTTCCGGGCTTGATCGACGATAGAGGCTCTGAGATTAGCACCTGCGCGATCGTGAGAGGTCTTCGCCCAGAGCGCTGCCATTTGCATCGGGCTTGAGCACCAAACGACTTGTTTGGGTGGGGCCGCCCCCGCCGCCTGATAGGCGGCGGCGATACCCTGTCCGGCCAGCTCGCGATCGGCGGGCGCCGTGGACCCCCTTATCGCCGCCCAGCGCTTGCGATGGTCTTCAATGCAAGCTTTGTGCTCGGGGGGTAAGCGCTTGATTTTAGTCAGCAACGATCCGCGCGTCCTTCGGCTCGAGCTCACGCTGGCGGCGCACGCGATAGGTTCCCTTCGGCAGTGTGACGGCGTCGTGCTCGTCGTGCTGGATGCGCGCACAGGGGCCGTCCACCCGGACGTGACCCACATAAAGACCATTCGGGATATCGTGCGCGAGGCCATCGTCACGGAACATTGTGATGCGGTCGTAGATCGCATGCCGGTGCCCGGTCATCTCGCCCTCCGCCAGAACTGCGGCGCCGTCGGGCCCGGGATCGACTGGCGTGCCCGAGACCGGGATATCGGCAACGCGCTCGATCAGCAGATCGCCCTGCGCATATAGCAAACTCATAGTGGTACTCCTCTCCTCGACGGACGTGGATGCTTTTGCACGAACAAGCATTAGCTCCGTGAGTTCCATGACAGGCGTGCCGGGTCGGATAATACCGCAAACAAACTATCAAGAATTTGAAGCGTATCTTCCGGCGAAGTCTACGGTTCATGCCAGAAACCTCTTCCGCACCAAGAAAATTAACGGTGACGCTTCAAACCTGCGTTCTAACTTGACGCCGCCAATCCTCCCCGTAAAACGTGCTCCTGGGCCGGCCGCCCGGCGGCATTCCCCTCGAACGCGCTGGAGATAAAATGAGCGGCATAGCATCGCAAAGCCGTGCACCGGGTATTCGCGGCTGGATCGCTTCCTCTCGCCTCTGGCCGGTAAACTCAACCGCGGCTGCGGGCTTGGTTTTGTTTCTGATCGCGTGGGCAACGCGCGGTGCAATCTTCGAGTCCGCCAAATCGCTGCATTTCGATTTGCTGGAAGCCTTCGCCTGGGGCCAAGAATTTCAGCTCGGTTACAACCAGCATGGCCCTTTTTGGGCGTGGATCGCCGGCGCTTGGTTTATGGTCTTCCCGAACACCAATACGGCCTTTGTCCTGCTTGAGGCCCTAAACGCTACGCTGGGTCTATTGGGCGCCTGGCTGCTCATCGGGCTGTTCGCCAAAGGCTGGACCCGTCATGCGGCGGCGCTCCTGCTCGTGGCTACGCCATTTTACACATTTCACGCCTACAAATATAATGCCAACACGATCTTTATTTCGTTGTGGCCGTGGACTTTATTCTTTTTCGTGAGGTCCTTGGATAACATGAAAATGCGCGATGCCGCATTATTCGGGATCTTCGCCGCCGCCTCGATACTTTCCAAATACTACGCCGTCATTTTACTGGCGGCCTGTGCGTTGTCGCTGGCTTTCCACCCGAACGGGCGCCGGTACATTTTATCGCCTCTGCCTTGGATGGCAGCGGCAGTTTTTGCAGCGTTGGTGTTACCGCATGCTGTCTGGGCGCTCAAATCCGGCGCTCCGCCCGCGTCCTATGCCATGACGCTGACCGGAAAAGGCTGGCCGTTTACAATCCAGCACGCCGCGCGCTTTCTCCTCGACATCCTGATTTTTCAAGCCGGCCCCGCTTCTGTCGTTTTTCTGGCTTGGCTGATGCCGGGGCGCGAAGGGGTAGTCGAGCCGGCGGATCGCCTGCCGCAATGGCGCCGCCGCTTTCTTGCCGTTCTCGTCCTGACCCCCCCGTTCTTGACAATTATTTTGGGACTAGCGTTCCAATTGAAAATCGTAGCGATCATGGCGGTGGGCACTTTCCCGCTCGTGCCGCTTTTCCTGATGCAGTTCGCGGTCCCGCTCGATTGCCGGCGATGTTTCCTGCTAGCTGGGGCCGTGGCGATCGGTGTGACTGGATTGGCGGTGGCGGGCGCGCCTATTCTAAGCGCTCGGATGGCCGGCAAGAAGAGCGGGCCATCCTTCTTGGAGCCCCGCCGGGAGCTCGCCGAGCGCGTCACCGCGCTTTGGCACGCTGAGACCCATACGCGCCTCCGCTTTGCGGGCGGAGCGCCACGCTACGCCAATGCCATCGCTTTTTATAGCGAGGACCACCCATCGAGCTTTGTGGGGCTCGATTTTGCCCGGGCTTTGTGGGTGACGCCTGCAAAATTGCAGCAATATGGGCTGCTGATCGCCTGCGCTCACGAGGATTCGGAATGCTTGGAAAAGGCGGCTCCGCTACTTTCGGGGAATTGGAAAAAAATGTCCATCGCCGTCAGCCGCAAAATCGGTGGGCGCGAGACACCCGGGATGGCGTTCGATATTTTTATTGTGCCGCCGCAAGGGGCCGCTAGCGCAACCGGAGCCAACCTTTAGCTCGCGGCGCTAAGCAAACATGCGTTGGCCGCTGTTTTTGCGGAGTTTTTATTACAAAACCGGTGACCACTATTAGGGAACTTCGCTAGGCATGGCGCGCCGCTGCCGCTATTTTGTCCCATTGTGCGGGACTGTATATGCAAGGCGCATGCGCCTACAAACCTGCTATTCTTCCTGGCGGCGGCGGAGCCAACCAGCGATCGCTTTTGACACTTTCCCGGCAGTAACCTATCTCAGGCAAAAGTCCGGCACTGCGCGAAGCGCCGCCGTGCTAAAACTCCAAATCGAAACGGCAGGCCTCTATATGCTCTCCATGGATACCGCTCAAACGGCCCGGCTATCTTCGTTGAAAAAGGCTACGCTATTCCTTGCGTTGTGTCTTGGAGTAGCGGGCATGGCGTCAGAAGCGCATGCACTTCGCGCCAGAAGCAGATTCGCGCCCAGCGCGGAGAGCGTGGATGGCACCTCGCTGCTTGGGAGCTACCTTGCCGGCCACGTCGCGCGCTCGTCCCGCGATAGCGATAACGCTGCCATGTATTACAGGCGCGCCCTGGAGAAAGATCCCAACAATCAGGATATTCTCGACGACGCCTTTCAACTTGAGCTGGCGGCCGGCGAGTTCGCGGAAGCGCGCAATCTTGCGCAGAGGCTCGTTAGGCGCCAGCGCGATAATTCCATCGCCCATATTTTTCTCGGTGTCGAAGCTTACAAGCGCCGCAATTTCGAAGCGGCAGACGAGCACTTCCGGATCGCGCAGCACGCCTCATCCGCGGACGAGCCGACGACACGGCTAGCCAGAGCGTGGACCGCCGTTGCCGAAGGGGATCCGGATAAGGGGATCGCGGCCTTGCAATCCACGCAAAAATCCGCTTGGGCCACCCATTTCGAGGCTGTTCAACGCGCATTCATGGCGGATGTCGCCAGGAAAAAGACCTTGGCTGCCGAGGCCTACCGCGCCGTTTACGACAAGAAGGCGCCAAATATACGGATCGCGGAAGCCTTCGCGCGCCACCTTGCCGTTTGGGGCGACTTCCGGCAGGCGCAGGCTGTGATGCAAGAAGCCGGTGGCACAGAGACGCCGCTCGGAAAAGTGCTCATGGCCGAACTTAAGGCCGGCAAGACGCCGAAGCTTATGGTGTCCAATGTGGAGGAAGGGCTGGCTGAGTCTTTCCTGGGGATCGGGCAGGTGCTGGCCGCGAACAATGGGGTGGATGCGGCGCAAATTTACTTCCGCCTGGCGCTGCACCTCAATCCGGAGTCGGATATTTGCAGACTAGAGCTCGCAGAGCTGAACGGAAATGTCGACCAGTATGCCAAAGCGATCTCCGTCATCGATAAGATCCGCGAGCCATCGCCTTTCTGGCTTAATGCGCAGGTGCGTAAAGCGCTTTATCTCAATGCACTGCAAAAGCCCGACGATGCGGTTGCGCTCTTGACCACACTGCTGCAGAAGAATCAAGACAACCAGCAAATTCTTCAGACGCTCGCCGCGATTGAGAGCGCCCGGAAGAAATACGATGCCGCTCTGCCTTATTATGACCAGGCCATCGCTTTGCTCGGCCAGCCCGAGAAAAAGGATTGGCAGCTATTTTACTCACGCGGAATTGCCTATGAGCGGACGAAACAATGGGTCAAGGCCGAGCCGGATTTTCAAAAGGCACTCGCGCTCGATCCAGAGCAAGGCGCGGTGCTGAATTATCTCGGCTATTCATGGCTCGATCAAAACATGCACATCCCCGAGGCGTTCGATATGATTAAGAAGGCTGTCAAGCTCCGGCCGAACGACGGCTACATCATCGATAGCCTCGGTTGGGCCTATTACATGCAGAAAGACTACGAGCAGGCGGTCAAACACCTCGACAAAGCGGTGGAATTGCGCCCCGAGGACCCGACGCTGAACGATCATCTCGGCGATGTCTATTGGCGGCTTGGCCGGAAGCTTGAGGCTAAGTTCCAGTGGAGTCAGGCGCTCACCTTGAACCCCGAGCCCGAAGACGTTGCTAAGATCAAGAAGAAGATTGCGGACGGGTTGCCGGATGGCGAGGATACACAGCATTCTTCCAATCAAGCAAACGAACCCGGACATCAAGCGGCGCTGAAGGATTCCGCCCCCCCCCAAACCGCGGCGCCGGAAAGCGCTCAGTCTCCGGCGGGCCACCCCTGATCGCCAGTCTCACAGGGCGCTCGACTGCGGGCTTTGGCGTGAAAGGATCGACAAATCCGCGGCCCGGGTCTAAGCAGGCACAGAAGCTTAAGATGTTTGCACCGGTTCACCGATGACGCGATCGTCCGGCGCCCTTGGGGGCGGCCCACAGAATGAGAACATGTCTGCGGCCTTATTCCGCGAACAAGCGCGGGCGAAAGTCAATCTTACGCTCCACGTCTTGGGCAAGCGCCCGGACGGCTATCACGAGCTTGAAAGCCTCGTTGTCTTTGCCGATCTTTGCGACGAACTCGCTTTCGTCCCAGCTCCGGCGGACAGCTTAAGCCTGCAAGGGCCGTTCGCTGGAGCGGTTGACGGCGAGAACCTTGTGTTGAAAGCCAAGCGGATCGCGGCGGACTGGCTCGGACGCGGTATTTTTGGTGATTTCAGTCTCCAGAAGAATATTCCGGTGGCGGCGGGCCTTGGGGGCGGCTCGTCCGACGCGGCTGCCGCAATCCGCATTTTGTTCAGAGTCCTCGGCAATCCGGCCGGAGCGGAAGCCTTTATCGAAAGAGCGGCAGCGGTTGGTGCCGATGTTCCCGTTTGCCTTTATAACCGCGCCGCCTGGATGCGCGGGCTTGGCGAACGCGTGACGCCAGCCGCCCATGTCGCCGCCCTTCCCGCCATTCTCGTCAACCCGCGAGTGAAGCTTTCGACGGCCGAGGTCTTCAAACGCCTAGGCGCAGCGCCGTACCAACCTGGCGAAGGCGTATCCTTCCCGCTCGGCGATGCGGATTTCAAGACCCCGGAGAGTGCCGCCGCCTGCCTCGCCCATGGTCGCAACGACCTTGAGAAGCCTGCCACCGCTTTGGAGCCCGCCGTGGAGCGGGCCCTCGATGCGCTGAGGCGGCAGGAAGGCTGCCTGCTCGCCCGCCTTTCTGGCAGCGGACCGACTTGTTTCGGCCTTTTTCCAACGCAAGCGATGGCTGAAAAGGCTGCTGAGGAGATCGCAAGCACCTACCCTTCTTGGTGGGTGGTTCCGGTTACGCTATCCTAAGCAACCTAGCCGTCTTCAAGAGGACGGAGAAGAAGAGTGACATCGCAAGCTCTGCCGCTAGCGCCGGTCCGGGCGCTAGACGGAGGCAAGATCGCAATTCAGATCGAGTTCGCGGGGCTGGCGCTTACGCTCGACCGCTCCGGCGCAGCCCATATCGGCGGCGTGCACAATACGCTCATCGTTGCGGATTTGCATTTGGAGAAGGGATCGGGTGCCGCTGCGGGAGGGTGCCTCTTGCCCGCGCTCGATAGCCATGACACTCTGCTGCGCCTCGAACGCACAATCGAAACCTACCGTCCGGAACGCGTGATCTGTCTCGGCGATAGCTTTCACGACGCCTCGGCAGGCAACCGGATGGCGGCGGCGGACAAGGAGCAGCTTTCCGCGCTCTCCTCGCAAATTCGCGAGTGGATATGGCTCAGCGGCAATCACGATCCGGAGGTGCCCGCCTTTTGCGGCGGCGAAACGCGCGCCGCTTTTAACGCTGGCGGCGTGACTTTGCGGCATGAGCCAAGCGCCGCGCGTGCCGAGCCTCAGATTGCCGGACATCTTCACCCTAAGGCAAGCTTGGCCGCAGGCGGATACCGTCTTTCCGGACCCTGTTTCTGTCTCTGGGACGATCTGCTTATTCTGCCGGCCTTCGGTGCCTATACGGGCGGGCTTTCCTGCTCCGCCTATGCGATCCGCTCGCTGCACACGGCTGGGCCGAAGATCTACATGCTCCACGCCTCGAAGCTCTGGCGCGTCGCTTGAAGCCAGTTAAGCGACCGCTTCGAATTGGCCGGCGCCCTGCCATCCAGGCTGAAGCGCGTGCTCCAAAGCCGCGAAGCTGCGGACGATGGTTTTTGCACCGCCCTTTTTGAGATCCGCCACCGAGTGGTAGCCCCAGCTCACGCCGATGCCGGTCACGCCGGCGCAGGCGGCCATCGTCATGTCATAGGAGGTATCGCCAATCATGACGGTCGTTTCGGGACTGGCGCCAGTCTCCTCCATGGCCTGCAAGAGCATGGCCGGATGCGGTTTGGACGGCGCGTCGTCCGCGGTTTGCACGGTCGAAAAGATGCCCTGAAGGCGGTTTTGCTCAATAAAGCGTATGACGCCGCGGCGCGACTTTCCGGTCGCAATCCCGAGCACCGCGTCCTCTCTTGCCGCAAGGCCGAAAAGAAGCGCGGCCGCTCCGTGGAACAAGGGCTCTTGCGCACTGAACTGTCGCCGCAAGGTCATGCACCAGTCGCGATAGGCGCCCACAAGCTCGGATCGCGTGTCCGGCTGCTGCTCCGGTGCAAGATGCTTCAGCGCCTCGGGAACCGACAGCCCAACCGTGCTCAAAATGGCCGGACGGTCCGGCGCGGCAAGATCCGCATCCTCAAACGCAAGGCGCATAGCCTCGACAATCAAATGCTGACTATCGACAAGAGTGCCGTCGCAGTCGAAAACAATAAGATTTGGTGTTGTTGTCATTCTAGTTATCCGCGCAGGTCTCGTTGAGAGTTAGCCCCCGTCACAACTTCACCCATACTGATCTAACGAGATTACGCCAAGCTGACCGAAGATAAATTATGACCTCCGGTTATGATCGCAGCTGACTTACTCGCCGTAGCGCTGCGCATCGAATCCCAAAAGCTCAAACGTGGCAGCGATATGAGATGGCAGGGGGGCTGAGATATCGATGTCGCCCACCTTCGGGTCCTTCAGCGTAAGCCGCCGCGCATGAAGATGCAGCTTGTTTTCTATCCCGTCCATAGGCAATTCGGCCACATCCCCGTATTTTTGGTCGCCCAAGATCGGCGTGCCGAGAATCTCCATGTGAGCGCGGAGCTGATGCTGGCGGCCGGTTACGGGCTTGAGCGACACCCAGGCGAAATCTTGCGCCGCCCGGTCGACGACCGAATAAAACGTGGTGGCGTGCTGCGCGAGTTCTTGCTCGCCGGGCCGGGCTTTGCGGACGCGGTCGCCTTCCGGCCCCGCCGCCTTCACGAGCGGCGCCACGACCTTGCCTTGGAGCGGCTTCGGTATGCCGCGCACGATTGCCCAATAGATTTTCTGCACCGAGCGCGTTTGAAAGAGGCGGCCAAGCCGGGCTGCGGTTTGCCGGTCCTTCGCGACGACGAGAATGCCGGTGGTGTCGCGGTCGAGCCTGTGGACAAGGCGCGGACGCTCGCCTCCGAAGCGGTCCGCCATGCCTGCGAGCAGGCCGTCGATGTGCCGCGTGGTCTTGGTCCCGCCCTGCACGGCGATGCCGAAAGGTTTGTTCAAAACGGCGATGTATTCGTTTTCGAAAACGATCATGCGTTCGATGAAATCGCGGTCGGCTTTCGACATGCCCGGCGGCGGCTTGAGCGACGGGGCCGCTTCGGCGGAAGGCTCAGCAAAATGCGTGGGAACGCGGATTTCCTGGCCAGTGCTAAGCCGCGCATCGGCCTTCATGCGGCCGCCATCGACGCGCACCTGGCCCGTGCGCACGAGCTTTTGCACCAGCGTATGCGGCAGCGAGGGATAATATTTCTTCAGCCAGCGGTCGAGACGGAGGCCGTCGTCGTCCGCGCGAACGGCGCGTTTTTCTATGGTCATGGCGCTAAATGCCGCCAGCGGCGCCTTCCTGTAAAGGGCGGCGTTGCAAGCAGATAAGCTTTCGTTAAGGCAATTTCCCGAGATCCGCTGACCATTGAAGCCGCCCTCCGCTATTGAATGACTATAGCGCAAGCGCTTTACAGTGGTGTAAACGCTGGGCATTAGTAAATTAAGACTCGGATTTTACAGAAGAAAAACAGACAGCGCAGGCGCGTTCGCAGCGATCCTCGGCTGCTGATTTAGGTTAATTCGCAAGTTTCCCATATATTTAACGGGATTCTGGAATCGCTGAATCCGGCCGAAAATGGCAAAACAATCGCAAAAGTTGGCGGGCAGAAAATATGAGATCGCGCGGTTAACCGATCCCGCGTTAACCATGCGGCGCCGGTAGCTGGCGTCAACCGCCTGTTATGTTTCCGCCGCGGCGTGCTCCCGTACATAGAGGCTTACAGTTAGCGCTCATGCGGCTCCTCCGATACGCCATCGGCCCTTGAGCAAACTAACCCTGACTTTTTTTCTTTGCATCAAGGTCCTTATATGTCTGCTTGAATAAATCACCGGCGATCAAATACGGCTCGCCAGCGCGCTCGTTGGTTGCCGGATCGATCACATCGGCGATCATGCAGTCAGCCGCTCCGTGCTGCCGCTCTCCCCAGGATGCCATGATCGAGATTGGGCGGCCGAAGGGATTTTTGACGGCCGCGACCAGCCCACGCGCAATATAAACATGCTTTTTCCCGTGCTTGAGCGTATATCGCGCCAAGAACGTCTCCGGCTTCACAACCCAACGCTCGCCGCTGGGCGCAGTGACGATGTAGTCGCCGGGATCAGCGATGTTCTTGGTTTCCTTAGTGCCGTCCGCAAGAATTGTCTCCACGGCCGTTTTGGCTGTGGCGCGGATAGCCCGAACCTCACCGCTCTTGCGATAGGTTTTGCCGCCGCGGTCGAGTGCCTCTGTGATCGCGGGCGCGTGCCTGTCTACGGCCTCAACGCCGGCAGCTTCGCTCTCAGGAGCATCCCCCGGTTTAACAGTCATAGGGGTAATTTACGCCTTCCATTCTAGGGAGTGGGGACTTCAAAGGGGCGTGTGTGCCTCAGCCAAACCCATTCGGCCTGTTCCTGCAAGGCTTCCTCGCCAAGTTTCTCAAGAACTTCTCCGGCGGTCCATTCTGGCTTCCGCTCGCTTTCAATCGTTTCGAGTATGCCGCTTGCTGTCTCGAAAATCAGCCGTTGCGAAGCGTATTGTTTCATAAGTTCAAGATGAGCGCGGCGAGTGAGGAAGCCACGCGCCGCTAGGCCGCCCGCGGCGAACAGGCCTAGCGCGGCTTCCCAAAGGTTACCGTACACGTCTGGCTTCACTACGTCATACCATAACTTACCGCCGGTCTCATTTGGCATCACGGTAAGCGCAGCAAGGATTATCGCAGTTATAAATGAACCGCCGATGGCCGCGTAGAAGATCCCTCTCCAGAACCTAAATCGCCGCGCATGCTCGACCTCTTTCCCCCGGAACCATATCTTTTGGCCGTCGACCCAATAGACTTTGGCAAGGCGGACGCCGTCCGAGCGGTCAGGGGCTTCCTCTTGCTGCACCGGCAGTTGACAATCCTGGCAGAATTCCATGGTTCGGACCGCTTGGCGGAGCCACTGCACCACGCCAGTTTGCCGGGTTAAGTAAGCGAGCCAAACTGGACTTGCCACCCCAGCATTGCGCCAGAAAAAAAGCGTTCGCATCGCTTCCGCCAAGCTGCGATATTCAAGAAAGCGATTGTCGATAGTGAAGAACCAGATGTGGCTAGCCAGCGCCGCCATTACGAGCGTAACGCCAAGATACATCCAAGACGCTAATGCGTATGCGCTTATAAGATTGAAGGCAACGATAGCGACGAGAGCAAGAATATAGACAATACTATCTGATCTCCGGACTTTCGTGGCGAAGTTAATAGATAACTGATTTGCCGCACGGTAGGTTACATCCGTGACGGCAAGATTCTTAACTTTGCCCATGGCTTCGATTGCGAGGGAAGCGCTTTTCTCAATCGCGCCGCGATCGCGGTTCGCATCGCAATTATATTTGTTTGTGCGTTTGAGGATCGATCGAATGAAGCTTTTTTTGCCCGGCGGTTCTATGGATACGGCCGCGGAAGCCGGATCGATACGTATGCTCAGTCCGGGCTCCGATGGAGCGAGCGGCGACAAAGCATTTTTATAAGGTGAAAATTCCCTAGGAGAACGCCCGCGCTCGAACCACTTGACTTGCTCCCCGGTGCCTCCCGTTCCCCGCGAGGGTTTGCCGTCCCAAATCGCGAAGAGGATGTGCGAGTGATCGGCGATAATCGCGCCAGCGCGCGCATATTGTTCGTTGCGGGGCTCGCCGACTGTTTTCCAAGACGCATCGCCGGGCACCTGCGCGGTCTTCACGAACAGCGCCCGGTCCAAAAGCGTCCGGAACTCCGTCTTCGACGCCTCCGTGCCGAAATCACGCTCGTATTCCTCCTCGGGCACGGGCAGCACGGCGATCAAATCCGCCGATAACTCCTTCATCGCCACTTCCGCGATCATGCGGTCCGCGCCTTCGGCAAGCGCCGAGAGGATCACAAAGGGCGAGTCGGGATACTTATTTCTGAGTTCGCGGCATTGCTTGCTCAGCGCGGCGATCAGCTTTGCATCTTGCGGCTCGATGTTGCGGTGACCGGTTGCGCCAAGCATAATCGGCACCCGCCCGCCCCAGCGTTGAACGGCATCCTTCGCTCCACCGGCATGCATGGTCCCACCCCTTCGCTGCCTCGATCTAGCTATAAACTTCTAGCATGCATTCCGCCCTGCGCAAGGCATCTTTCCGGACCCGCTTTATTACCGCATCGAATCCGCGTTAGAAGAGAGCATGGCAGGCACCGGACCCACTATCCAGCTTCTCGCGTCGATCCCAGCCTTTGCGGGTCTGGACGCGGAGCAATTGCAAACGCTCTACGGCTTTTGTGCGCTCAAGACAATTTCAAAGGGAGAGGCCGCCTCGCATGCGGGCGCGCCCGTCGATGAACTCAGCATTATCGTATCCGGCCGTATCGCGGCCACGGAGCCGGGCGCGCAAGAGGCCGGGCAAGGGGAGCCGGTCGAGGCCGGGGCTTTCTTCACGCGTAGCCCCGCGCGGGCGACAGCCGTAGCCTTGCGCGATATGGTACTGCTGACACTTGGCTGGGACGATCTTATCGCCGCTTTGCAGACAAGCCCGGATCTGCTTGGAGCCCTCATTGCCCGCCTATGGCCCTCGAACGGGCAGAGCCGCCGCGCAGCAGGAAAGCTTTCGCGCCTTGCCGTTTGCCCCGCCGGCTCGCAAAGGCGCTTGGACCCCGGCGTGAAAGAAGCGCTGCTTGCCGGCTTGGAGAATCTGGCGGAGGTTAGGCTGCTCGGTAGCCAGAGCTTCGGTGCTGGCATGCCGGGCGCGCTCGCGGTCGATACGCCCGAGATCGCCCATTGGCTCCAGGAGCAGGAGCTTGAATTCGACATCACCGTCACCGTTCCCGAGGAGGCGGATAGCGATTTTGCGATGGAGGCTATCGAGGAGGCCGACGGGATTCTCTTCATCGCAAACGGCGGGGACACCGGCCTCTCCGCGCTTGAGCGCCACGCTTTGGAGGTGCGGGGTGCAAAAGCGTGCCGTCTTGTGCTCGCAAAGAGCGCAAGCGCGCCTTCGCAGAGCGCCGCATGGTTCGAACTCCGCAGCTACGCCACGGTGCAAGCGGTCGATTTCGCCCAGCCGGACGCCGTCCGCCTCCTGTGCCAATCGCTTCTCGGACAGGGGCATGCCATCGCCGCGGCGAGCCGGGGTGTGTACGCCGCAGCCATTTGGGGCGCGCTGCAGGCCTTCGAGGCGCACGGGCAGCCAGCCGTGTGCCTGACCGCTGCCGGAAGCGCCATTCTGCCGGCCGGGCTTCTAGCCTGCGGGGTGGAACCCGCAGCCATCGAGGCGATATTCCGGGAGCTTGCCAGTCCGCTTCTGTGGAAACGGGCGTCCCGGATCGAAGCTGGGCTCTGCGATTCCGCCGCGCTCGATAGTTTTCTGGTTGGCGCTTTGCAAGGGCTGGAAATTCCGGCGGCCGGGCGGCCCTTCGCCGCGATTTCGCATTCCCTTTCCACCGGGGCGGCAGAGGTTCACCGGGAAGGCCGGCTGCATGGCGCGGTGCGGGCCGGCCTTGCGCCCCCTGGCATTTTGCCGCCGCTTATCTTGGAGGCAGGAGACATTCTCGTAAGCGGAGAAATCGAGACTGGAGCCCTCGTCTCGGCTGCCCGCGGGCTCACTTCATCGCCCGTGACGTTGCTTCAGGCCAATCCGCCGCCGCTCGGCGCCTCGTCCATGTCCTATCGCAGCTTAACCGGTTCCTCGCTCTTCCGGCTGACGCAATCGTCAATCGACAAGCGTGTGCGGCTTGAAACCGTGCTTGGTGCTGGCGGTGCCGGCCCTGGTGAGACCGGTGCATTGCGAACCTTTGCGATTCCAATCCCAGAAGGGATCGGACCCATGGATTGGCCGCAATGGGCGATGCTCCGCGATGCGGCTTATGAATGGGCCTCGAAGGAACTTGGTGCACGGGATCGCGCTTCGGATATAAACGGCTGAGCTTGGAATGTTTTCAGCGAGAGCAGAGTGCCGTCATTGCGAGCGAAGCGAAGCAATCCAGGTTCAGGTTGCAGACCCTGCCCTGGATCGCCGCGGCGGCAAACGCCGCCTCGCGATGACGGACGAGTGCACAACGGTTGAAGTTACGCTAGCCGCCCTATTGAAAGACCTGCATGAGCCAGACTCCTAACCCGAAGGATCCCGCAGAGGGGCCTTCCACCAGCTTGTCCGGGCATGCCGTTGCCGGATTGCGCTTCACCGTGCGCCTGCCATTTTGGATTGCCGCCAGATTGGTGAGACATACCGTCCAAGTCTTGTTTGCGATTTTTATAGTTATTCTGCATCCGCAGGTTAAGTGGCTTTTCAAGCTCATTGCCGAGTCGGCTGTCGTCCAAAACTACATAAGACCGAGCCTTGAGGTCTTCGCCGATCATATCTACGAGCCTTATTTTGTCCGGCTGAGCCGCCTTCCGCCCTATTGGGCCACCTTCAGCATTGCGTTACCGCTCGCCATACTGGAACCCGCAAAGCTCTACGCGACAATTCTCGTCGCGGAACGGCCGAAGTCCGGCATCGTGCTCTGGCTCGCCTTGCAAGGCGTAAGCTTGGTGCTGATCGACCGGACTTGGAGAGCGGTGCGCCCGCAAAGCCGCAAGATCTGGCTGGTCAGCCGCGTGCATGCCTGGGGATGGGTCAACTTCAAATATGGGAAATATTGGATGGAAAACTCGTTGCTCTATCGCACGGCCACGCGCTGGAAAAAGCAGGCGCGGTTAGCGGCGCGCAGCCTTTGGGCGAACCTTGTGCCGCGACGGCGGCGCAAGACTATGTAATACCACCGGACGTAATGACCGGCCGCCAAGGAGTAATCCACACATTCCGCGGGCCGTTATAATGGCGGTTACACTTTCGGAAGCGGCAGCGGCCTATTTTACCGGTCCGCCTTCGCCCACCACTACGAAAGGCGCCCAATAGGCCGGATGGGCTTCGTATGGCTCGCCCTTCGCTATGAGCGCAAGCATGGACTGGCGCACGGCCTCGGCCCGGCCCATGGTCTTATCCGAAGCAAGACGGCTCATGGCGCCGGAGATAAGTTTCACCGTTGCATCGGAGTCCACTGCCCAGTGCGAAACCAGCACAGCGCGGGCCCCGGCATAGATATAGGCACGCGCGAACCCGGACAGGGCCTCGGCATCCTCCTCGCGCCCGGCAGCCGTATTGCACGCCGACAGGATCACCCAATCGGCGTCGAGCTTTAGCTCGGCGATCTCCGAGGCGGTGAGATAGCCATCGTCGGTCTCATCCGGCTCGGTTGGGGGCGTCAAGATGAGTCCCGGCTCGCTGTTGTTTTTGAACTGCCCCGCAAGCGCGGCATGGGTGGCGAAATGCACGACCCGGTATTGGGCGAGCCGGCCCGTTTCGCTCATTTGCTTCACAGCCCGCTCGGTGGCGCGGCGTCCAAGCCGGATCTCGCCTGGATTGGCTCCCAAATCGTGGGCCACCGAGCATAACTCAGCGGCTGTCTCCGGCAGCGGCGATTGGGAGCGCAGCAGTTTGACGCCCTCTACGCCCCCTTGGGGCGCTAATTGGGCGATGCCGCGGCGCGCCACTTGTACGCGCGTTACGTGCGCCCAGTCGGTGCCGAGGCAAAACTCAAACTCGCGTGCAAGCTGGGCGTCCCTCAAATCGTCCAAGCTTTTTGGGTTCCCGTCGAGAAGCGGATTGCCGAAGCCGATCATGGGATAGGGCGCCGCGCTTGGGCGGCCCACGCTCCGCAGCGCCTTCAGCGAGGAGACCGCGGGTAGCACCGTGAGCGCGTGATCCCGGATGAGCCAAGGCAAGGCGCGTGCATCCGTACCCTCCAAATACAACGGCTGCCATTCCCGCAGTTTTGCGCCAGCGAGGGTTACGGTGAATTCGCGATTTTTCCCTTCGTGCCACAGACCGATTTGTACCGGGGCGCCGGCCTCAAAAGCCCGGATAGCCGCAACGAGTTGCTTCGGGGTGCGAACCTTTGTGCCGCCGGCCGACAAAACGATGTCGTCAGGCTTGATCCCAGCGGTTTCCGCGGGGCTCCCTGGCACCGATTTTACGACCTTCACTCCGTCTTCGCCGGTCCAATGGAGGCGAGCCCGGTCTTGATCGGAGAGTTCGCCGGTCTGAACGCCGAACAACGGAACCTCGCGAATGCGCTCGCCCGCGGTTGAATTTTGCGGAAGCGCTTGTACCAGCACTTGAAACGGGAGTTGGGTCAGGGCACCCGAGGGAACAATCAACAGATGCTTGTCCGCGATCAGGTCTTCGGCCCCGCCCAGCAGCGCCTTGTAGAGTTTATGCGCGCGGGCGGCGTCGAAGGGCAAAGGCTTGCCTGCTTCCCAATCGGCTTTGCTATAAGCCACGCCGGGCAATGTGGCGCAGAACGCTTCGTCCCACGCCGCGGCATCGAGGCCGCAGCGCAGCGCCTGCACCTCGCGGTTGAGCGCCGCCCTGCCCAGATCGGAGCGCAGCCAGCGAATTTCGCTCTTCGTCACAACCCAGATGAAGGTTTCCTCCGGCGCTGGACCGAGTGCGGCCGTGTCGAGATACAGGACGAGCGCCTCATCGGCCCGCAGAAGAGATTGAACCTCTACGGCCGCGATTGGCTCAGGGCTGGAAAGTAGCGCGTAACCGGGAAATTCAGCCTTGAACCGCGTATCGATTTCGCCAACCCGCCTGTCGATGGCTGCGAGCCGGGCAAGATTTGCGGCCTCGGCGCCGGAGTCGCGCTCCTCTGGAGACTGGCTCAGCGCGGAGTTTCGCGCCGCATCGCGCTTTTGCCATTCCGCGACGAGATCTTGCCGTTCGCGCACGAGCGCCGCCAGCGCCGGGTTGCCCTTGGCGCCGCGCGCCGCCATCTGCGCAATCGATTGCGCAGCCTCGGAGCTGGACACCCATTGCGCCGTTTCGAACATCTCGCTTGCATCGCCGGCGCTGGGCGTTCCGCCTTGCGGCGTCAGCCTGTAAACGGCCCGGATAAGGCGAGAGAAATGGGAGCGCAGGCCGGTGTCCACTCTTCGCTTGTCCGTCAGCGCTTGGTCCGCGCTAGCCGCGCCCAGCCGGATACGAACGGCGATCGCGCCGGCACTGCGCCGCCACAATTCGGCCGCGCCTGCCCAGTCGCCGAGTTCGAAGTCGAGCTCCGCCAGATTACCGGCGCTGATAAGAGTGTCGGGATGCCCGGCCCCAAGCAGGCGCTCGCGGATATCCAGCACGCGTTGGTAGAGAACCTTGGCTTCAGCTTTCCGGCCCTGATCGCCGTAGAGCCCGGCGAGATTGTTGAGGCTGCGGAGGGTGCTGGGATGCTCCTCGCCATACTGGCGCCTCAGCGCCTCGAGCACACGCTTGTAATGCTGCTCTGCCTCGGCAAACCGTCCTTGGCGGTGATAGAGAAAGGCTAGGTTGTTCACAAAGGCGAGCGTTTGAGGATGTTTTTTTCCGAGCTGGCGCTCGCTGGCTTCAAGCGCATGCTTGTAAAGCGGTTCGGCCTCGTTATAGAGCTGCAGCTCTACATAAAACCCTGCGAGATTGTTCAGCCCGATAAGCGTCTGGGGATGATCGGCGCCCAGTTGCTGCTCCCAGCCATCGTAGGCGCGCCTAAACAGGCGCACGGCCTCCACGGCCCGGCCTTGGGCCTTATAGAGTGAGGCCAGATTATTCACGCTAGAGAGCGTATCGGGATGGCTCGTGCCGAGTACGCGCTCGCGGGCCTCCAGCGCGCGCTTATAAAGCGGCTCCGCCTCGGCATAACGTCCCTGCGCCTCATACAGTCCCGCCAGATTGTTGACGCTGACGAGGGTGCTAGGATGATCGGGCCCCAGCGCGCGCTCGAAGCCTTCCACCGCGCGCTTGAAAAGCGGCTCGGCCTCGGCATAGCGGCCCTGCCCATGGTACAGAGACGCCAAATTCTGGACGGCGCCGAGCGTATCGGGATGCTGAGGGCCCCGTGTGCGTTCATAGACCGCCAGCACACGCGTATAAAGGGGCTCGGCTTGCGCGTAACGGCCCTTGTCTCCGTAAAGCCCAGCCAGGTTGTTCAGGACGGTCAGCGTTTTTGGGTTATCCTTGCCGTATAGGCGCTCGAATGCCTGCAACGCGCGCTTATAGAGCGGCTCGGCCTCGCCGTAACGCCCTTGGATTCGATACAACTCTGCCAGATTGTTCACGTCCGTGAGGGTATCGGGATGCTCCTTGCCGAGGCGGCGCTCGTCGAGGGCCAGCATCTGCTGGGCTATCGGGATCGCGTCGGCGTATTTGCCTTGTGCGTAAAGCTGCCGGAACCGGGTTTCGAGGGCGGCGGCGGGATCGTTCGCTTTTTGGGCCAGCGCTCCTAGGGGAGAGCCGCCGGCAAGCAGGCCGGAAATGAAGATACTCGCGGCGATGCGTCTCAGCCATGCTTGCGCCATGCGTCCCTCCAGCAATAAACCCAGCGGAGCACTATAAGAGAGGCGTGACGTAACGGTGGCAATGGCCTGGCGTGGAGCGGCCTTTTGAATTCGAAGTTCAAGATTGCCGAACCGTTGAACTGAGCGTGAACGGCGCCATCTTTAACGTATGAACGACGAGACGCTCACCGATGCAGTGCACTTGAAGCTTGAGACGGTGCTATACGCGCTGAGCGATCCCGTGCGTCTGCACATCGTGCGAAATCTTGCCGACAAGGGCGAGCTTGCTTGCTTTGCGGCGGTGGCCGGCCTCGACATCGCCAAGTCCACCCAATCGCATCACTATCGCATCCTGCGCGAGGCGGGTCTGATCGCACAGCGCAAGGAAGGGGTGTGCTTCATCTCAAGCCTGCGTAAGCCAGAGATCGACGCGCGGTTTCCCGGCCTGCTCGACGCCGTGCTGCGAAACTTCCAGGGCTGAGTCCCCCGGAGGCGGCGCACCGCTCAACATGCGCCGTACACACCGTTCCACAAAAAGGCCATGCAGGCCGCATTACGCTATTGCACCGTATCCGCTTGGTCACACCGGCTGAGCCAATCCGTTCCAGAGGAGCCTATGCGCCGCCTGTTGGTCTTCATCGTTATCGCCGCGCTTCTGCGACCCGCGGCTGCCGCGCCCATGGCGCCTTTGCCCTCCGGTTCGCCGGACGCGGTGCTAAAGTGGATCAAGAACTACCGCGCAAAACCCGATCCGATGGCGGTCCCCGCGGTGATCCGGGCCCTCAGCGATCATGGCTCCATCAAAGACCCGGATAGCTCGGGTGTGTATGTGGGCTTTTACGCAGGCGTGCTTGGGTCCAACCGCGCGAAGGCGTGGATCCTGATCGATAAGACCCTTCCGCTGCCTTTCGAGGATCAATGGATCGTCATCCGCGCGCTCGCCTATTCCGGGCTGCCGCAATGGAAGGATCTGATGCGCGCGCTGGCGCTTCGCGTCCCCAACCGCCAAGTCATGGCGCAAAAATATCTGGATGGCGAATTGCCGGTGCTCAACCAAGTGTCGCTTGAGCCAACGCAGCGATCCAGCATGGACAAGGTAACGGGCTTTTTCAGCGGCGAGATGTTCAAGGAAAAGAAGCCGGTCAAGCGCCAAATCACGTTCCAATCCTCGCCGGAGCTGATCGATGCGTTGTGGGGCATCTACTACGCCACGGGCAGCGAAGCCGCCATCGCGCAAATCGTGGTGCTTCTCCCCTGGTCGAAAGAACGCGACACCGTCGAGAAACTCACCATCGGCAGCATGGCGAAATTCACGCTCGCATCCAATGCGGCGCGGGATGCCGAACTGCTCGGCGTTTTGAAGCACCTGCAGGAGCGTCAGTCCAAGCCGGTGAAGCCGATCTTAGCCGAGGTCATCGAGGCTGCGGAACTCGTGGATACGGCGCGCCTTGGCAAAGACGCCGTCGCGGCGCTTGAGGAGCTCAAGAAGAAGGGGCCAGGCTCCACGCGGGACCTGGCAACCATGGGCTCGGTTGGCGAGGCGGTGATCTCGTTCGGCTGTCTGGGCCTTGCCGCCGCAGGCCAAGTCGAAGCGGGCATTCCATGCGTGATCGGCGGCGCTTTGACCACCGGCACGCTGCGCTATTTTGGCGGAAGCACGAACTAAGCCCGGCGTTGGTTAGCGGGCGCCATGCTTGCAGGCATACAACAAGCATCCCGCCTGCTGCGTGTGGCTGCCCACCGAGCAGCGCCCCATCCGCAGGCAAATATTCTCCACGCATCGCGGGCGTATGGCGCAATTGGGCGCGAAAACTCGTGGCTGCTGCGGCTGTGATGGCGGCGTTGCGCCAGCCGGCGATACCAAGGACAGGGAACTCAAAATTATCGCGCCGCACAGACCGGCTCTCGTGATACTTATTAGACGCTTATTCATAGGGATCTCTCCGCATCGCATCCTGGAGCGTGGCTTGAGCGAAATTTGGCCCGGCTGCCCAATTTCGATATAGATAGGAAGGTCACTTCTCATCCGCCATAGGTTGAGCCAGTTCGCAGGCGGGCTATCTTTCGTGGAAATGTTTCGACAGCTTCAGCGCCTGCGCTTGATAGTGCGAGCCGATGTCCTGGCCGTAAAGCTGCGCGGGAACCGCGGTGAGCGGTTCGTAGATCAGCCGGCCGATCGCTTGTCCGTCCTCCAGAATGAACGGCACCTTATGGCTGCGCACCTCCAGCACCGCGCGGCTTCCCTCGCCGCCGGTTTCCGCCATGCCGAAGCCGGGATCGAAGAAGCCCGCGTAGTGGACGCGGAACTCTCCCATGAGCGCATTGAACGGCTCCATCTCCGCCGCAAAATTTGGCGGTACGCGCACAGCCTCCTTCGAAGCGAGGATGTAGAATTGATCGGGATCGAGGATCAGGCGCTTCTGAGGGGTAACCAGGAGCGGCTCCCAGAATTCGTCGACCTCATAGCCGCCGACCCGATCGACGTCTATGACGCCGGTATGCCGTTTGGCGCGATAGCCGATCAAAGGGTACGGCCCGCCGCCGGAGAGGTCGACCGAAAGCACGGCCTCGCGCGGCTGATCGCTGGCAGTGCCTGCTGCGTGTGCGCCCGGACCGCGAAAGCGGATCTGCGAGAGCCGCGAGCCGGATCTCACGAGGATCGGGAAAGTCTGAGGGCAAATTTCCAAGTAAAGCCGCCCGCGATAGCCGGCGACGGTTTGATCGAAGCCTGGCGCGTGATCGGCGATCATGCGCGTGAAAACGTCCAGACGCCCAGTCGAGCTTTTCGGATTGGCGAAACCGCGCACGTCCGCCGGCAGCGCGAGATGCTCCTCGATCTCGGCAACATAGACGCATCCGGTCTCCAAGACCGCGCCAGGGCTCAAGTCGATCGTGTGCAGCACGAAGCGCTCGATCTGCTCGTCTGTCGTGACGATGGGCCCCGGCATGAAGCTCGCCCGGACGCGGAAGGCGCGCGCACCGAGCCGCAAATCGAGGCTGGCCGGCTGTACCTGCCCAGGCGGAATCGGCTGCGTAGCCGAAATCGCGCCGGTCTCGATCAGCGATCCGATGGCTTGCGAGGGAAGAATGCCGAAATCCGTCATGGTTCGAAATTAGGCGAATTTGGCACCGGCGAATAGCCTATTTGACGTTCGCCACGGGGAAAAACAAAAAGGCGGCGATTCCCGCCGCCTCTCTGTGGAGATCGCTACGATTATTTAAGCGGTTCGTACGGCTCGGGAGCCGGCGCAGGTTCGGCGTATGGCCTCGGACCGTCACAGCACGGCGCAGGGCCGTAGTAAGGGGCCGGCGCGTAATAGGGGGCGTAATACGGGCCCGGTACGCCCCAGCCCCAGCCTGGACGCCATCCGTAGCCTGGACGCCAGCCAGGACCGCCACGCCAGCCGCCACGCCAGCCGCCGCGCCAGCCCGGACCGCCCCAACCGCGGCCTCCACGCCAGCCGGGTCCGCCGCGCCAGCCGCCGCCATGCCGCCACTGAACCTTTGTCATTTGTGTTTCCCGCGCGGCATTGGCATCCGGTGCGGTCATGGTAGGCGATGCAACTGTGGCGCTTGCCCGCGGTGCGCTTGCGACAGCCGCAAGCGAAACCAAGATCATGGCGGACGCCATAAAGAAAGTCTTTCTCATCGTGCAACTCCCCCGCTCCCGAAAGGGAACGAATATCGTCGTTCTGTTGAACACCTTCTTTCCTCGGTTGTCATAGTTCAAAGCTACAACATGGCAAAACCAAGAAGATATCAGCAGTTTCGTGTAACAAACGATACCGCCAAGGCCTTGCCAATATGCTAAAGGACACGCTGGACCTTATGCCGATTGAGGTTTCCCCTGAATTCCGGCGTTACTTTCCGCACTTCCATTCGACGGCCTTGAACTCGTCCCCTGCGATCTCACACTCGGGTTCAAGCTGGTAATCGACGAAAAAAATGTCCGGCTCGCCTTGAGCGGCCTCTTTTCGTTCTGGCTTACCGAACTTCTCTAGCGCGAGGTCTGTTTCTCACACCGTCTTAAGCGTGCCGTTCTCCGGCAGCTGGAAGCGTGCGGGGCCAAGCCATATCACAGCCATGTCCAGGCTGCGGACATCGAGTTCCCCGGACATGGCGATGCCCGAGCTTGGCCGTTCCCTTCCGCCGCCGCTGCGCGGGTCCGGGGTAAGCCTACGTGTCTTTCTCGGCTTTGGGATATTGGCACCGCCAGCGCTGAACGAACCAGTCGGGATGTTCCTCACCCCATTGTGCTATGAACGGCGGAGCGATGGTCATACATTGCCGGGGGGTGTTGTCCGATTCGAACAGTAGATGCTGATCCCGGCACGCGGTAGGTTGCGCGAGTGCGCAAACCGTCAAGACAAGTTCGATCATTTCCGAAGCCCTTCTATCGCGGCCAAGTCCGGTGGCCGCATGGCGCCGCCTCTGAGAGTCTACGCCGTTTTGCCAAAAAAGTTTCAGTAGCGTTAATCGATCTTCTTCGGGTTTGCCGGCAGAGCCTGAGAGGCGGGCATTTCTTCAGTGAAGCGCCGGGCGTGCGGAGTGAGGGTCCGCCGTGGCACTGCCGATGGCCGGGCGGCTGCCGGCCGGTCCACCGGTTATGCGCTTTATAAAGAAGCCGGAACGCATTACATGACCGGAGCGCCATGGGGCGCCCTTATCATTCCGGCACATCGAGTCATGCAGACAGCTAAAAAACAAACCCAGGCGGCAGCGCCCAAAGTCGGCTTTGTCAGCCTCGGCTGCGCGAAAGCGCTAGTCGATTCCGAGCGCATTCTGACGCGGCTGCGCGCCGAGGGCTATGCCATTGCGCCGGACTACGACGGCGCGGACCTTGTCGTGGTCAACACCTGCGGGTTTCTCGATAGCGCCAAGGCGGAAAGCCTGGAAGCGATTGGCGAGGCCATTGCTGAAAACGGCCGCGTGATCGTGACCGGCTGCTTCGGCGTGGAGGATAAGCGCATCCGCGATGCCTTCCCGGACGTGCTCGCCGTCACGGGCCCGCATCAATACGACGCCGTCATGAACGCGATCCACGCGGCAGCCCCCGCGCCGCACGCGCCGTTCCTGGACCTTGTGCCGCGCGCCGGTTTGCGCCTCACGCCCCCGCATTACGCTTACTTGAAAATTTCCGAGGGCTGCCACAACCGCTGCTCTTTCTGCATCATTCCAAGCATCCGCGGCGATCTTGCGAGCCGCCAGGCAAGCGATGTGCTGGCCGAGGCGGAAGCGCTTGCGGCGCAGGGCGTGAAAGAGCTGCTGGTCATCAGCCAGGACACGAGCGCCTATGGCACCGATCTCAAATATGCGCAGAGTTCTTGGCGCGGATCGCCCGTCAAGGCCCGGCTGACGGAGCTTTGCGAGGCGCTTTCAGAGCTTGGGGTGTGGGTGCGGCTGCTTTATGTTTATCCTTATCCGCATGTGGACGAGGTTCTGCCGCTGATGGCGGAGGGCAGAATCTTGCCCTATCTCGATATCCCGTTCCAGCATGCCTCGCCCTCTGTGCTGAAGGCGATGCGCCGCCCGGCGAACCAGGAAAAAACCTTGGAGCGTATAGCGCGCTGGCGGGAGGTTTGCCCCGGTCTGGGGCTCCGCTCGACGTTTATCGTTGGTTTCCCAGGTGAAACGGAGGAGGATTTCGCGGTGCTCCTGGACTGGCTGCGTGAGGCGCGGCTCACGCGCGTCGGCTGCTTCAAATACGAAAATGTGGATGGGGCCGCAAGCCGGGCTCTGGAAGGCCATGTGCCTGAGGATGTAAAGACCGAACGCTATGAACGCTTCATGGAGGTTCAGCGCGAGGTGAGCGCCGGGGTGCTGGCCGCGCAAGTTGGGAAGACCGTCGAGGTGCTGATCGACGAGGTGGACGAGGATGGTGCCACCGGCCGCAGCGCCTGGGACGCACCCGAGATCGACGGCAGCGTTTTCATCGATGACGCCGCGGGTCTGGCTCCCGGAGATATCGTCCGCGCCACGATCACCGAATCTGATGCGTACGATCTTTGGGCCGGACCGGAGGCCGTTTAGCGGGGCGCCCATGAGTTCAGGCCACGTCCATCCGGTAGAAGAGTTTCAGCACAGCCACGTCTTCCTCGGGCCGCGCCATGACGAAAATGCGAAGCGCGTATGGGCTGTGGTCGCCCTGACAACGATCATGATGATCGCCGAGATCGTGGGCGGCACGCTCGCCGGCTCGCTGGCGCTCGTTGCCGATGGCTGGCATATGTCGACCCACGCCGCCGCGCTCACCATCTCGGCGCTCGCATATTTATATGCGCGGCGCCACGTGCATGACGAGCGTTTCGCCTTCGGCACCGGCAAGATGGGCGATCTCGCGAGTTTCACAAGCGCGATCATCCTTGGCATGATCGCCATCCTGATCGCCTATGAAAGCGCCGTCCGCCTCCTGCATCCGGTCGCGATCTATTACAACGAGGCTATTGCCATCGCGGGGCTCGGCCTTGTGGTCAACATCGTGAGCGCAGTGCTGCTCTGCGACGATCATCATCACCATCATTCTCACGTTGAGGGGCACGATCACGATCACCATCACGATCATGGCCACGCCCACGATGGCCGCCACGCCCATGCGCGAGGCCATCCCCGCCACGATCGCGATCTCAATCTGCGCGCGGCCTATGTTCACGTTCTGGCCGATGCGCTGGTTTCGCTGCTGGCAATCGGCGGTCTCTTGACCGCCAAGCTCGCGGGCTGGCCGTTCATGGACCCCATCGTGGGGCTCTTTGGCACGGCCGTGATTCTCAGCTGGTCCTATGGCTTGGCGCGGCAATCGGGCGGCATTCTGCTCGATTCGGTGCCGGACCGGCATCTCGCGAAGGCCATGCGCGTCACACTCGAAACCGGTGGCGACGCCGTCTCGGATCTGCATCTGTGGCGCGTCGGGCCTGGGCACTATGCGGCCATGGTGTCGATCCTGTCCGGCAACCCAAAATCGCCGCAAGCCTATAAGGACAAGCTGGCAGCGTTGCCTCAGCTAAGCCACATCACAATTGAGGTCGAGCGCTGCCCCGGTTGTGAACCACGAGCCGGTTGATACCGTCCGCAGTCTCATCCGTGCGCGCTGCGGTGCGCAGTGCCGCTGCGCGCACGGGATGACAAGGATGGCCGGCATAGCGATCGACCGGATCCGGTAAGAACCGCTTCGCCCCGTTGCACACTGAGAAGCGCATGCTTACCTAAAGTCTGACTAACTCGCTCGGAAATTCTGGGCCGCTCTTCCGCCCGCGCGAAGCTGAGATGAGGAGGACTTCGTGACCGGGATATCCTATCCGATTGACATGAGCCAGACCCCGGAGGTTCAGGCGTTTTTCGATCCCGATTCAAACACCATCAGCTACGTGGTCCGAGACCCGGCTTCGAAGGCTTGCGCGGTGATCGACCCGGTCTTGGATTTCGATTACGCCGCAGGCCGCATCGGGTTTCAATCGGCGGATCGCATGATCGAATATATCCGCAAGCACGGCCTCAAACTCGAATGGCTCATCGAAACCCATGCCCACGCCGATCACCTCTCCGCCGCGCCCTACATCCAGGAGAAACTCGGCGGCAAGATTGGCATCGGCGAGCACATCCGTGAAATTCAGGAGGCGTTCGGAAAAATCTTCAACGAGGGCACGGAATTTCAGCGCGACGGCAGCCAATTCGACCGGCTCTTCAACGATGGCGGCACCTACACCATCGGTGGGCTAAATGCTTTCGCGATGCACACGCCGGGCCATACACCTGCCTGCATGACGCATGCGATCGGGAACGCGGCGTTCGTGGGCGACACGCTGTTCATGCCCGATGGCGGCACGGCGCGCGCCGATTTCCCGGGCGGCGATGCAAGGCAGCTTTACCGGTCGATCAAGAAAGTCTTGAGCCTTCCGCCTGAGATGCGCTTATTCATGTGCCACGACTATGGCCCCAATAAACGCGAGATCCGCTGGCAAACGACTGTGGCCGAGGAGCGCGCCAACAATATTCACGTCCACGACGGCATCGGCGAGGACGAGTTCGTGGCCATGCGCAGCGCGCGCGATAAGACGCTCGCCATGCCGAAGCTCATCATTCCGTCGATCCAGGTCAATATGCGTGCAGGCCACCTTCCCGCGCCCGAAGCCGGTGGCAAGAGCTTTCTGAAAGTCCCGCTGAACGGGCTTTAAAAACGTTTCCGGAACGGATTGCGCCGGATTTGTGCGCCTCCTTTCCGCAAAAATGTGCCTATTCGAGCAATATTCCGCGCCGGTCCAGGCGTTACCTTCCCTTGTTTATAAGCGCTTTCGATAAGGCGCTTTTAACTGCTAAGGGAGTCTTCTCATGCGCATGCTTATGTTTGCCGCCCTTGCCGCGGCGGCCACCGTTGTTACCGCCGCTCTTCCTGGCAGGGCACAGGCCGCAGAGCCCGCAATTTCGGGACCGTTCACCCATGGCAATCTTGCCATCTACTTCGTCCATGCGCCAAGTGCACCGGGACCGGTTCCCCTGACACTGCAAGAAGCCATGGCCAAAGAGACGGTGCACGTGGTCGAAACCGGCTCCGTCAACGAGCTGAGAATCGAGAATCTCGGCGATGAGGACGTCTATATTCAATCGGGCGATATCGTGAAGGGCGGCCGGCAGGACCGCGTCTTGACGGCGAGCTTCGTGCTGCCCCGGAAATCCGGTGAAATTCCCGTCGCGTCCTATTGCGTCGAGCATGGACGCTGGAGCGCGCGCGGCGCGGAAGATGCGACAAAATTTGCCGGCTCCTACAATTCGCTTCCCTCCCGCGAGGCAAAGCTCGCCATGAAAGCGCCGGCGCAGGCCGTGGCAGGCCGTGCCGGCTACGCATACGACGATACGGGTTCGCGTCAGCGCGCCGTTTGGAAGGAGGTGGCAAGGACGCAGGACAAGTTGTCGGCGGGTGTGGCAGCGCCGGTCGCGTCTCCTGCCTCCGCGACGAGCCTCGAACTTTCGCTCGAGAATAGCAAGTTGAAGGAGCTTCGCGCAGAATATGTGAAAGCGCTGGAGGACAAAGCCTCCGCAGCTGACATTGCCGGCTTCGTATTTGCGGTCAATGGCCGCATCAACAGCGCCGACATTTACCCATCGAACGGCCTCTTCCGCAAAATGTGGGTGAAGCTTTTGAACGCGAGCGTGACCGAGGCTGTTGGCGAAAGGAAAGACGCGGCCGCTGCCGCTGCGCCCTCAATTGAAGCGGTGCGGGCCTTCCTAGCCGCCGCCGAAACAGGCAAATCGACTGCCCAAAACATAGGCACCCTTGCCCTGCAGGAGACGCGCGATACCCCTGCGGCTCTTTTTGTTGAAGCCGCTCGTCCGGGCGGAGAGTGGGTGCACCGCAACTATCTGGCCAAGTGAGCTGTTCCAGAACCGTCTCAGTTTTGCGGCTTGAACGCAGTTCCCGCAGGCGTAAACACGCGTCTGCGGGAGCTGGAATATTTGCTTAAGCCTCGTCAGCAAAAGAGATGGGGACTTGAGGCTTTCGAGCCGGAATGAGGTTGCGGCGAGAAGCGCTGCGGATTATCCTATGAGGATCGATTTGGGCCGGACGATTGGGCCGTTTCCGCCTCGCCTTTCGCGATCTGGCGCACGTGTTCCTACCTCTCTCCAAACTTCGAAGACCGCCGCGTCCCCAGACGCGGCTTTGTGCATCGCTAGCGAAAGGAACTACCCCATGAATATGGGCGTCGTAAAATGGTATAACAGTCAAAAGGGCTACGGCTTCATCCAGCCGGACGACGGCGGCAAGGATGTTTTCGTCCATGTCAGCGCCCTTGAGCGCTCGGGTTTGCGCGGCCTTGTCGAGGGTCAGAAGGTTTCCTTCGAGATCCAGACCGACCGGCGCACCGGGAAGACCTCGGCGGGGAATCTTCAACTCGCCTAAGGCAAGTTCGAGGGGGCGCGGGAAACCGCGCTCTTTCATTAAATATCCTTTATTTAATTCATTCGCTTAGCGCATTTTTTCTGCCGGCCTCGCCGCCGCCTTCTTCGTGAGGCATATTTGCACCATCGCGGCATCGCTAACAGCGTCTCTCCATAAGGTTGAGCTTTTCAAGAGCGATGCGCGTGCTTATAATTTATGCGCTGGGTCTTGCACCCGCAGGGCAATCGGCATCCGGTTTGCATAGCTTCGCACAGGAATGCGCAGTTACAGTTAGGAAGCGGTTTTAGCATTGGGTCAGCCTTCGAAAAAGACGTTTAATTTAGCGTTGGGCGAATGGACCCCCTTCCATTGGTCACCCTACGAACGACATAAAAGTAGAACGCTCTCTCCTGCCATTTCCATGGGAGAGCAGACGGCGAGTGGAACCGCAAGAACGGTTTCGCATGACCTGGCCCCGCGCGGTCAGAGACTGACCCGCGCGCCAGGATTTGGTCTTAACGATCAGCGGGGTCGCGATGTCGACTGACTTGTTTGATACCTATGCGCGTAGCTTCGAAGCGAAGCGCGAAACGGTGATGACGTTGGCCGAGTTCCTTAAAGGATGCAAGGCCGATCCACTTATGTATGCTTCGCCGCATGAGCGGCTGCTCGCTGCGATTGGCGAGCCTCAGATGGTGGATACCGCGAAGGATGCGCGCCTCGGCCGCATTTTCATGAACCGGACCATCCGGATGTATCCTGCCTTCGCTGAGTTCTACGGCATGGAGGAGACGATCGAGCGGATCGTCGCTTTCTTCCGCCAAGGAGCGCAGGGCCTGGAAGAGCGCAAGCAGATCCTCTATTTGCTCGGCCCGGTTGGCGGCGGCAAATCGTCGCTCGCCGAGCGCATCAAGGCGCTCATGGAGCTGAGGCCGATCTACGTGCTGAAGGCGGGCGACGAGTTGAGCCCGATCTTCGAAAGCCCGCTCTGTCTGTTCGATCCTGAGATCATGGGCGAAAGGATAGAGAGCGAGTATGGCGTACCGCGCCGGCGCTTGACGGGGATGATGAGCCCCTGGTGCCTGAAGCGGCTCGATGAGTTCGGCGGCGACATTACGAAGTTCCGTGTCGCCAAGCTGATGCCGTCGCGGTTGCGGCAGATCGCTATCGCGAAAACCGAGCCCGGCGACGAGAACAATCAGGACGTGTCCTCGCTCGTCGGCAAGGTCGATATCCGCCGGCTTGAGCTGCTCGCACAGAACGACCCCGACGCCTATTCCTATTCGGGCGGCCTCAACCGCGCGAACCAGGGCGTGCTCGAATTCGTCGAGATGTTCAAAGCGCCGATCAAGATGCTGCATCCGCTTCTGACCGCAACGCAGGAGTCGAATTACGTCGGCTCCGAGAATATCGGTTCGATCCCGTTCAACGGCATCGTCATGGCTCATTCGAACGAGGCCGAATGGCGCACCTTCAAGAACAACAAGACCAACGAAGCCTTCATCGACCGCATCTTCGTCATCAAGGTTCCGTATTGCCTGCGCGTCCTTGAGGAAGAGAAGATCTATCAGAAGCTCATTCGCAGCTCGGAGCTCGCAACCGCGCCTTGCGCGCCGGGTACCCTCGACATGCTCGCGCGCTTCTCGGTGCTATCGCGTCTGAAGCCGCACGAGAATTCGAGCGTTTATGCGAAAATGCGGGTCTATAACGGCGAGAGCTTGAAGGAGATCGACCCCAAAGCCCGCACGATGCAGGAATACCGCGACCATGGCGGCATCGACGAGGGTATGGATGGCATCTCCACGCGCTTCGCTTTCAAAACGCTGTCGGCGACCTACAATCACGATACGCAGGAGGTTGCCGCCGATCCGGTTCACCTCATGTATGTGCTTGAACAGGCCATCCGCAGGGAGCAGTTCCCGGACGATGTCGAGAACACCTATATCGAGTTCATCAAGGCGGAGCTTGGGCCGCGCTATTCGGAATTCATCGGGCACGAGATCCAGAAAGCCTATCTCGAATCCTATTCCGATTACGGCCAGAACCTTTTCGACCGCTACGTGGCCTATGCCGACGCCTGGATCGAGGATCAGGATTTCAAGGATCAAGACACCGGCCAGCTCATGAACCGGGAGCTTTTAAATCAAGAGCTTTCGAAGATTGAGAAGCCGGCCGGGATCGCCAATCCAAAGGACTTCCGCAACGAGGTGGTCAAGTTTACACTGCGGGCGAGGGCTCAGCGCGGCGGCAAGAACCCTTCCTGGACAAGCTACGAAAAAATCCGCGAAGTGATCGAGCGCCGCATGTTCAGCCAAGTGGAGGATCTGCTCCCTGTGATTAGTTTCGGCTCGAAAAAGGACAGCGAGACCGAGAAAAAGCACAGCGAATTCGTCGAGCGCATGGTGGCGCGCGGCTATACGGAGCGGCAAGTCCGCAGGCTCGTGGAGTGGTACATGCGGGTAAGGCAGGCTGGCTAACGAACCGTGCACATCATCGACCGGCGCCGCGACGCGAGCGGCAAAAGTTTAGGCAACCGCCAGCGGTTCATCCGCCGGGCGAGGTCATTGGTCAGGCACGCGGTCCGGGAGGCATCGAAGGACCGCAAAGTCACCGATGCCGGGCGGGGCGGTGAGATTACCGTGCCGGCAGACGGTGTGCGGGAACCTAGCCTGCGGCGCAGCAGCAAGGGCGGTTTCCGCGAATACCTTCTCCCCGGCAATAAGAACTATATAGAAGGCGATACCATCGAACGGCCGCCCTCGGGCGGCGGTGCGGGCGGTGCGAGCGCCGATGGAGAGGGCGAGGACGAGTTCCGCTTCGTCCTCTCGGACGACGAATTCATCGACCTCTTCCTTGAAGATCTGGAGCTGCCCGACCTCGCCAAACGCCAAGTCATGGGCGAGGAGAAGACCCAGCCGAGGCGGGCCGGTTACCGCTCGTCAGGCCCGCCCTCCCAGCTGTCGGTTCCGCGCACGATGCGCAACAGCCTTTCGCGCCGCATCGCGCTCAAGCGGCCGAAGCCGGACGAGATCGCGGCGCTTGAAGACCGGCTTAAGGAACTCGAGGAGTCGGGGGCGGACCCGGACGAAATCCAGAGCGTTCGCGCCCGGTTGGAGCGCCAAGGCGTGCGCGCTCGCGCCATCCCCTTCATCGACCCGGTGGATGTGCGGTACCGGCGCTACGAGTCCGTGCCGAAGCCGGTAGCTCAAGCCGTGATGTTCTGCCTCATGGATGTGTCCGGTTCCATGGACGAGCATCTGAAGGACCTCGCCAAGCGCTTCTACAGCCTGCTCTATTTGTTCTTGAGCCGCCGTTACCGCTATGTGGAGGTGGTCTTCATCCGCCACACGCACGAGGCGAAGGAGGTCGATGAGGAGACATTCTTCAACAGCCGCGAAACCGGCGGCACTGTCGTTTCCACGGCCCTTGAGGAAATGGTACGTGTGCTGGCGGACCGTTTTCCAGCGAACGCATGGAACATCTACGCGGCTCAGGCGTCGGACGGAGATAACCTGCCGATCGACAACGAGAAGACGGTTGCGCTTTTGAAAAATGTCATCCTGCCGTTGTGTCAGTATTACGCTTACATCGAGGTCGGGCGCGAGCCGGAGGAGCGGCGCCGCGGCGGTGAACCCCCGAGCACGCTTTGGCGCGCCTTCGAACTTATCCAAGCTCCACAAGTTCCAATGGCGATGCGCAAGGTTCGCGACCGCCGCGATATCTATCCTGTATTCCGCGAACTTTTTGAGCGGAAAAGCCATGCAGCGTCAGCGGGGGCGCGATGAAGATTAAGCCAGCTGGGAATAAGCTTTTGTTCGAGGACGCCGATTGGGACTTCGACACAATTGCCAGGGTCTACGACAGCATCGCGAAGATTGGCCTCGGCGAGCTTGGGCTCGACATCTATCGCCCGCGCATCGAGGTCATTACGACCGAGCAGATGCTCGACGCCTACGCCTCGACTGGCATGCCGTTGTTTTACCGGCATTGGTCGTTCGGCAAGCAGTTCGTCCGCAACGAAACGCTTTACCGCAAGGGCTGGCAAGGCCTCGCCTACGAAATCGTCATCAATTCAAACCCTTGCGTGGTGTATCTTCTCGAAGAGAATACCGCCACGATGCAGGCCCTCGTGCTCGCGCACGCGGCCATCGGTCATAACCACTTCTTCAAGAACAACTATGTTTTCAAGCAGTGGACCGACGCGGACGGAATTCTCGATTACCTCGCCTTCGCCAAAAACTACATCGCGGAGTGCGAGGACCGCCATGGCGTCGCCGAGGTCGAGCGCGTGCTCGACGCGGCGCATGCGCTGCAATATCAAGGTGTGCACCGCTATCCAGGCAAGCGGTCCATCGACCTTCGCTCCGAAGAAAAGCGCGAGCGGGAACGCCGCGAGCACGGGGAGCGCCTTTTCAACGATCTTTGGCGCACCGTGCCCGAGCAAGGCAAAAAGGTGAAGAAGCGCTCCGAACGGGACCGGCGCCGCTCGCTCCTCGGCTTGCCGGAAGAAAACGTCCTTTATTTTCTTGAGAAGACCGCGCCGCGCCTCCGGCCCTGGCAACGCGAGGTGATCCGGATCGTCCGCCTGATCGCGCAGTATTTTTATCCACAGCGCCAGACGAAGATGATGAACGAGGGCTGCGCGACCTATACCCATTACGAAATCATGGGGCGCCTTCTCGACAAGGGCCAGATCTCCGAGGGCTCCTATCTGGAATTCTTGCACTCGCATACGAATGTTGTCGCACAGCCCAGCTTCGACGACCGGCGCTATCACGGGATCAACCCCTATGCGCTCGGATTTGCGATGATGAAGGACATCGAGCGTATCTGCGTCAATCCCGAAACCGAGGACCGCCAGTGGTTCCCGGAGATCGCCGGCAATAAAGATCCGATGGGCACGCTCAAGGATGTGTGGGCCAATTACCGCGACGAAAGCTTCGTCTCGCAGTTTTTGAGCCCGAACATCATCCGCAAGCTCGGCCTTTTCCTGGTCACCGACGATCACAAGGAAAAAGACCTCTCCGTGGACGCGATCCATGACGAGCGCGGTTACACGAGGGTGCGCCGCGCTCTGTCGCGCCATTACGATGTCTCGCGCCACGATCCCGACATTCAGATTGTCGATGTCGATCTCGAAGGCGATAGGCGGCTGGAGCTGCGGCACCAGCTTGTCGATGGCATCTCGCTGGAGGAGGACGATGCGGAGCGCGTGCTCCAGCACCTCGCCAATCTATGGGGTTATGAGGTGTATCTCGTCGAAACCAACGGCGAAGGCGAGGCGGGCACCAAGCATCACGCCGAACCTGTGCATCCCTTCGCTTAGGGCAGTGTGCGCAGAATCGGACACACGGTCGTCGCGAGGCGGCCCTGGCCACCGTGGCGATCCAGTGCAACGTCAGTGACTTAAGCCTGGATTGCTTCGCTACGCTCGCAATTGACGGCGATTCGGGCTGGGAGTGCGCGCAAAGACCAATCTGTCAGCGCTGCCTTGCCCCGGCCCGTTTGGACCGAGGCGACGTTTTATTCGCTAAGCCGCTGCGGGGTAGAACGTTTCGCCTTTAGCTGCCATGTCGCGAAGAAGCTTCGGGGGCGCGAACCGGTCGCCATATTTCTGCGCGAGCGCTTCGCATTCCGCGATGAACTTGGCGATGCCCACCGTATCGACAAGGCTAATCGGCCCGCCGGTGTATGGCGCGAAACCGAGGCCGAAAATGCCGCCAACGTCGCCGTCCTCGGGCGCGGTCAGCACGCCTTCTTCCATGCAGCGTACGGCATCGAGCGCCTGCGCGTAGAGCAGCCGCTTCTTCAGCTCCTCGACGGCTGGCCATTCCGGCTCCTGCTTGGACGGAAACAGCTCGGCGAGGCCCGGCCAAAGGCTCTTCTGCCCCTTCTCCGGATAATCGTAGAAGCCCTTGCCGTTCTTGCGGCCCGCCCGGCCGTTTTTCACATACATGGTCTCCATAACGCCCACGGCCGCGCTCGGCGTGTAGGCCGCGCCGAGATCGTTTTCGGCCGCTTTGTGGATTTTCCAGCCGAGGTCGATGGCGGTTTCGTCGGCGAGCGCAAGAGGCCCGACCGGCATGCCGGCGAGCTTGCCCGCGCCCTCGATCAGCGCCGCGGGGATCCCCTCGGTCAGCATGATCTCGCCTTCGCCGATATAGCAGCCGCAGAAGCGCGAGGTGAAGAAGCCGCGCCCATCGTTGACGACGATGGGCGTCTTCTTAATCGCCTGCACGAAGTCGAGCGTTATGGCCAGGGCTTCGTCGCTCGTTTGCTTGCCGCGGATCACCTCGACCAGCGGCATCTTCTCGGCGGGCGAGAAGAAGTGAATGCCGATGAACTTATCGGCGCGCGAACTCGCCTCGGCAAGGCCGGTGATCGGCAGCGTGGAGGTGTTCGACCCGAAGATAACGCCCGGCCGGATCACGGCTTCGACGCGCTTCGTGACGTCCGCCTTGATGGCGCGATCCTCGAAGACCGCCTCGATGATGTAGTCCACATCGGCGAGCGCGGCGAAGTCCGTGGCGGGATGGATGCGGGCCAAGAGCGCTTCGCCATCGGCCGGGCTGATGCGGCGCT
>JBKQIH010000027.1:0-7940 GCA_052148445.1 Rhodomicrobium sp.
TTTTCAGTCCTTTGAACGTATCGAGGACAATCTGCGACACAATAAGCCGGGCATTTTCTTTATCGTCCGCGGGAACGATGTACCAGGGACAATCGCTCGTGCTGGTCGCACCGAGGCATTCCTCATAAGCCTTCATGTACTTCTCCCAGAACTTCCTCTCTTCGATGTCAGCAAGGCTGACTTTCCAGTTCTTGTCTGGCTCGTCGATACGCGCCAGAAAGCGCTTCCGCTGTTCTTCCTCCGAGAGGTGGAGGAAGAACTTCACGATTCGGGTTCCATTGCTGTGGAGGTGTCTCTCCAAGTCCAGGATGGAACGATAGCGGTCGTGCCAGACCGTCTTGCTGCCAGGAGGCGCATCCGGCAGCCCTTCGCTGTCGAGAAGTTCGGGATGTACCCGGACGATCAGCACCTCCTCGTAATAGGATCTGTTGAAGATGCCGATCCGCCCGCGCTCGGGCAGATCGCGCGTGGTGCGCCAGAGAAAATCGTGTTCCAATTCGGTGGCGCTGGGATGTTTGAAGCTGAACACCTGGCAACCCTGCGGGTTGACCCCGGACATCACATGCTTGATGGCACCGTCTTTTCCCGCCGCGTCCATGGCCTGAAAGATCAAGAGGAGAGCGTGCCGGTTGGAAGCATAGTGGAGCTGCTGCATCGCGCTCAGCTGCCCAACGTGGTCCTGCAGAAGGCGTTCATAATGCTCCTTCGACTTGTAAAAAGGATCGACCAGGGTCGGCCACTTTTCGAGGTTGACCTCGTCTCCCTCGTGCAGGCGGAAGTCCTTTGAGTGTATTTTCATCGCTTTCTTTCCAGCGGTACTGGCCGCATCCGTTATCCGGTTCATTTTGGGGGATCTTGTCTTTCCGAATCTCCGGGGCTGCCAGGATGCCTTCACGGCGGCCTTGCCGCTCATAAGGGTTAATTGCCTCACTTGGCGAACTGCGCTGTCGCGGCGTCGGGCTCCCTGGCCAATAGGGGGGCCGCGGTTGGATCGAAAATCCGATATGCGAGCAGTTTCACACGGTCGGTCACGAGGAACCAAGCAAGTGCGTAGCCCCAAACGAACAAGGCCCAACCCCAGCCGAGCGGTGTCATGAACAGCCCGTAAACCGCGATCAGGGTCGCGACCGTTTGCGTGCCAAACACCGCTATCAAGAGTACCTTCGCGGGGCGAATGGACCAGAACGGGCCTCGCGTGCGTGTCTGAAAAATCGTAAGATGCCCAGCCACGGACAGCATCAGGTACATCAGGGTCTGAAGATGCGGACGGTCGAGGTGAAAAACGCGGTCGCCCAGGTAGAACAGGCCGAACGCAGCCATGGGGCCGACGATGCCCAGCACGGTGGCGATCCCCAGCACCACCGGCATGTTCCAGGCCTCGGGCTGATCCTTGTTATGAACATTGTCGTAGGCGATGGACAGGATGGCGCCGTCGTTGAGCAATGCCAGCATCACGATCATCACCGCAGTCAAAGGGTAGAAGTTGAAGATCAGGATCGCCAGCGTCATGAACAACAGCACGCGCAGCGTCTCAGCGATGCGATAGATCGCATAGCCGTTCATCCGCTGGAAAATTTTGCGGCTCTCCTTGATGGCATCGATGATCACCGAGAGGCCAGGCGTCATCAGCACAATGGCTGCCGCCGCGCGCGCCGCGTCCGTGGCGCCCGAAACAGCAATGCCGCAGTCGGCTTTCTTCAGCGCGGGGGCGTCGTTCACCCCGTCGCCTGTCATGCCGACGATATGGCCGCGTTGCTGCAGGACATCGACAATATGGAATTTGTGTTCCGGGAACACCTGGGCGAAACCGTCGGCTTTCTCAATGGCCTCGGCCAATTGCGCGGTCTCATGATGCTTCGTGTCACCGAAGCCGCTGGCATCGAGGATATTTGTGCCCATCCCTAATTTCTTGGCCGTTTCCTGGGCGATGGCGAGTTGATCGCCCGTGACCATCTTGACGCTTACGCCCATCTGCCGGGCGGTCGCGATGGTTGTCTTGGCATCCTCGCGTGGCGGATCGAACAGAGGCAGCACGCCAAGAAACTGCCATTGCCCATCGCCTTCCGCGCGCGCCACGCCCAGTGAACGAAAGCCGCGCGCCGCAAATTCATTGATGGCTTTTTCGACGGCAGGCTTGACCTCACCGGCATTTGCCGACAACGCGAGGATCACTTGCGGCGCGCCCTTCGCAACCTTGAACGCCTTTCCGTCCTTGCCCTTGACGATGGCTTCCGTGCGCTTGTGCACCGGGTCGAACGGCTGAAAATGAACCACCTCGTAGCCCTTCAAGGCCTGATCGCTTTTCAGCCCGCCCAGCACCGCCAAGTCGATGGTGTCCTTATCGTCCGCGCGCGACGCCAGCGCGGCGTTCAGGATGACTTGACCGGCAGAAATCCCGCTCACGCTGAACGGATCTCCCAGCGTCAGCTTGTTCTGGGTGAGCGTGCCGGTCTTGTCCGAGCACAATATGTCCACGCCAGCCAATTCCTCGATCGCCGACAGCCGGGTTACGATCGCCTCTTTTTTGGCGAGGAGGCGCGCGCCGGCCGCCATGGTTACGGACAGCACCGTGGGCATGGCCACCGGAATCGCGGCCACGGTCAGCACCAGGGCGAACTGCAGCGTGGTGAGGATCGGGTCGCCCCGGAAAAGCGCGACTAAAATTATCACCGCGACCAGCGTCACCGCGAGGATGATTAAGTAATTGCCAATCTTCAGCACGGCGCGTTGAAAGTGGCTGACGGTGTGCGCCTCCTGCACCAGTTGCGCCGTCTTGCCGAAATAGGTGTTGGCGCCCGTGGCATAGACCAGTGCGCCGATTTCACCCTGCCGGACGATTGAACCCGAGAACACTGCCTCGCCGGACTTGCGCGTGGCGGGCAATGATTCTCCCGTCAGCGCGGACTGATCCACTTCTATCGGGTCGCCCTCCAGCAAGCGCGCATCCGCCGGCACGATGTCGCCTAGGCGCACGCGGATGACATCGCCCGGCACCAAATCACGCGCGGCCGCGCTGATCCACTTCCCATCGCGTCTCACCCTGGCCTTGATCGCGAGCTTCGCCTTTAGGGCGGCGATGGCGTTGCCCGCCTGATGTTCTTCCCAAAATCCAACCACGGCGTTGGCCAGAAGCAGGAGAAGGATGATGCCAAAGTCCGGCCAGTGCCGGGCCACCGCCGAAAGGATCACAGCCGCTTCGATCATCCAGGGGATGGGACCCCAGAAATAGCTGAGGAATTTTAAGAGCTCATTGGTCTTTTTTTCTTCAATCTCGTTGGGCCCATATTGGGTCAGCCGTTTTTGCGCCTCGGCTTGAGCGAGGCCATCCGGCGACGACCCCAGCTTCGCCTGCAGGTCCGCCATGGACATCGACTTGAGGGCTTCGTTCGGCTCGGGCTTCGCGCCCGGCTTCTGTGCCCCGGAGTGGTGCTGGGTCTTCGTGGGCCGGTCAGCGCCCTGGGGTGCATGCGCGGGTTCGGCGGTCTGCTGCGTGGCCTTTGTCATGATCAAGCGCCCACCGGCGGCGCCGCGATCCAGTCTTTCGCGGCGGACAATTGCGCGAGCCGGAACAGGCGCACCTCTCCTTGAAAGAACGGCGTGAACATGGCGACCACGCCACCAATCCAGACGTGATCGGTGACGAGGGCGATCCGGCTGAAGTCGTGCCAGTGGCTGAGGCCGAAGGCGCTGTCATCCCACAGCGCCTCAAGATCGAAGCCGGTGAAATCGGGCCCGATGACGTAGAGCATCTTGATCGGACCCTTGGCCGTCAGGCCTTCGGCCATGGGAATCAAGGTGTCGCGATAATCCTGGTGGGTGATCCGACCGCTGGCTTCGATCGCCAGCACATCCGCAGGCAGGCCCTCAATCGACTTGAACATGGTTCGATTCTCATTCCTCGACCGGCGCCAACGTGTGCTGGGCGATCATCAGTTCTTCGTTGCCGGGGATGACCAAGACCGGCACGCGGGTGTCCGGCGTCGAAATAAAGGGTCCGCTAGCGGCAAAGCCCTTTTTGGTCTCGAGGCTGCGCCCATCGTCTTGAGGTCTCTCGTACTTCCAGACAGTTGCGAGCGGGCAGCGGCCCGCCGGGTATCACTCCACCATTTCCAAATAATGCGCTAAGAGGCCCTCCGGGACTAGGCTCGGAATCTACTCAGCCTCTCAATGTCCGTTGGCTTTCCCGCCGATTCCCGGATCGCGTTTGGAAGGCAAGGCATTTCTGACCGCTTGCCGGTCTGAGTACATTCCGAGGCTGCTGCTATGATTCTCCGCCAGTTATAATGCGCCCCATCGAACGCGCTCGAAGAGTGCCGGCCAAGTTCGAATGCGGGCAAAAAGTTCGCTTTGGCCGTGCGGCCGCTGTCCGAGACAAGGAAAAGCGGCATGAACCCCTTGAAACAGCTCGAAGCATGCGGTCAATCTCCCTGGCTGGATTATCTGAAGCGCGGCCTGATCGAGAGAGGCGAGTTGCGCACGCTTATCTATCGCGACGGTGTGAAGGGGGTGACGTGGAACCCTTCGATCTTCGAGAAAGCAATCGGCGAGACGGACGAATACGCCGATGCGCTAAAGCAGTTCCAGGCGCATGCCGATCATAGCGTAGCCGTTATCTATGAGCATCTCGCGATCGCCGATATTCGCGCCGGTGCGGACGTTCTTCATGGCGTCTAAGAAAACACGAACAAAAGGGACGGCTATATAAGCCTGGAGTGCGCGCCCTACCTGGCCAACGATACCGAAGCGACCGTGAGCGAAGCCCTGCGTCTTTGGGCGGAGGCGGCGCGTCCCAATTTGATGGTGAAGGTTCCCGCGACCGCGGCCGGCATTCCCGCGAACCGTCAGCTTATCGGGCAAGGATTGAACATCAACGTCACCCTCCTCTTTTCGGCCGCCATTTATGAGCAGGCTGCCGAAGCTTATATCTCAGGGCTTGAGGACTTGGCGCGGACTAGGGGCGACATCTCAAAGACAGCCAGCGTGGCGAGCATCTTTGTCAACCGCATGGATTCTGCCATTGACAAGCGCCTGCATGCGCTCGGCGACGAACGCCTGGATCACCGTTTGCGTGGCAAGGCTGCGATCGCCAATGCAAAATTGGCGTACGCGCGTTACAAAAGGCTGTTCTCCAGCCCACGCTGTCAGTCCCTCGCCGCGTCTGGAGCGAGAACGCAGCGGCTGCTTTTGGGCGTCCACCAGCACCAAGGATCCGGCCTATAGAGACACCATGTATGCGGATGCGCTCATCGGGCGAGATACCGTCGATACTACGCCGCCAGCCACTTAATTTTTCGATAAAATAATCCCGGGATTCGGCGGTGCTTCGACATAGAGGCCCGATTTGGACTCTTGCTGCGGGTCTGCAATCGAGCGCAGATGCAGTTTTTCCGGGACCGTCAGGCGCGCTACGCCGATGCGGTAGTCGCCCATTCCATAGTAGAGATCAAGGCGTTCGGGCTGGCCAAGATCGTCGCGCCGGTCGATCGCCGTGGGAAATACGACGTTGTTAACGATTCCCCGGCGTTCGCCGGGAGATGTTGGCGCCAGCAATGGGTAAGCCCCACGGTAGAGAATGAACTCGGGTTGTCTCGCGGAAAGCACCATGACGCCGGCTGAATAGGAAAGCACGCCAAAGTCCGCGCCAGGCTCGCTCATGTTATGGACGCCGTGATAGATCAGTAACCAGCCATGGCGGGTTAAGACCGGCGGAGTGCCGCAGCCAATCTTAAGATTTTCCCACGCCTCGACGGGGCTTACAAGCCGGTGATGCTGTGTAAACCGGCACAATAGTTTTTTCCCGTCTCCAATATTGCTTGGACAATAGGAAATCCAGATGCTTTCCCGATCCAGATCGACGCCCCGGTGTGGAGAAAGGTTCGCCGTTTCTTCGGGACGTGTTCCTGGAAAGAGTGGCCGGTGTATGATGGCGATTGAAAGGTGGCCGGCTGAATCTGGGATCTGAACGGGAAATAGGCTCGCATCCTTGTCGTCCACACCGTCGAACGCGACGTTGCCAAACGGACAGAAGCTCACGAGCCCGGCACGCCGCCACTGGAACAGGTCACGGGAAACCGCCATGGCGATCCGCGGGCCCTGCTGCGAAAAAGCCGTGTAGGTCATGACGTAGAGATCAAGCGGCTCAAAGAATGTGATGCGCGGATCTTCACAACCGCCGCCGCCAGCGTGCAGTTCGTAATCTGCCTCCGGCTCCAAGGCGATACCGAGCCGTTCGACTCCGGCGGGATCTCCGGCTGCGTTGAAGATTACGCGGGCGATGCCAATCCGCGAGTAATTGCCCTGCGCTACAAGCCTCGGGAAAAGATACAATTGACCGTCCCGGCCACGGGCCGCCGCTGGATTCAAGACCCCCTCAACTTCCAGCGCGTTGCCTTGCTCGGGCTCCATAATGACCCCCAAGCGCTTCACCGCGAACTCTCTCGCCGTGCTCTCCAGTTCCACTATAGACATTCGACGATCGCCTCGATGACACGCTTCGTTTCAGCCGGATCCCTGACCTCGATAGACACAGCGCCCGCTTCTTTCGCCGGATAGTCATTTCCTCCTGGAAATAGTGCGTCGCCGATGAACAGCATATTCGCAATGTCCACTTTTAAAACATCTCGAAGTTTTCTTATACCGTAACCTTTATCAATGCCGGTTTTGGTCACATCTATCGACGTTGCGCCCCCCAAGTTTATTGAATAGCCGGGAATAAGACGTACAAGGAGCGCTTTAATTTCGTTTCGCTTTGAGAAATCCCCGTCCCAATCCTTCTTCTCCCGTAGCGGGGCTCGCTGCCCCAAAGCCGAGAGTGTAATCTGACTGCCCCGATCCTCGATCAAATCGCCCCAATGCATTTTCGGCCGGTAACCAGATTCGTCGAGCGCCGCATTGAGCGCATCGATGATTTTTATCTTTTCGGCAGAGGCGAGGTCTTCGGAATAGAGCTTCGTCCAGTTTCCTTCGAACTTGTAGAACTGCGTTCCGCACGTAGGCAGCAGAGAAAGGTTATCCATTCGATCAGCTTTCGGGAAATTGGACAGCACTTGTATCTCGAATTGCAGCCAGCCGCCGCCTGAAATGATGGCGACCTTTATGACTTCAAGAAGCCGCGCGAGAAGCGTTCCCATCTCGGCGCCGACAGGCGACTTGCTCTCGGCAAGTGTGCCATCAAGGTCGAATACGATTAGTTTTTTCATGCTGCCTCGGGCCCCGCAATTTCCAGGACAACGACCCTGCCTTCTGGCTCGAACTGGCAAATCCCCACCGACGCTGGTATGAGCATCACATCACCCCTCTCGAGTCGATAGGCATCTTCGCCATCTCGCAACCGCCCTCTGCCCTCGATGCAAACGGCGACTCGCGCCTCGTCCAGGTCGCCGACGGGGAATGCCGCCACCCCGCTGTTCCGCCATAGCCGGAAATGCGAGCACGCGAACAACCGCTCGCGCTGCACCGGTATGCTGGCCTCCTCCAAGGGCTTAACGGGATTGACGGGACCCTGTGAAAAATCAATGCAGGCCAGCGCTTGCTCGATTTGCAGCGGGCGCTTATGGCCTGTCCTTGGATCGATGTGGTCCCAATCGTAAAGCCGATACGTCACATCGCTGTTTTCCTGCACCTCGAACACCAAAACGCCGTGTCCAAGCGAATGCACGGTTCCCGCCTCGATAAAGACTGCGTCACCTGGCTTCGGTGTGAAGCTGCTGAGATGGCCGTTTACGGTCTCGCTCGAAAGCGCTGGTAGATCAGTGGCCGTGACCCTAGCTTTGAGGCCCGCGTAAATGCGGCTGCCAGGATCCGCCTCGAGCACCACCCAAGCCTCGGTCTTGCCGCTTTCACCGTTGGGCTGCGACGCGGCCTTCGCGTCCGTTGGGTGCACCTGGACAGAGAGCATCTTTTGCACGTCGAGGAATTTCAGCAACAGCGGGAAGCGCCGG
>JBKQIH010000028.1:0-4209 GCA_052148445.1 Rhodomicrobium sp.
TAGCCGCACTGTAGGTATATTCCGACTCTTTCGCGGCAGGGCAGGATCCAATTAATATCATCGCTGGATTGGTACGCTCGTAGAGCCCCTGCGGGCGTCACTTTTATCATTTCGATACGGCAGGACGGCATGACCATGCGGCCAACAAAGCCATGACACACCAGCTCACGATCGGCCAACCGGATGCCGAGGCGTCGCCTCAAACGGCGGCTTTGCGCGAGATCGTCATTTACGGACACTCCACGCTTTTCTTCTGGTGGCCCGCTTGGGCGGTGGGCTTCGTAATCGCAATTTTAAACGCCGGTCAGGAAAAGTTTCTAGCGACAGCTCCGGGGAGCCAGCCAAGTTCCGCGCTCGGTCTTACTTACCTGGCGGTGCTTTTACTCTTGATTGTTTTCACAAATGTGCGGCTGCGTGGCATCAATTCGGTCGTAGCATTACTCGCTGTTGCATTTATCGCGGTCGTGCTCGCCTGGCTCGGCTGGTGGGACGAGATCGCCAAACTAATCCCGTATCTTTCTGTGCATATGAACACCGGCTTCTATATCGTGTTTTCGACGGCTCTCTTGATTATTTGGCTTCTTATGTTCTTCGTGTTCGATCGTCTAACCTACTGGCGTATAAGGCCAGCGCAGGTGACCCAAGAGCACTTTATCGGCGGCGGCGCAGAGAGCTTTGACACCAACGGGTTGCGCTTTCAGAAGCTTAGCGCGGATTTTTTCCGGTCGACCCTTGGTTTCGGCGCCAGTGACCTCCGTGCCACGGGAAGCGGTAGCGGCGCAGCAGTTATCGATATTTCTAACGTTATCTTGTCAACCGCAAAGTTAAGGCGATAGAAAGGTTGATTTCCGTGAAGCCGGAAAGCACTTCCGAAGACGCTTCTTGAAAGAGCCGTGAATTCACATCGATGAAGCCGGGTCTGACTTTTCGTATCTGGGAGAATCTGTGCAAGCTTCGCTAGACGCGCCCGAAGAAGATGCCAATCTCACCGCACCGGAGAGCCTAATATGACCACTGCCTTACAAATCCTCCTCGTTGTGACACTCATCGGCATCATTGCCGGGTTGGCCATTTCCCGCTATGGGCGTGGCTGGTTTGGGACACGCGCCAGCAACCTCACGGCGGCCCTGGTCGGCATCGCGGGGGCCTTTCTCGGCTTTCATGTTGGCGTTGCGGCGGGCCTCACGCCTGTGCCCGTTGCCGATTATCTCGTCGCAATCGCCGGAGCGTTGCTCACCCTTTGGGCGTGGCGGAACCGCTAACGGCGTGAGCGATCAAAATCCGTCCGATGCCCGATTTCAAAACGTAAAAGCACCATTTTCCTCATGCAATATATCGCGATGCATCGATAGCGTACTTGAAGCGAACGATTTATGCGCCGTATTTTTCCAGAAGCCTTTTCAGGCCGCACAAAAAGTAAGACCCGCGTGTTGGCGCGGGGCTGATACTACGCGCTGGGCGCCCAAAAAAGGCCGGATTTTCTCCGGCCCTATGCTGCAATTCCGTTACTGCTTCGGCGCCGTTGGCCCTTCGACCTTCTCCTTAGCCTCGTCGTAAGCCTTCGAGGTACGCCCCTTGATATCGGTCCAGCTTGCTTGCGCCTTCTCGCGCCATTCCTTCACGCGTTCAGCGCGCGCCTGGGCGTTCAGCGTCTTGTAGACTGGGGCAGCTGTGAGCTGGTCTTTGGTCGCGTCGATAACGAAGACGTGCTTGCCGTTGGCCACTTCGGATTTCACGGTATCGAAAGGCACCGCGAGATCTTTCTCGCCGATACCTAGGAAGCCGCCAACTCCGATGACCGCAAGCTCGATTCGTCCGGTCTGGTCAAAAACGAGATTGGCGATTTTGCCGATTTGCTGGCCGCTTTTGTCTTGGACAGGCGTGCCGATGAAATCGGTACCGAGGACCTCCGTATTATTCTGCGTGTCCACGAATGTGGGCGTCTGCGCCGCGGCGGGGCTCACCGCGATCATCAATGCGGCCACAGCCGCAAGAGTGGTTTTCATTGGAAAAACTCCCTGGTTTCGCCGTGTACTAAGAACACGGCCTGAAGATACGATGCTTGTCGAAATGTTCCCGTACGGGTGAATGGCGCAAGCGCGCCGGAATTTTGATTGTGACGGTCATCGAAACAATCAAGATGGTCGCCCCGTGCGCTCCGCGGCACAAAGTGACGCTGTGCAGACACGATATTTCGCATAAAGACCTCGCTCCAGGAACAAAGTGCTATCTTAGGCGAGGTCGGAAGCGGCCCATAGACTCGGAATGTACTCAGACGAAATTCGCATCGGTCAGCCAATGCGCTGGCCTTGCGCGATGGCGCTCAAGCCATCGCCGTTGCCGCGGATCGCGGCTAGGGCCTCTGATCGTCGCCGATTATAATCTCCCAGGTCCAAACGGGCTCGATGCCGTCGCCAAGATCGAGACCCAGCAACGACGCCTATTTGCCTCTAAGCGTGTCCTTGAGGCCGCCGGCGGCATTCTGAACCTTACCCTCTACCTTGTCGGCCTTGCCCTCCGACTCCAGCTTAGCGTCGCCGACCGCCTTGCCGACCGCTTCCTTGACTTCGCCTTTGATTTTCTTCGCCGATCCGATGATCCGGTCCTTATCCATGATTTCTTCCTCCAATGCCCAACAAAACCGAGATGCGAGGGCTATAGATTTAGTTGATGTTGCTGCGTCCACGGCGTCGTTAATAGAAATCAACAGACCACGGAGCAGACGAGGTGCGTATTCAGATTCAGGCGCTGGCCTTCAATAATCGCGCGATCGCATACAACTGCTTCAGAGGGGGTCTATGCGCATCAGCAGGGCGCATGCGGCATCTTCTTGCCCGAAGTAAAGGGTCCTTCAGGGCAAGTGCGTTCGCCGGCGCCTATTCCCGTTCCGCGCCCCCGCTGTCGCGTTCATGGCGCTCGTGACGGTGATGGCCCCAGCCGGAATGAGGGCGATGAGACGCATCGAATAGGACTCTTTGCTCGGGGGTTAGAGCGTCATAAAGCGCGAGAAGAGCTGGGCGCTCAGCCTCTAGTTGATGCAGCTCGGCGGTTAAGAACTTTTCCCTTCTCGCTTCCCACTCGACAGCAGTCGGACGCTTCGCCTTAGCCTGATGCTCAACGCAAGCTGCACGATACTGAGCTGCGGCGTCAAGTCTGGCTTGCCGCCATTTATTCCAAAGATCGCGTTGCTGGTCGGTCAAATTCAGCTTGACTTCGAGATAAGCCAGGTGCGCCGCTCTGATCGCGTGGTGCTCCGTGCAATTTGAGGTGTGCCATTCCGATACGTCTTCGCCATATTCCTTCGAATCTGTCTGAGCAGGCGCTTGCCAATCTGTCTGAGCAGGCGCTTGCGCGAGCGCAAAAGAACTCCAGAGTAAAGGAATGGCGGCAACGAGTGCGAGCTTTCCCTTCAGCATAAGATTTCTCCCTTGTTTCATCGCATTCGCCGGCATAGAACTAACCATTGTTGCCATCTACGCATGCACAACCGCCGCTCGCCAGATTCGGAAAATACCTATACGGAGTGCGCAGTGGGAGCACTCCGCGCTTTAAGACAAAGTGAGCGAGCCTTGCCGAACGCGGCCCGGCTTTCTTACGTTGCGTTTCCAAATTGGATTTTGCCGCCGTGTCTGCAGTTTTGCCGCTCTACGCGCCGGCTCATCGGATGCATGGGCCGGGACGGAAGGATGGGCTCCGCTGGGGCCGAACAAAAGGATGTTCGCCTGGGGTCCTTCTTGCGCGCCGATCCGGGGGTCCCCCTTTGGAAGCCGATTGACACGCGTTTGACGCGGAGGGCGCGCTCCGGAGGCGCGGGGCAGCGCTCCGGGCGTGACGCCCCCCGGGGGCTCCCCCCCCCCGGCCGCCGGAGATGGCCCGGCGCGGCTCGAAGCCTTGGGCAGCACCGCGAGGGGCAGGCCGGCCGCGAAGCAAGCCGCTTCCGTCAGTTTGGAAAGCTACATTACCACGGCCGCTTCTAATTCCAGCTGTAGCAGGGAGCCCGGGAAACCGGTGGAGAGGCTGCTTCGGGGGTTTTAACTGTTTTCCATAGTCTGCAGCAGCGCCGCGATCTCGATGGTCGCGAAATTAGAGAAGGTGTCAGAGAGCGCGTATGGCAGGATGATCTGGCCGTTATGCCGCATGGCTCCACATGTGTAAACGACGTTGGGGACGTATCCCTCGCGCTCGGATGGGTCAGGCCGGACCAGCGGT
>JBKQIH010000029.1:0-4428 GCA_052148445.1 Rhodomicrobium sp.
GGCGGCCAGCTCATCTACAGCGTCTGCTCGCTCGAAGCGGAGGAGGGCGAGGCGCAGATCGCGCGCGTCCTTGCCGCGCGGGCGGATGTGGCGCTCGTCCCGATCCGCGTGGACGAGTTCGGCATCCCGCCCGAAGCCGTCACGCCTTCGGGCACGCTGCGCACGCTGCCCTTCCACGCGGGCGGCATGGACGGCTTCTTCGCCGCACGGCTCGCAGTCAAGCCGGGATAGTGGAACGGCGCCCTTCGCATATCCTCGCCGTTCCGCAACCGCCCCGCTCGTCATCCCGAAAACACCAACGGCGTTATCCGGGACCGTTACGGGCGTCCGCGCCCTTTACGATCCCGTGTCTGCGGCGCTCCTCTTCGCGCTGCACCGCGCACAGGATGGCAACAAAGGGCGGCGCAAAAAAAGGGGGCGCGCGGCGGGAGATCCGCGGCGCCCCCCAGCCCCACGATGGGGAAGTTGTCGCTTACAATGTCAGCGTTTGCGCGACGCCTTCGGCCTCTTTCGTCTTGGCGGCGATGAAATCGTCGATGGCCTTTTCTTCCCCGGCGATGGCGGCAAAACGGTCCTCTTGCAACCGGAGCGTATCGAGATAGCGGCGGCCGAGATCGGAGCTAGCCCCGGTGCTGACGAGGTTCTTACGGATGCGATCCTGGTCGCCGGCGATGTTCCGGCGCTCGGCATCGAGCTCGCGGCGGCGCGCATTGGCCTTGTTAATATCCGCGGTCAGCGCGCCGAGCTTGGCAATTGCCTCTTTCAGCGCCGGGCTCTGGTTCTGCAGCCCGCTCACAACCGCTAGAATGCGATCCGGCCCGAGCGAGGTCAGCGAAATGCTTTCATAATCGACATGCTCGCGCGCCAGCGTTGCCTTGGTGGTCTTGCCCTTCGGCGCCTGCACCGTGTAGCGGATGCGGGTTGGCGTTTCCTCGAAAGCGGTGCTTTCGCCCACCGCTTTCCAGCCCTCCTGGCGCGGCTCCTCGATAATCACCTCGCGGTCTTCCTCCGCCGGCGGGGTGATCTCGTAGTCGATGGCCCAAAGCGATTTCACGGTGAGTGTCAGCTCGCCATTGACAGCCTTGCCGAGCCGGGTCTGCTTCACGCCCTGATCGGTCCGGCGGATGGCGGTCTTGGAGTCGAGCGCAAAGGTGACGAACCGCGTGGTGCCCTTCGCGAGAAGCGGCAATTGCGCGTCGCCCGCGAAGTTCACGGCGCCGTCGCCGCTTGTCTCGAAGGCGGTGACAAGGCCTGCGGGCAGCGCCGAATCGCCATCGTTGCGCAGGCGGACAGCCGCGAGCGGCCGGCGCTCATTGGTCTCGGGCTGGTAAAGATAGGTGCGCGAGGCTGGGACCTCCCGGTCCACGAACGGGATCATCATGGTTGCGCCCGAGGCGAGCGTGACCTGGGACGGGAAGCGATACAGCACTTGCGTTGCGGCCTCCTCGCTTTCGGCCTTCAGCGCCGCGGAGCCGAGTTCTTCCATCGGCATCGGACGGGCGGCACCGGAGCCGGCGTACACGGACGCGGGGGCCGGGGCCGCCGCGAGAGCCCTTGTATGGCTTCCGCGGGCCGAAAAGGTAGCGGTTTTCTGCCGGGGCATCCCAGCCACGTCATAGCTGCCTTGCTCTTCGGAATCGTCCTTGCGCGGCACGATCCGCTCGGAGGACGAGACCGGAATTTCGGGACGGTCCACGAACACAGCGGAATAGAGCTGTTGCTTCAGCGCGACGGGATTGCCGGACACCAGCGTCAGCTCGACATCCTTCCAATCGCCGCCGGTCAGGTTTTCAAGCACGCCCCAGCCTTGAAGCCGGGCGTTCCCGCCTTCCTTCGGCAGGACGAGCCGGTAAGAGGTTTTCCAAACCGGAGCGCTGACCACATAGCTGAACCCGGCATTGCGCTCGCCGGTCCCGGCTAAGTTGATGGCGATGATGCGCTGATCCTTGGCCCGGTTTTGCGCAACCGCGGTCAACGCGCGGTCGATCTGCGCGCGCAGCTGCGGATCGGCGAAGCGAAGGGCGCGCACATCCTCAAGGATGGCCTGCACGAAGCCGTTGGCGGTGACCAGCGTGAGACGATGCTTCTCGATCTGCCCGCCATTGTTCGGAAGTGCGGTTTGCTCCTCCTCGATACGGAAGATACGGCCCTTGGCGGTGACGGTGCCTTCGATCTCAACTTCGGCGCCAACCAGTGCATTCAACAGGGACGCCTGCGACTCGAGCGCCTGCTGGCTGAACGGAAGATCGCGGAACAGCTCAGCGAGCGGGGTCTTACCGGGAAGGCTGACGGCGCCGAGGGAGCCGGCGGCGTCGAAGACCGTCAAACTCTTCAGAACGTCGTCCACCTGATCGAGCCGGACCGGCAGATCGACGATCATGCCCGCGGAGACGCCACCGGCATGAGTAAATTGTGCAAGGCCCGAGGTAGACAGAACTACGCGCTTGAGAGGAAGCTCAGCCGCCCCGGCCATCCCCGGAAGAGCTACCAATAAAGCCGTTACAACAATCCGTTTCATGACATCATCCGCAACAAGGTTGAAACACGGAAATTTACTGCCACAAAATCATAAACTTGGTATTACGGTTACACTGGGGCGAAAAATTTGACGAATAGTGGCAGCGGGCAGGCGGCGCCGGCATAATTCCTTTCGCGGTGCATAGGAGCTATGTACCAATTGCATCATGGAAGCCGCTCAACCGCTACGAATTAGGGGTTGGCAAGCGCGAAATCCCGGCCTATCTTATGTTCGTTCTGAGCATAAGTGCTCGTGAAGCTGGATCCGTAAGGACAGGCCAGGAGGCCATGTTGGCGGGCAAGAGTAATGCTCAAAGAGAGCATTACTCAGTACGGGCCGATTGGGTGGAGGATTGACCATGACATTCGTCGATAGCGGAATTCAGCCGGTTCGGCGGCCGAAGCTCAACAATGCGAGCTGGCCGGCAGCCCCCCGGTCGGAGAACGCGCCATCGCACGGCAACTTCGACGCCGCTTTCGTCCGCGAGGCGATCCGCGAGCTGAAACCGGTCTATGCCCGGCTAGAGCGCGTCATACCGCCGCTGGAATGGGCGGGGCACGCACCCTACATCAAGGCGATCCGCGATCTGAAACGCGAAAGGAATGCCGTGATCCTGGCGCATAATTATATGACGCCGGAAGTTTTCCATGGCGTCGGCGATATCCTGGGCGACAGCCTGCAGCTGGCCAAGGAGGCCACGAAAACGGACGCCGATGTGATCGTCCAGTGCGGCGTTCATTTCATGGCGGAGACCTCGAAGCTGCTCAATCCAAATAAGACGGTGCTGATTCCCGATGCGGAGGCAGGCTGCTCGCTAGCGGCATCGGTGACGCCGGAGGATGTCCGCGCGCTGCGCGCCGCCTATCCGGGCGTTCCGGTGGTGACTTACGTCAACACGAGCGCGGCGGTGAAGGCCGAATGCGACATATGCTGCACATCGGCCAACGCCGTTAAGGTCGTGGAGAGCCTCGGGAGCCCGCGCGTTCTGCTGATTCCGGACGAATATCTCGCGCGCTATGTCGCAACCCAAACCGAGGTCGAAATCATCGCCTGGAAAGGGCGGTGCGAAGTGCATGAGCGCTTCACCGGCGAGGAATTGCGCGGCTTCCGGGACAGCCAGCCCGGCCTAAAGATCATCGCGCACCCCGAATGCCCGCCCGATGTGATCGAGGCCGCGGACTATACCGGCTCGACGAGCGGCATGATTAAGTGGGTTCAGGATCACCGGCCCGCGCATGCCGTTCTTGTCACGGAGTGCTCGATGGCCGACAACGTCGCGGTCGAAGCTCCCTTCACCGAGTTCACGAGGCCTTGCAATTTGTGCCCGCACATGAAACGGATATCGCTGCCGAAAATCCTGGATAGCCTCATCTTCATGAAGCAAGAAGTGAAGGTCGATCCGGAGACCGCGGCGCGGGCACGCCTCGCGGTGGAGAGAATGGTGAACCTGGCGGCCTGATGCCGCCAGGGCAGCATGCGGCCCCGTGAGCTTAGCGGGACCGGGTTGGGAATGGTTTTTCGAGTTGGGGGGTAGAAGCCATGAGCAGCACAGCCATTGCTAAGCCATTGAAGTTTCAGCGCAGCATGGGGCCGCGCCGTGTGCTCGTTATCGGCGGCGGCTTGGCCGGGCTGTTTGCGGCGCTAAGGCTCGCACCCCTCCCTGTAACGGTCCTGAGCCCGAGGCCGCTTGGCGAGGGCGCATCCTCGACCTGGGCGCAAGGCGGAATCGCCGCCGCCATCGGCGAAGGCGACACGCCGGGCTCGCACGCCGAAGACACACTCGCGGCCGGCGCCGGCCTCACCGATGCCTCGGTCGCCCATCTCCTGACCTTCGAAGCCGGGGCGCGCATCGAGGATCTCTTGCGCTATGGCGTGCCTTTCGACCGCGGCGGCGAAGGCAAGCTGCGCCT
>JBKQIH010000030.1:0-19407 GCA_052148445.1 Rhodomicrobium sp.
GAGTTGGATGTCAGCGTGACCGCTCTGGCTTCGGCCATCGACTCCGCCCGGGGCGAAGCCAGCCTTTCCGCCGCGATCCGGGTCTTCCTCGTCACCCGGATTCGCCGCGCACCGGGCGGATGCTGAAACGTGCCGCGCCTTGCTGCCTTTTCCATGGAGCGATGAACTTTCACACACACAGCCGCCGAGGCCGGCGCGCGGGTTTTGCATCCAAATATATCCGGAGCCGGGCGATTGCGATGTAAGTTTACGATTTCGACGAAGTACATAGTTCCTGGCCGCTTTTTCCCTTAAGGCGGTATCGTAGGGAAAAGCGCCTTGCCAAAGCTTTAATTCAATTCAACCCACTGATAATACGGGAGAAATAGTACAAGCCTTGCAAAAGGAGTTCAAGTTGTAGCGGCGGACGCCGGCAAGCTCAGATTAGGTTTTGTAGTTAACGCGAGCAATAATCTATGTTTAACGGACTTTTTGGATACAGCTTTTGCAGGTGAAAACGCGAAAAATCGCGAGTTTCGCGGCGGGAATAAATAAAGCGCCACCCCCATTTACCATGCCAAACTTAACCACGCCCCGGCACAACGAAAATCTTGGCGGTTTGCGTATGTCTCCTTCACTCTCGTAGCGGCCGGAATGGCGAAACCCTTTGGGCCAATTGCAAAACAAATTGGCGAGGGAGCCCCCATACAAATGTGTCGCCAATGTCACAATTCTTCCGTCCCTCAAGACTTATGTCATGCCCTCTCTGCGTCACTGGCAACAAGGTGTTGCCGTGCACGAATCTAACCGCCCAAGTCCCACTGAGCGGCGCTGGCCCCAGCAAGCTCGCGCACCCGCTCTTCGTCCTTGGCGAACTCGGCCGCGTCGCCTGAATAGACGATCTGCCCGTGATCCAGCACATAGGCCCGGCAGGCGATCTCGACAGCCGCGCGTACATTCTGCTCGACGAGCAGAACCGCGATCCCTTCTTCGCGCGCCCGCACCACAATGCGGAACACTTCCTGCACAATGAGCGGTGCGAGCCCTTGCGACGGCTCGTCCAATATGATGATTTTGGGATTCAAGAGAAGCACACGCGCAATCGACAGCATCTCCTGCTCGCCGCCAGAAATCTGCCGGCCGAGATTGCGTTTGCGCTCGGCGAGTCGCGGGAAAAGCTCATAGACGCGTGCGATATTCCAATGTCCCGGCTTGTCTGCCGGCACTTTAAGGTTTTCCTCGACGGTCAAATAGGGGAAGATTTTGCGCCCCTCGGGCACGAAGCCCACGCCCAGCGACGCGATACGGTAAGGCGGCCAATCGGTCGTCGCCCTGCCGAAAATCCGGACGGCTCCTTCGCGCGCACGGGTGAGCCCGACTATACTCCTGAGCGTGGTCGATTTGCCGGCGCCATTGCGGCCCAGCAGCGCCACGATCTCGCCTTCGCGCACATCGAGGCCGACACCCTGCAGGATGTGGCTCTTGCCATAGTAAGTGTGGAGGCCCTCGGCCTGCAATACGATGTCGCTCATGCCCCTGTTCCCAGATAGGCCTTCTGCACGGCCTCGTTGGCGGCAATCTCCTTCGGTGTCCCTTCCGCGAGCATCCGGCCCTCGGCGAGCACCATGATACGGTCAGCGAGGTTGAACACGATGCGCATATCGTGCTCGATGAGTACTATCGTGAGACTCTGCTGGCGGTGCAGCTTGCGGATCAGCTTGGCGATGTCGAACGTTTCCTGGTCGCCCATGCCGGCGGTCGGCTCGTCGAGAAGCAGGAGGCGCGGCTTCAAGGCAAGCGCCATCATAATCTCGCTAGTGCGCTGGTCGCCATGCGAGAGCTCGCCCACCAGACGGTTGGCATTGGGCGTGAGCCCGCTCAGCTCCATGAGCTCCGACACCTCGGCATGTACCTCCTCCGTTGCGTCCCCGCCCATGAGCACGCTAAGGCTGTGCCCCGTTGCTGCCTCGACAGCGATCTGAAGGTTCTCGCGCACCGTGAGTTCGGGGAACACTTCGGTAATCTGAAAGGTGCGTGCCATGCCGATCTTGACGCGCCTGTTGGGTGCCATCCGCGTCACGTCGCGGTCTCCCAATAGAATGCGTCCCGCGCTTGGGGCGAGAAAGCCGCTGATCATGTTGAAGAACGTCGTCTTGCCCGCGCCGTTGGGACCGATCACGGCGCGGATCTCGCCGGGCTGGGCCACTAGCGACACATCGCAGACCGCCGTGAGGCTGCCGAAGCGCTTGGTCAGATTCTCGACCCTGAGCAGCGTCACGATGAAGTCCTCCGTCCGAACATGCCGAGAACGCCGCGAGGAAAAAACAGCACGACAAGCACGAACACTAAGCCGATAAGCGACATCCAGTTCTCGGTCCGGCTCGAAAGATAATCCTGCAGCACCACATAGATAGCGGCGCCGATGAGCGGCCCCCAGAACGAGCGCATGCCGCCCAGTACCGCCATGATCACGAAAGTCCCCGACTGGCTCCAGTGCAGCGCGCGCGGGTCGACGAAATTGTTAAGCAGCGCATAAAGTGCACCGGCGGTGCTGACAAAGGCGCAAGAAACCACCCATGACAGCCAAATGTGCAGGTTGACCGGAATGCCGAGAAACTGTGCCCGCCTCTCGTTTTCGCGGATGGCAAGGAGCGTGCGGCCGAATGGCGAGTTCAGAAGCCAAGCCATGATGCCGGTAGCGAGCGCGAAGACAGCAAGCGCCAGATAGTAGAAAGCCACCGGGCCGTTCAGATCGATAACGGTGACGCCGAGGTGAATCGGCTGCCGCGTCCAATTGGTGAGGCCGTCGTCGCCGCCCGTCACGGAGTTCCAGCGGAAGGCGATGAAGTAGAAAATCTGCCCGAAGGCTATGGTCACCATTGCGAAATAGACGCCGCGCAACCTGATGATTAAGGGCCCAATCAGCATCGCCGCGACGGTGCCCGCGAGAGTGCCTATCAGGATCGCAAGCCCGGTGCTGGGCTCCAGATAGCGCAAGGTTATGCCTGCTCCGTAGGCGCCGAGCCCGAAATACGCGGCATGACCGAACGATAGGACGCCGGTGTAGCCGAGCAGAAAATTGAGCGCCATGGCCGCGAGCCCGAGGGTCACCACACGTCCGGCAAGGTCGGTATAGGCAACGAAATTGATCCACTCGGGCACAGAAAGGAGCACGATCCAGACCAGGACGGTAGGCGCATAGCGCGCCAACGATTTTGTATTGGTCTCCATCAGAAGCGTCCCTCTTGGCCGAACAGACCGCGCGGCCGAACGAGCAGGACGAGCGCCATGATCACGTACATCACTGCCTCGGTGGCCGAAGGGTAGAATACTGAGGTTAGTGCCGAGGCGACACCGATCAGGACACCGCCCAGCAGCGTCCCTGGCAGGCTACCGAGCCCGCCCACAATGATGGCGACGAAACTTGGCATGATGAGCGAGCTGCCGATGGTCGGCTCAAGACCCAATTGTCCCGAAGCAAGCACGCCCGCGAGTCCGGCGAGATAAATGCCAAGCCCAAAATTGAGGTTGCGCAGGATCGAGGTATTAACACCCAAGACCGACACGGTCTCGAGGTCGAGGGTACCGGCCCGGATGCGCATACCGAGCCTTGTCCATTTGAGGATAACGAAAAGCGCAATCACGGTCATCGCCGCCAGCGCCACCATCAAGAGGCGATAGCCGGTTAGGAAGAAATACTCCGTGCTGAGTGGCGTCGTCAGTAAAGCAGGCACCTCGAAGGGCACCGCCTGCGCGCCCCAGATATAACGCGTGCCGTCCTCGATCATGAAGGCGAGGCCGAAGGTTAGCAGCAGGCTATAGAGCGGGTCGAGCCCATAAACGCGCCGGATCAGGATTTTCTCGGTGAAGATGCCCAGGATTGCTGTCAGCATCGGCGCGATAACGAGCGCGCCCCAAAAGCCGGTATAGGGGATCAGCGTATAGGCGATATAGCCGCCAATGGCCAGGAAACCGCCATGTGCAAAATTGATGACGCCGGTGAGATTCAGGATCAGCGACAGGCCAAGCGCCATAAGCGCATAAAAGGCGCCGGTGACCAGGCCGTTGAGCAAATTGAACAGGACGAGCTGGGTCATATCGGCAGGTGCTCTTCAAAACTGCGTTTATCGGGCGTTGAGCTGAGAAGGGCCAGATGAGACCTTTGCCCATGGGTTCATCCTGTGCGCTTCTTGCGGCGAACTCACTGTGAACGCCGTTCAAGCGGAACAGGCCGGGACCCGCGGGCTTTCGCAGGAAGGGGAGCGCGCCGCCAAAAGCGGCGCGTTTGACGGGCCTTGTCAGGCCGGCCAGCTCATCTTGCAACCGGTCTCCTCCAGGGTGCCCGCCACGGAAGGGCCCTTCACCACTTCGCTGACCTTGAACAAATCCTCCGGGTCTTGCAGGCCTTTAGGCTGGGCATTGCCCACGAACAGGTCCGGAATAAGCTGGTTCTGGCTGGCGCGATAGAAGGCACCATCGGGCATCAGCGCGATCTCGGGTGGCAAGTTAAAACCCTGCAGCGCCTTGGCCATCTTGGGCGCATCGAGCGACTTGGCATTGTTGGCTGCGAGCGCGCAGGTCCACGCCGATGCGTAGCCGAACCAAGTGCGCGCCGTTGGAACGTGCCCGCCTGTCTTCTTGCGGATCTTGCCGACGAACTCGGCCACATGGGCAACGCCCGGCTGGTTCCAGTACCACTCAAACACCCACGTGCCGACGCGCGCCTCGGGCGGCAGGCCCAACAGAACTTCAAGCTCCTGCTGGGCACCGGCCAGATGGAACCTTTTGTGGAGGCCGAACTGCACCGCCTGTTTCAGCGCATTCACCGCGTCGTTGCCGGCCTGGAAAAAGATAATGACATCGGGATTGGCCGCCTGCGCCTTGATAAGGTAGCTCGAATAGTCCGTAGTGCCGAGCGGCGTCAGATCGGCGCCAACCTCGATGCCGCCTAGCGCTTTGGCAGACTTTTCCATGCCAGATTGCAGCGTATGGCCAAAGGCGTAGTCGGGCGTTAGATAGTAGAACTTCTTGCCATAAGCCTTGATCAGCACGTTCGCAACCGCAGCCGTTTCCATCGCGGTCGTATTGCAGACGCGGAACACGTTCCAGTGGCAGTTCGAACCGGTGATGGCGTCGGTATGGCCGCCAGGCACGACGTGAAGAACATTGTGCTGGTTCGAGACCTGGGCCATCGCTTGGGCCAGCGCCGAGTTCACATTGCCGAGCAGGAAATCGACATGATCGCGCTCGATCAGCTTGGTTGCTTTCTGCACCGCCGCGCCCGCGTCGCCGCTGGTTGAATCCTCGACCAGCAACTCGACCTGCCTGCCCAAGATGCCGCCTGTTGCGTTGATCTCTTCGACCGCTAGCTGGCAGCCGATCATCTCGTTCCTACCAAGCGCCGCGTAGGTGCCCGTGAGTGGATTGTCGAGGCCGATCTTGACGGTGTCCGCGGCGCGGGCTGTCCGTATGAAGGGCGAAGCTACTTGCGCCGCCCCCGCTAGAGCCACCGATTTTAACAGCTGCCGGCGGCCGATGCGCACTGAGCCGATTGTCTTTGCAATACGGGTCATCCGGTTCTTCCTCCCTTCATTGGACGTGGCAAGCCACGATTAGTCCGCGTCCGCATTTATCCGTAATTGCCGGGTGGACGCTTTGTTTTGTCCAACTGTCGCGCTCGAAGATGTCAAACGCAACCTTGCAAGCCTATGTCCCGGCAAAAACTCGACTAAAGCGGTAGATTATTCCGCGATGGAAACCGGACACGTAGTTATTTCCTGAAATCCATGGGTTGTGTGTCTCTTACGCATGCGATTGCTGCCGGCGGGCGAGGCGAGGGAGCCGGAGGCGAGCTTCTCGAAGAGGGACGGGATCACCCTCTCATCCGCCCCGGAGCGGGGCTGTATTGAGTGTCGCCATGGACGGCGATGGGCGGGGGAATACCGCGCATTTTCTTCTTAAGTAACCTCGAATGGATGGCTTGAGGGGTGTCCTGCGCCGAACCGCTAGCGGATGCCGCGGAATTCTCCTATGTAAGCGGCACGGCTTGAAATCTCCCGGAGACGACCGATGACGGACATGCGCGAGGCGAGGCACATCACAACTCCGGTGGTTGTGGGCGGCGTGACGGTGGGCGGCGGTGCTCCGGTCGTGGTGCAATCCATGACGAACACCGATACAGCGGATGTAGCCGGAACGGTCCGGCAGGTGGCGGAGCTGGCCCGCGCGGGCTCCGAGCTGGTGCGCATCACGGTCGACCGCGACGAGGCGGCCGCGGCCGTGCCCCACATCCGCGACAAGCTCGCCCAGATGGGCGTGAAGGTGCCGCTCGTGGGCGATTTCCACTATATCGGACACAAGCTGTTAGCGGAGCATCCAGCTTGTGCGGAGGCGCTGGCGAAATACCGGATCAATCCGGGTAATGTCGGATTCCGCGACAAGCGCGACAGGCAATTCTCCGACATTATCGAAATCGCGCTGAAGCACGATAAGCCGGTGCGCATCGGCGTGAACTGGGGCAGCCTCGATCAGGAGCTGCTGACGCGCCTCATGGACGCGAACGCGGTAAGCGCTGAGCCCAAGGACGCACGCGAAGTGCTGCACGAGGCCATCGTGCAATCGGCGGTGCTTTCGGCGGAACTGGCGCAGCGGCTCGGCATGGGCGCGAATAAGATCATTTTGTCGGCCAAGGTCAGTGCGGTTCAGGACCTCATTAGCGTTTACGCGCTACTCGCCTCGCGCTGCACCTACGCTCTGCATCTGGGCTTGACCGAAGCCGGCATGGGCTCCAAGGGCATCGTGGCCTCGTCGGCCGCCATGGGCATCCTCTTGCAGAAGGGCATCGGCGATACCATCCGCGTCTCGCTGACCCCGGAGCCGGGCGGCGCGCGCACCAAGGAGGTCGAGGTCGCGCAGCAAATCCTGCAAACCATGGGCTTCCGCACCTTCGTGCCCATCGTCGCGGCCTGCCCCGGTTGCGGACGCACCACGTCCACGCTGTTTCAAGAAATGGCGCGGGATATTCAAAGCCATCTCCTCGCCAAGATGCCGGAATGGCGCAAAACCTATCCCGGTGTCGAGACCCTCAACGTGGCGGTGATGGGGTGCATCGTGAACGGACCGGGCGAGTCCAAGCACGCCGATATCGGCATCTCGCTGCCCGGCACGGGCGAGTCGCCCGCCGCGCCCGTGTTCATCGACGGGCATAAGGCCGCCACGCTCCGCGGGCCCACGCTCGCTCAGGATTTCATGGCGATGGTTCAGGATTACATCGAGAAGCGCTTTGGCCAGATGCCGCAGAGATGAGCCGGCGGCGGCCCAAAATAGTTATGCAGTCTATGCCTGCCGGGCCGTCTCCTTCCGTGCGCGATCGATTGTGACATGACACCGCAAAAGGGGCTTTTCCAAAGCAAGCGGAACCTGTACACAATAGCAAGTTGCGGGCGGTACTGCTCTGCTCGCGATAGACCTCCGACCTTCAGGTAAAGCGTAATGACTCCGGAACAAGCCAGGCTCGTCGCAGAGAGTTTTACCCGGATCGAGACTCGCCTGCCCGAACTCGGCGCCCTGGTTTACAATACTCTTTTCCATATTGCCCCCGAAGTTCGCGCGATGTTCCGGGGCGACATGGCGAGCCAGCATAGGAAACTCGTCAATGTGCTTGTGGAGTTCGTAAAGCTTCGGCGAAGGTCGCAGCACTTCTTGCCGGTGACGAGTCAAGGCGGCGAAGCGGTTGTCCCCGGCATCGCTCACCTGCGTTCCGGACATAAGGCTGCGGGTGTGCAAAGCGAGCATTACGCGCTCATGCGCCGGGCCATTTTGAACTCACTTGCGGCGATGCTCGGCAATGAATTCGACGAGCGCACCGCCGAAGCCTGGGGAGCCGCCTTCGACACGCTCGCCGATACCATGCAAAGGCCGGAAAGCGCGACGCCTGCGGAACTCAAGCTGCTTTCGAGCATGTTCGAGCGGAGATTCCAGGAGACGGCCCCGGATGGCGCGGGCGGCGATCGCACGAATTCCATCGACGATTTTTTTCGCGATAACTAATCCCGTCTGTATCGTCTCGATGACCGGATTCCTGCATGCGAGTGTGCGAAGCAATTTGGCGCTCGCAGATGCGTACGGTTGCCGTGACCGCATCGAGTGCACGGCTGTCCGGCTTAAATTCGCATCGTTTTCAACTCCGTCCCGGAAGGGCGCCCTTCGCGTATCCGCATGGGTGGCCGCTCAGGTCTTGGCATAAGCGGCGGAAAAGATCCGGGGCGCCCTGTGCCGCGAATGCGACAGCCGGCGAATCCGGTAATCGAATCAACGGTTAAATCGGCTTCGTCAAGCCGCCTGGATGCGGCCATCAACAGGCTATGCACCGTGGCGTGCAGTTGCGCGGATACACAACCTTGCGTTGTCCGGTTGCAGGTGGCATTCCATTCCTGTGTACCGCGTAAAGCTCAACTGTTATCAACGTAAGCGGGAAGCCAATGTTAGTTGGAAAGTTCGTTCGTGTCTGCGCCGCTGCGCTCGGCGTCTTGGTTGTAACGAGTACGGCACAGGCTGCCGATCTTTACGGCGGCTATGGCGGTTATAAAGACGAGCCGGTGTTCGTTCCGCCGCCATCCTGGCAAGGCTTCTATATCGGCGGCTATGCCGGCTGGGCTTGGACGGATGTCAACCCTGGCAGTAATGTCGTGCTCCTCGGCTCAGAAAACTTGCCTCTCGGCACCCTCAGCAATGGCAACATTTTTGGGGGCGCGGACCTCGGGTATAACGTCCAGGCCGGCAACTTCGTCTACGGCATCGAAGTGGATCTCGGCGGATTGGACGCCTCGGCATCCGGTACTTTCACGGATCCGGCAAACAACAAAAGGATTCTGTACGCCTCAAGCGGCGGCGGATTCTATGGCGATATCACGGGCCGGGCCGGCGTGACGCTCGGGAACACGCTCATCTATGCCAAGGGCGGCTTCGCGTTCTTCACCGGCAGCTCCCACTTGTCCGATCCCTACGATGGCCTAAGCCAGAACAGCGGCACGTTCACGGGCTGGACCATCGGCGGCGGCGTCGAGTACAGGTTCACACCGAATTTGACGCTCAAAGCGGAATATCAATACTTCGACTTCGATAACAATAACTTTAGCTGCTGCTTGGCTGCCACTACCGGGCGCATCGACGATAATATCACAGCGAACACACTAAAGGTTGGAGTCAACTACCTTCTGCACTCCGTGCATAATCCCCTTTATTAGGGTTCGCATGGGCGTGTGTGCCGATTTTGTATAAATCGGACACACGTCCGCCTTTTGCTTGCGGATAGTTGCGAGGCACGCCGCGCTGCGCTATGTACGGCGGCCAAGCAGCGCGCAGCACAAGCGCCGCAAACGCACAATTGGCGGAGGAAACATGCTGAATTTGGCGGCACTCGAACGAACAACCGTTCATGGAAAGCCGTTTCCATTCGTGGTCGTCCCCAATTTTATCGACGGGAACGAACTGGACCGGATCGAGAAAGATTATCCGGCGATTTCGCAACCCGGCAGCTTTCCTTTGGAAAGCCTGCGTTTCGGACCGGTATTTTCCAAGTTCATGAACGAGCTTCGCCAGCCGGCCTTCCGCAATATTATGGGCGATAAGCTTGGCATCGACCTCAAACGCCGTCCAACGACCATTACCGTGCGCGGACGGGCACGCGAGAAAGACGGGCAAATACATCTCGACAGCAGGACCAAGCTTGTAACCGTGCTCATTTACATGAACGGCAAGTGGGAAGCCGATGGCGGCCGCTTGCGGCTCCTCAATTCGCCCGGCGATCTCGATGACATGGTCATGGAGGTGCCCCCGGCGCGCGGAACGCTGCTTGCGTTTCTCAACACCCAGAACGCCTGGCACGGCCACAAACCTTTCTCGGGCGAGCGGCGGGTGATCCAGCTCAACTGGGTGCGCGACCATTTTGTGGTTTGGCGCGAGAAGACGCGCCATAGCGCTTCGGCCTTCTTTAAGAAATTGAAAGGCTAGCGGCCGGCCGGCCGCCTTCGTTTCGACCGGATGACGGTTCAACCGGTTATTCTGAAGCCACAATCGCACTTGCAAAGGGTTGCGCGAGATCATGCCGCTGCGGATCGAGACTTTCAGCAACGTATCGGGCGGCAACGCCTTTTTCAAAGCCTTGACCCATCCTCTTGCGGCACAAAAGGCTCAAGAGCTGCTTAGCGCACTTCGAAGCCACGGTCCGGTCGCCATTTACGATCCGCTGAACCTGGCAGATCTTGCCGGGCAGGCCTGCAATATCGCAGGCCTTTCGCTCGCCGGGTATTATGTGCAGGACGTTGAAAACCAGGGCCGGCCCTTCGCGGGTCATAAGGCGCAACTTATTACCGCGCTGCCGGATTCCACGGCGGCGTCGCTTCTGGTGACTGCATTCGACGCCTCGCGTCTCGCCGCTCAAATCACGCATCTGATTCCCCCCGGTACCGGCGTGCACAGCCTCGACGCGCTGCGCCTGCCAGACGAAATGCTGAGCGACCGCGCGCACTACCTCGCTCCGCTCAATTTCGCGACGAACTTTGCCTTTTTCCGTGAGGCTCAAGGCCATCATACGCGGCTCGTCACCGCGAACTATTGGGGCGCGTACGGTGCCAAAAGCGTGCGCTTGCGCTGCCGCTTGTATGACGGGGGCGGCAAACTGCTTGCCGAATGGGAGGAAAAGGCCGGGCCCGCAAACAGCGCGATCATCCTCGACAGCAAGGAGATCCGGGCACGGTTCAAGCTGCCAGAATTTACCGGCCAGCTCTTCGTCCACGCCATCGGCATTCAGGGCCACGACGTGGTGAAATACGCGCTCGACACTTACGGCGATACACCGGATATCCTCTCATGCACACACGACGCGAATTCCTGGCCCGCGGATTTCTATGCCGGGCTGCCCGCGCCAGACAAGGACGAGGAGGCCGTGCTTTGGGTGCAAAACAGCCAGCCCTTCGAAATACCTGCGGGTGAGATCGCGCTGAACATCATGGGCCGCGACGGAAGCGTGCCGCTTTTCGAACCGCTTGCGCCGTTCGCAACCCGCCGCTTAAGCGTTGCGGAGCTTCTGCCGCAAGCGCACTGGCCGCAGCAGATTGAGATCGCGGCGGGCAAGTATGTGGTCCGTCCGCGTTATGAGGTGTTTGCCAAATCGGGCCGCCAGCGCATCGCCCATGTCAACGTGGAGCGAAGCGATCTCAAGCCGGATCCAAAACTCGCCGGGCTCGGCGCCGCGCTGGGGAAGGGGCATATTCTGCCCGCGCCGGTTTTGCCGGTGAGCCGGTTCGATTCAGCTATCCTGCCAACGCCGATGGTGCGCGGCATCGCGCATTTTCCGCTGAAGGCCACGGTTTACGATGCGTGCGGCGAGCCGGTTGCGGAACACCGGTTCGGCAATCTCAGGCGCGATCATGCCAGCTTGCTCGATGTGAGTAAGTTGCTCGGCGAGAGGGGCAAGACTCTGCCCTCGGGCTATGGCCACGTTGAAATCGTTTACGATTTCGAGGCAGGACAGGAGGCCGATGGCTGGATGCACGGCCTGTTCCGCTATCGCGACCGGGTGAGCGGGCATGCCGCCGAAAGCTCTTTCGGCAGCCACATGTTCAACTCGGTGCTTGTGTACAAAAACGAACCGCAAAGCTATTCCGGCCGCGCGCCCGGGCTTACCACGCGCCTGTTCCTGCGCATTGGCCACACGCCCTGCGACACGCTCTGCCATCTCATCTATCCAGCTTCGACGCCCTGGCATGCCAAATCGGACACCGCGCTGATCCTCACCTCGAACAAGGGTGAGGAAATCGCGCGCGCCCATACCGCGATCCCCTGCGGCGGCTCCTATCATTGGCGGGTGAGCGAGACCTTCGAGGCCCACGCGCTGCAAGCCGCGGGCGAAGGCGCCTATGTGACCATCCGCGACACCACCTGCCGGCTTTTCGGCTATCATGGGCTCGTCTGCGGCGATATCTCGTTCAGCCTCGATCATATGTTCGGGTTTTGAGCCTTCCGCTTAAGCTGAGCAGCATTGTGTTGCGGGGTCCAATCTAACCCCTCTCTCCTTCCGGTTCCGAACCGCCGGTTGGAAAGATCTGTTCGCAAGAGCGAATCGATCGGTACGCGGTAATATCCAGATAGTTTTCCGTTAATAGTGCGCCCGCCGTTCACGGTAGGGGTAGCCGCGAAGCCAGAGGCGCTATATACTCTTTATTAAACCTATTAGTAAGTGGCAGCCGCGCTTAAGGCCGCATCGATGCAGTGAATTGACAGAGGTTATGCATGCAGAAGCCTCGCCTGCGCATTCATAGGCTGTCCGCTCTCACAGGACCTGCCGATCTTCCTTGCGACCCAGCCGCGAGCGATATCTCTGCCGGCGGAGATCGGAGGGGAGCGCTCCTTTCCATCGCCTGTCCCCGTAACGCTGCCTAAGGAGAGATAATCATGGCGAGCAAACGGCTGATGCTGCTGATTCTATCTGTGTTTCTGTCCATAGCCGCGAGTGAGAGCTACGCCGAACCGATCCTTAGACTACGGGCGTATTGCAAGGTAGCAACTAAGGACGATTGCTTTCTTAGATGCAAGGCCGTTGCTCGCAAGAGATTCAGAACTTGCAAATATGCAGTAGAAGAAAGTTTGAAGAGCGGCTCCGCCCGAAGCATCGCGCGTGCGGAATTTAAGAGATGCAAACGGATACTGTACCGCGATGCGGGCGTTTGCGTTACGCTTGCCGGCTATGGCAGCGAGGAATATGCACCGGTGGTTAAAGACACGGTATTGATCATCGTGAGATCTGTTATCGTTGTTGGCGATCCTCTTATTCTTGCCGGCATTGTTGTTGTTGACGACCCCGTGATTGTGGTTGAAGACCCCGCAACGGACGCGAAGGAACCGGCACCGGCGGACGAGGAGCCCGCGCGCGTAGACGAAGAGCGCGCGTCGCCAGACACGCCAGAAGAAGAGGCCGACTTCGACGCTTTCGGCGTGCATCTCAATCCGGCCCCTACCGGGACGGCAAAGGACTTGTCGGGCCTCCGGAATGAGATTCTGGGCCTGAGAAAGCCTGGGTCGTGACACTGGCCCGCAGCGCGGAAGCCGGCCGGAACGTCCGGCTTCGCGGCGGAATGCATGAACTTCAAGAACCCCGGCAACGATTTTAGAGGTTTTCATACGGACGAGGAGGCTCTCTTGAGCAAGCACGATTTCAGCGTTACACGCCGCGATCTCCTGACCGGAATGGCCGTGGCGGCCTTGACCCCTGTCCTTGCCCGCGCGGTCATGGCCGAGCCTGCCCGGCTGTGCGACGGAGAGGTGAAGCCCCCGGCTCTGAAACCGCACCCGCAGCGGGCCGTGTCGCTGCGTCAGATCTCCGATGCCTTGGGATCCGGTAAGCCGGCGCGGTTCGAGGGACTGACCCGTCTCGAGGGCTACGTTGTCGATCGCGATAATCACGACGTCATATTATGGGGCTTGGCGGAGCGGGATCAGCCTGAGCTGCAAATACAGGATTTTGTGGTCGCCTTGCGGTCCGCTTACGATCGCTACACCATCGTTCGCGATGGCGTCACCTATCGCGTTTCGCCGCTTATTTCCATCGATCCCGACGTGGAGGTCTTGCGGAAACTCCGTGGCATCGATCTGTTCGCGGACGATGCCGACGAGCGCCACGCCGAATTATGCGGGAAGCCTCAGACCGTTCGCGTCGAGGGCATGCCCCGGGACACGCGCGTCGCCAAAGTTCTTATCGATGCGGACTACCGGATGAAGATGGTCAGCCAGGGTATCGAAGAATTGCCCATCGACGATCCGTTCCCCTCAGCCTTCGGTGCCCGCGTCGAAAAGTGGCGCAGGGACGCCGCGCGCGGAAAGAAGGCCCGCGGCAGCAACACGCGATATTGGTTCCAGCCCGATGTGTTCAGCTATCAGGTCGCCGAAGACGGGGAGACGGTTTTTCTCGACCGCGCGAAAGTAGTCTTGCGGGACGAGGATCAGATCATCCATGGCGGCGCGCTGGCCGCTTCGGGCGGCATCGACGAAATTGCCCGTGCGTTTGCCTGTTCATGGTCGGACCGCATGGACGATGTCTACAAGGCCGAGGCGCTGTGGCGGGATATGTACAATATTTTCCGGCACTTTGCCGTCGCCAAGATCATGCGCGATCACGATGCGTTTCTCCAGGCCGGCCTCTCAGCAGGCGTTTTGCTCGATAGCTACGCGCTGCCAACCACGAAAGTACCAAAAACTTTGGCGGGCCTCGGCCGCATCGAAGAGGTTACGGCCGGCCGGTCGCGGACGCGGCTTGCCAATGAAGTGTGCGGCGGCGTCTCGGTGGGTTTCGATAAGCCCCTCGAAAAAACCGCCGATAACGGCCAAGTCCGGCAATCGGGGGATTATATCGTCGGCTCGCGGCCCAATCTGATGGCCGCAAGCTGGACGGTTAACCAGGGTGCGGTCCGGGTGCGGCCTGCAATCGCGCGGTCCGAGCCGGCGCCCGCCGCGAAGCAGCCGTCGCTGAGCGACCTCGTCAACCACAAGGCCGCTCCGGCGCCGCTGCCAAAGGCGCCGACGCTCAGCGATCTCATCAAATCCAGGATGGGCGAAACATATTAAGTGCCGCACCGGCGACCCGGTCTGACACGGAGCCGGGGCTCAGCCCCGGTTTCCAAGACAGACGCCTGCCCCCACTGACAAAGCGGCACCGGCCTTTTTGCGCGCCGGCGCGGCACTTACATCTCCCGCATGCAAGCCTTTGCTAGCCTCCTCGACCGGCTCTACTATACGCATTCCAATCTCGGCAAGGCGGCGATCCTCACCGATTATCTCCGCCGCACGCCCGATCCCGGCCGCGGCTTTGCGATTGGCGTGATCGCGGGCACGCTGAGCTTCGAGCTGTTCAAGCGCGCGCTCGTGCGCGATCTCGCGGCAGAGCGGGTCGATCCTGTGCTGCTTGCGCTGTCCTACGATTATGTGGGCGAACTGTCCGAAACGGTGGCGCATATTTGGCCCCGCAACCCCAATCGGCTCATCCTCAATCGCCTGCCGCCGCTGCATGAGGTCATCCATGAGTTCCAGACCCGCGATAAGCCGGCGATCCGCGACTATCTTGCGCTGCTGCTCGACAATATGACCGCGCCCGAACGCTGGGCGCTGCTCAAGCTTGGCATGCAAACGCTCCGCATCGGCATGTCGGCCCGCTCAGTGAAACGCGTGCTCGCGGACTATGGCGGCGTGGACATCGGCGAAATCGAGGAGGTTTGGCACGCGCAAGAGCCGCCCTATCTCGACCTATTCGCCTGGCTCGAAAAACGCGGCCCCAAGCCCGAATGCAAGGATGCCGTGACGTTCCATCCCGTCATGCTCGCCCACGCCATCGAGGACGCCGAGGTGGAAACGATTACGCCGGGCGCATTCAGGGCCGAGTGGAAATACGATGGCATCCGCGTGCAAGCGGTCTCGACGCCCGCCGGAAAGGCTTTGTTCTCGCGCACCGGGGACAATATTTCGGGCGCCTTCCCCGAAGTGCTCGCGCGCGTGACGTTCCAGGCCGTGCTCGATGGCGAGCTGATCGTAAAATCCGGCGATGAGATCGCGAGCTTCAACCACTTGCAGCAGCGGCTCAACCGCAAGACGCCGGACCCGAAACTGATCGCGAGCTATCCGGGCCATTTGATCCTCTACGATGCGCTCGCACTGGAGGGTTGCGATCTGCGCCCGCTGCCGCTCAGCGAACGCAAGACCGCGATGGAGCGCTGGTTCGAGGCCACCCGGCCTGCGGGCGCGGAACTCGCAGCGCCGCTCGCCTTCCGCAATCCCGGCGACTTGCAAGCGCTGCGCGCCGAGGCCGCCACGCTCGCCTCGCCGCATATCGAGGGGCTGATGCTGAAGCGCCTCGACTCGCCTTACGTGCCCGGCCGGCCGAAGGGCCTGTGGTACAAATGGAAGCGCGATCCGAAGCTCGTCGACGCCGTCGTGATGTACGCCCAGCGCGGTACGGGCAAGCGCTCGTCGTTCTATTCCGACTACACCTTCGGGCTTTGGCACAAAGGCGCGCTCTCGCCCATCGGCAAGGCCTATTTCGGCTTCACCGACGAGGAGCTGAAGGAACTCGACAAATGGGTGCGCCATCACGCGGTGGCGCGGTTCGGGCCGGTGCTGGAGGTGGAGAAGGCGCTGGTGTTCGAGGTGGCGTTCGATGCGGTGCACCGCTCGGCACGGCATAAATCGGGCGTGGCGCTGCGTTTCCCGCGCATCAACCGCATCCGCTGGGACAAGCCCGCACGCGAGGCGGATGAGCTGGGCTGCCTCGCGAAGTGGCTGGATTAGCAGCGAATCGCCGCCCCTTACCCGTCGAGACTGGAAGATCCCAAGGAAAATGCCGCATAGTCAATCTTCCTTCTTATGAACGACTGCAAAGTGATGTTGAGTTGGCTCCGGAAGTGTTGGAAGTGGCAGAAGAGATCGCCGAGGGTTCTGATTGCGTAGGATTAGAGCAGTGGCGTCTTGAATGGCTTGTTCGAGCTGTTTTATGCGCAGCTCGTCAGCTTTCTGAGAACCGAAGCGAAATTCTTTAGCCGCCGCGAAAGCCCTTGCTATGCCTCTAAGTTCACAAGCGATATAGACGAGGCGCGCGTAAAGCCCTTTGAGCGCTTCTTCGGACAATAGCACCAAGTTAGGTGCTTTTCCTCGACCGCCTGGAGCAACGCCAACAGCCGTGCCTTCGTCAAACAGGTGGGCATGGATAACGGCGTCTCGGTATGTTTTTAGTTGTGTGAATCCTTCCCCGGAAACGGCATAATCAATCGCCTTCATTGTGTCTTCTGGAAGGTTCAGGGACTGGGCGGCTGCTTTTATAAGGCCGCAAAGGCCATCAATTCCATTGATGCGGCCAGAGATTTCTTTAGGATTGGCCGGGAACCAAAGGCTTTCGCCGAAAGCGTGATGGACCTCTTGTTCGGCGTCGTTGTAGGCCATTGCGACCGCGCCGATCCACATGAGTTGCTTTTCGGAAAAGGCCTGCAAAATATCTGCCTTGCGGAGACCTGATCGGGGTCCATTAAGTTTGGTTTTCATCTATGAGGCTCCAATGGGCAAAGCACCTTTGAAAAAGCAAGAAGATGGCGAGTTAAGCGAGCAAGAGGTCGCGCAACGGCGCGATGAAGTAGTTAAGCGCATGCTGAACACGCCACCAAAACCCCATAAGGTCGAGACGAAGCGGCGCAAGCGGAATACGGAAGGGAAAGCTTAGAAGCGCTACCGCACGCAAGCGCGGATTGCGAAGGCGCATTGCTCATCCGTGCCAATTTGGCTAGTCAGCAGCCCAGTGCCGGCGGAGCCAGTGGCGCCGGTGTAGTTGATCTGGCTCACCTTGCCGCCCTGGAACGCGATGTTCACCATGCAGTAGCGCCGGGATGCGCTGCCGGTAGCAAAAGCGAACCCCTGGCTGCCTGACACCATCGCGGAGCTATCAACCTGCCCGTTCCCAGACGGGTAAGTCCAAAGCTCGGTTGCGCCCTCGGTAGTTTTCTGGGCTGGCGGCCCCATACACACCAGCACCGCCTCCTTGCTCATGCCCAGCATTTGCTGCTTGGCGTCTTGGGCTTGCTGCGACCGCTGTAGCGCACAGCCAGAAAGGCTTAATAGGCAACCCATCAGGAAAAAACGCCTAATCATCTGAACACCAATAGTTAAGAGCACGCTTGCTTATAAGCGCCACTCTACGGAGAAATCAAATGGACTCTTTGAAGATTTACACGCCGCCGTTGTCCGCAGAGGCTGCCGAAAGGCTTGCTACCCCATACCCTGCCCCAGACGGGGATTTAATTTTGTTCATGCGGAGCCTGCTGGCACCTCCCGTAGTAGCATCGCAGCGTTCAGCCGGTCGGTTTTCAGGCTTTCGATTAGACATTCAAGCATTACGGCACCGCGTGCCTTTGGATCTTTCTGCTTTATTTCATCAAGTTGCGCGCCTAGCCGCGAAAGCGCTAGCGCTTTTGTATCCAAGCCAGCTTGGAAATTTACGCGGTAAAGATCGAACAGGACCGCCGCGAAGCCTATGATTATATCGTTGCGAGTTTCAAATAAGTTCAGGATTTCGCGGCCCATCGCCGTGATACCTTCGGCTTCTTCGGACGTGAATGGCATTGACTCTCTCCCGTGTCAAAATGTGTCTTGACGAGGATGCCGGTACATTAACCGCTTGCCTTCGCCACCTTTGATCGCTGCAACCGTGCGGGCGGTGTCATCGATGCCAAGTGCGATGCGGTTATTCCATTTGAAGGCGATTTCGTTGATGTAGCGCTGCAAATGATGCTCGCTCACGGCGTGGTGAGCACCGTACATCTGGCGCTTAATGATTGCATGGAAGCTTTCAGCAGTGTTGACGTGGAGGAAGCCGCCAAGCCGGACATATTCGTCCTTGCTGTGGTTTACGCTGGCGTGGCCGCTGAACGCCTTGCCCGGATTCACATAGACAGGGCTTTCGCCGGTCATGAGGTAAGACGCCTTGTCCACGCTGGCGATCGAGTGCTCTTTGACGTTCTTTGCTGTCACGTTCGCAACGTGCTTCGCGCGCACCTCGCCGTCACGCTCAACGAGCGTGACAACGGCGTGCTTCTTGGGGATTGGTTTGCCATTGTGGACGTTCTTCTTCTTGCCGCCCAACATAGGTTTCGTCGCTCTCGACTACCTTGTTCTCGCCGCCGATTGGGCTGCTGGGGTTGTCTTCGGAAGGCGTCATCGCTTCGCGGATACGGTGGCAAAGGTGCCAGGCGGTACGATAAGAGCCAAGGCCAAGCATCCGCTGTATCTGGAGTGCGGAGACGCCTTTCTTGCTGGCGCACATGAGATGTGTGGCGAGCATCCACTTGGTGAGCGGAAGGTGGCTATCTTCATAGATTGAGCCAACGAGAACGGTGAAATGGGTTCCGCACTTCCGGCACTTGTAAAGGCCGGGACGGTGAGACTTACCCTGAAGCTCAGTCGCCTCGTTGACAGCCTTGCAATCGTCGTTCGTGCATATGGGACCGTTCGGCCAGCGGAGCGCTGCAACGTGCTTCCGGGCTGCGGTCTCATCGTGGAAAATCGGGTTCGTAAGATCGCCGGTCATGATCGGCCTCTAACTTGTTGACACCAATATATGAAATTAAAAGCGGTATGTCAAGTGCATAATTACCGGAAAATGCCACAGTAGTCGCGTTGGATGTGAAGTATTTTTACGAGTCGCCGGAGCACGGCCCAACTTGCATAGCAAAATCCGTTTGAAGTGCTGGCATAAGGCGCAAGAACTCGTTGCCAGTTATTCTTGAAAGATCAAACAGTTAATGATATAAATATATTTCTCTAATTATTATCTCACGCAAAAGCTATCCGAAACCCGTGCCGGGAGCAGATTTGCGGCTGCTGGCGATACCGGGATTTTTG
>JBKQIH010000031.1:0-10392 GCA_052148445.1 Rhodomicrobium sp.
GGTCATGCCGCCCAGCGTTGCAACCCCGTTTGCGCTGATGTTGCACGAGCTTGCGACGAACGCATTAAAATATGGTTCGCTTTCGTCGGACGCCGGAACACTACGGCTGGAATGGGGTTTAAAAGGCGTTGAGGGAAAGCGCGAGTTTCTATTCACTTGGCGCGAGTCCGGAGGGCCTGCGGTTCAGCCGCCTTCGAAGGAAGGTTTTGGCAGCTGGCTTATCCAGAACGGGCTCGCCGATGCGAATGTCGAGCTGGCTTACCCCCCGGAGGGTCTAGTGTGCTCCGTCACCTTGCCCGCGGATAGCTTGGAAGGGGAATAGAGGCTTTGATCGACAGGATACTGGCCGGCGCGCGGGTCTTGATCGCGGAAGACGATCCGATCCTAGCTTTCGATATGATGAGTTTTTTGCGCGCGGCCGGAGCCGGGATCTCCGGGCCGGCGGCGAACCTTAAGCGCGCACTTACACTTGCCGGAGATGAGGCTCTTACCTGCGGCATTCTCGATGTGAGCTTGGGCCGTGAGTTTAGCTTTCCTGCCGCGCAGGTGCTGCGCGAGCGATCCGTTGGCATCGTCTTCTACACGGGTTACGCCGATTTGACCGGCCTCAAGCGGGACTGGCCCGAAGCCCAGATTCTGAGCAAGCCCGCCCCGGCGCGGTTTTTGCTACAAACCGTAAGCGCCGCATGCTGCGCTAACGGCAGCCACTCCGGTGCTCATTGAGGCGAGAGCGATCGTTCCTATCGCGATATGTGTCCATCGGCCAGGAATTCAGCGCTCGCAGAAGCACAAGCTTGTCATTAATGGCGGAATCTCCCCTCATCCTGTCCTTCTCCCCATGGGAGAAGGGACGTCGAGACAACGGGAAAGGCTCGAAATCTGTACGCGGAGATTGCAGCAGCGTTCCCTCTCCCAATGGGAGAGGGACAGGGTGAGGGGTGATTCCAGCTTTTGTTGCGCTGTCCGCCGCAATGTTAGCGCCTATGCCGGCAAGCCCGGCCCTGACAGCGGGCGCCAAATCGATCGCTTTCCACGCTCCGGCGCGGCCGCCGGCATTAATCAACTAAGACGGCTTCGTAATATTAACCGCAAAAAAGACTCAAGCGCGAAGGGGCGCCGCGCTATAGATTTTTGCGCCGCGAACCCGCGTTAAGCTTCGAGCACGGACGGCCCGGTAAAGTCGGCGCGTTCGGTCACTAGGGAGGCTCTGAACCATGACCCCGTATCCCGGAACGAAGCCTTCGCAAGCCTTGCCTTTGCCAGCGCGTTTCTTGGCGGTTGCTGGGCTTATTCCCTTGGTGCTTGGAGCCCTGGCTATCGGTTTCTCTCCCGAGATCAAGCCGGAGGCCGCACGCGGGCTCCTCCTTTACGGAGCCGTCATCCTCTCGTTTTTCGGCGGCATCCGCTGGGGTATCGCCCTGCTGGAGGGAGACAAGGCCGGCTGGAGCGCATACGGCCTCAGCATCGCACCCCCGCTCGTAGCCTGGCTGGGCGCCGTGACCGTTGGGCCTTTGGGGCTCTTGATTTTGGCGGCTGCGTTTGGGCTTTGGCTCTTCGTGGAGCGCGCGGCACCGCCCTCGCTTGCGCTGCCTTCGGGTTACATGCGCCTTCGCAGCGGGCTCACGCTGATCGCGGTGTTATCGCTCGTTGCTGCCGCGTTCTCCTGGTAGCGCAGGGCGCGTCAGCCGCGTCCGCGATAGGGCGGCACGCCTTGGTCCGGCACCCACAAGCCGTGCGGCAGATCGCCCACGGCATAGAAAACGTCGATGGGCATGCCGCCGCGCGGATACCAATAGCCGCCGATGCGAAGCCAATGCGGGTTAAGCGTTTCGTCCAGGCGCTTGCCGATGGCGACAGTGCAATCCTCATGGAACGCGCCGTGGTTCCGGAACGACGAAAGATAGAGTTTCAGCGATTTGGATTCGACCAGCAGATCGCGCGGCACATAGTCGATCACGAGATGCGCGAAGTCCGGCTGCCCGGTAATCGGGCAAAGCGCGGTGAATTCCGGCGCGGTGAAGCGCACGGCATAGGGCGCGCCCGGATGGGGGTTCGGCACGGTTTCGAGCCGCGCCTCGGCGGGCGACGCCGGCAACCTTGAAGGTTGCCCCAGTTGTGTCAAATTTGCACTGTAGCGCGTGTCGGTCATGGCATCCATGCTTAGCGGTTGAGCCACCTTAGCATGAGAGAGTGCGCCGGCGCAAAATGCGCAAATGACCTGCACGCCTGGACAGCAACACCGGCCTTAGGCTAAACTTTTTAAATCGGGCCGGTACCGGAGTTCTCGACGCGTTATTCCGGGCTTGAAACGAGGCGCGCTCGGCGCGAGGCGAGAGAAACGCATATCGATGCTACCAAGGGCCAGTACCATCGAGCCCAGATGAGGAACTTCGTGACCTGCGCATACACTTGCGCGAACCATTCGTGCAAAGCGGTCGAATGGCATCATGTTAAACTCGCGGACCGCCAGCTGCTTGCAAAGGCTGTGCATTCGCGCACATACGAGGCTGGAGAAACTCTGTTCCTGCAGGGGCAAGAGAACCGGGGCGTTTTCTGTGTCAAGTCTGGCCTCGTTGGATTGCGGCGGACGGATGAGAATGGAAATTCCGCCGTATTGAGGCTGAGCCTACCCGGCGGCGTACTCGGTTATCCCGCCTTTTTAGGAAAAAAAAACCACCCCAATACTGGGGAAGTTCTGACTCGAAGCACCGTTTGCTTCATTGAAGCCTCACAGCTGCGCTGGATTATCCAACGCAATCCGGAACTAATGGAAAGCTTTATACAGCGTGCTTTGACCGACCTCAATCGCACCGAGGCGAATTGCGCGGCTCTACTGACCGCCGATTTAAGATGCAGATTGTTTCACCTGCTTTTGATTTTTTATGAGCATTTTGGAGCGAAATCCGCGGAAGGCCGCTACACTGTTGAACTTCCCGTTCAACGGAAGGACCTCGCCGCATTGCTCGGGGCCAAGCCCGAATCCATCTCGCGACTAATCAACCGTCTTGACCGGGAAGGTTGTGTTCGTTTCGAAGGCCGGCGCGTGGATTTTGCGGATTTGAGCAATCTGGCCGGTGAGGCCGCAATGTTCAATTGAACCGCAGCTAGGGCTTAGGCGGACCGGAATAAATGCAGCCCTCGCGGCAGGTGGGGCGCGACACTTGCACCTCGGCGAGGCCGGGTAAGGCATCGGCCAGCTCGCGCCAGATCCAGGCCGCGATACGCTCCAGGGTCGGGGTTTGCAAGCCATCGATTTCATTGAGAAAACGATGATCGAGCTTGTCTTTCACGCCAGCGAGCCGGCCCGCGAAATCCTCGAAATGTACGATCAGGCCCGTTTCCGGGTCCGGCTCGCCCTCGACGCTCACGCGCACGAGAAAGGAATGGCCGTGCAGCCGCGAATTGGGATGCCCCGCCGGCGCCGATGGCAGGAAGTGGCCGGCTTCGAAGGTGAACTCTTTGTAGATGCGTGTCATGGGTGAAGCCTAAGGCAGGCCGATCAATTTGTGGGTTTGCAGGGACAAGCGCCAACGGGGATGCTTGAGGCAGTACCGCGCCGCGGCCATGGTATTGGCGCGAGCGTTTGGGCCGTCCATCGGCTGAAGGAAAAAATGCCGGAAGTCAAGCCGCTCGAAGCGGGGCGGTTCGGCGCCGGGTTGCGGGAAGACGAGTTTCAATTCGTCGCCTGAGGTTTGCACGAGCGGCGCGTTCGCCTTTGGGCTCACGCAGATCCAGTCGATTCCGGGCGGGGCGGCTTGGGTGCCGTTGGTCTCGATAGCGATCTCGAAGCCGCGCGCGCACAGCGCCTCGATCAGCGCCTCGTCCAATTGCAAAAGCGGCTCGCCGCCTGTGCAGACGACATATGGTTTTGCGGGTGATAAGATCCCCTCATCCTGTCCTTCTCCCCAGGGGGAGAAGGAACGCCGATCCAGGGGGCGAGGGAATTTCGGCCGTTCTCTCTCCCCCCGGGGAGAGAGACAGAGTGAGGGGGGACTATCCACAGCTGCGTCCCAACATTGCGCTGCGGCATCGGCCAGCGCGCTGGCATCCACGAACTTGCCGCCTCCCGGCCCATCGGCGCCTATGAAATCCGTATCGCAAAACTGGCACGCCGCGCCGGCGCGGTCCCGCTCCATCCCGCTCCAGAGATTGCAGCCGGCAAAGCGCAGAAAAACCGCGGCGCGGCCCGTGTGCGCGCCCTCGCCCTGCAGCGTCGTGTAGATTTCCTTAACCGTGTACATGTTCTTAAGCTGGCGCCGCCGCCTGCCGCCACTCCCGGTAACCCTTTTCGCGCAGGCCGCAAGCCGGGCAGGCGCCGCAGCCATAACCCCAATCGTGGCGGTGTTCGCGGTCGCCCTTATAGCAGGTGTGGGTGTGCTCGGCGACGATCTCCACGAGGGCCGTGCCGCCCAACGCGTGCGTCATGGCCCAGGTTTCGGCCTTGGTGCGCCACATCAGCGGGGTGAGGATGGTGAAGCGTTCTTGCGTCCCCAGATTGACCGCATGGTTCAGCGCGGCGAGCGTCTCGTTGCGGCAATCTGGGTAGCCGGAATAATCGGTCTGGCACATGCCGCCAACAAGATCGCGGATGCCGCGCCGGTAGGCGAGCGCCGCGGCCAGCGTGAAGAACAGGAGGTTGCGGCCGGGCACGAACGTATTCGGCAGGCCGTTCGCCCCGAGCGTGATTTCGGCGTCGCTGGTGAGCGCCGTTTCGCTGATTGCGCCCAGCACGGAAAGATCGAGCATATGATCGGGGCCGAGCCGGGGAGCCCACGCGGGGAACGCCTGCGCGAGGGCCTCGCGCAGCTTCGGCCGGCAATCGAGCTCGACGCAGTGCCGCTGACCGTAGGCGAACCCCACGGTTTCCACGCGGGCGTAACGCGCCAGCGCCCAGGCGAGGCACACGGCCGAATCCTGCCCGCCGGACAGCAGAACCAGCGCATTTGCGGTGTCTTCCGGTGTTAAACTCATGTTTCAGGATGTAAGCCTCTTGGCCCGGCGGCGCGAGTCCTTTAAGACGGCATCGACGTCCCGATTTTTCATGTCCTGCCATGAGGTGCCAACATGACCGCTATCGCCGATATCATTGGCCGCGAAATTCTGGATAGCCGCGGCAATCCCACAGTCGAGGTCGATATTGTGCTGGAAGACGGCTCGGAGGGCCGCGCGGCGGTGCCGTCGGGCGCTTCCACGGGCGCGCACGAGGCCGTCGAAAAGCGCGACGGCGGCGAGCGCTATCTCGGCAAGGGCGTGCTCTCCGCTGTCGATGCCGTCAACGGCGAGATTTTCGATGCGCTGCAGGGCATGGACGCCGAGGATCAACGCCGCATCGACAACGCGCTTCTGATGCTCGACGGGACGGCGAACAAGAGCCGGCTCGGCGCCAACGCGATTTTGGGCGTCTCGCTAGCCACCGCGAGGGCCGCGAGCCAGGCGGTTGGCCTGCCGCTCTACCGCTATCTCGGCGGGGTGAACGCGAGGCTGATGCCCGTGCCGATGATGAACATCGTCAATGGCGGCGCGCATGCCGATAATCCCATCGACTTTCAAGAGTTTATGATCTGCCCGCTTGGCGCACCGACGCTCGCCGAGGCGGTCCGCTGGGGCTCGGAAATCTTCCACACGCTGAAAAAGCTGCTGAAAGACGGCGGCCATAACACCAATGTCGGCGATGAGGGCGGCTTCGCGCCGAACCTTAAATCGGCGGAGGAAGCGCTGACCTTCGTGGTGCGCGCCATCGAAAAGGCGGGCTACAAGCCGGGCGAGGATGTGGCGATCACACTCGATCCGGCCTCGACCGAGTTCTACAAAAACGGCAAATACGAGCTGAAAGGCGAGGGCAAGAGCCTCAGCTCCGAGGAGATGGTGACGCTCTATGCCGATCTCGTGAAGCGCTATCCCATTGTTTCCATTGAGGATGGCATGGCCGAGGACGATTGGGACGGCTGGCGCGCGATGACCGAAGCGCTGGGCTCCAAGATCAATCTGATCGGCGACGACAACTTCGTGACCAACCCAAAGCGGCTCGCCAGGGGCATCGCCGAGCACTGCGCCAACGGCATCCTGATCAAACTGAACCAGATCGGCTCGCTCTCCGAAACGCTCGACACGGTGGACATGGCCCAACGCGCCTCGTTCAAATGCGTGATCTCGCATCGCTCGGGCGAGACAGAGGACTCGACCATCGCCGATTTCGCGGTCGCCACCAATGCGGGCCAGATCAAAACCGGCTCGCTGTCGCGCTCGGACCGCATCGCAAAATACAACCAGCTCATCCGCATCGAGGAAGAGCTGGGCGATACCGCCGTTTACGCCGGCCGCTCCATCCTGCGCGCGGGTTAGTCATCCGAAGGATGCGGCGCCTCCGTTTTTGAAGGTTCCGGAAGCCACGAGTGGCTTCCGGGAGGGCAGCATTGGGACACTGCGAAGTTTACGATTGCGTGGCAAAACCAAGCTTCTCCGCCTGGTTTCTCATGACGCAATCCTAGGGAAAAGCGCCTTACTAAAGCGTTACGCAGTATAACGTAATGATATTACTGCGTAAAAAATGAACCGGCAGCCCAGCGGGGCATCGCCAAAGCGGGCATTTGCGGTTAATTCAAAACAGCATCTATATTTAACGGACTTTTTGGATGCAGCTTTTGCGGGCGAAAACGCGAAAAATCGTGAGCTTTGCGGCGGGTAGATATTAAAATCGCCCCGCATTTACCATTCCGGCATTAACTATGCCTCGGCACCACGAAATTCTCGGCACGGGGCAATCCCTACGCGCTCAGTGTCGTTCGCGTATGCGGGAATCCAGTCCCCACAAGGGTGACGTTTACTGGGTCCCCGCCTTCGCGCATAGGCGCTAACTTAACGGCAGAAGGCGTAATGATAGGGGGAATCTCCCCTCATCCTGTCCTTCTCCCCATGGGAGAAGGGACGCTTGCACAACGGTGGCGGCATCGTCCCCTCTCCCAGTGGGAGAGGGACAGGGTGAGGGGTGATTCCTCCGTCAATTTAGCGCGTGTGTGCCTTCGCGGGGAGACGCTCAGGAGCGGGCTCGGAAGCGAAGCAACACCTGCGCGCTTGCGCTTGCGCTCGCGCGCGCCATGCGGCAGAGTACGGGAATTGGACAGTTGGCTTGTGCGGGGCGGAGCATGCTGCGGGCGGCGGCGCGGATCGTTATAGGCCTATGGCTGCTCGCGGGCACCGCCGCCGCCGCCGAGCCCGCGCGCCTCGCGCTGCTCATCGGCAACCAAGCCTACGCCCCTTCCGTCGGCGTGCTGCAGAACCCGCATAACGACATCGCCATCGTCGGCGCGGCGCTTGCACGCCAAGGCTTCACGCTGCTGCCGCCGCTGAAGGACGCCACCCGCGTGCAGATCCTCGGCGCCGTGCGCGACCTCGTCCGCCGCCTGAACCAGGCCGGCACCGGCGCCGTCGGCTTCGTCTATTACTCCGGCCACGGCGCGGCCGAGGCGCGTACCAGCGTCAATTATTTGATCCCGGTCGATGCGAAGAAGCCCGGCACCGAGGAATTTTGGGACGAGAGCGTGAAGCTCGACAATGTGCTGACCCTCCTCTCGGGCGCCCCCGGTGCGGCCAAATTCGTGGTGTTCGACGCCTGCCGCAACGAGCTGCGCCTGCCTTACCGGGGATCGAAGGGCTTCGAGCCGGTGCGCGACCAGCCGGGCATTTTCGTGGCCTACACCACCGCGCCCGGTCAGCCGGCCTCCGACGAAGGAGAGAAGAGCGGGCCTTACGCTGCGGCGCTGGCGGCGGAACTGGCCACGCCGGGCCTCGATCATCTGCATTTGTTCCAGCGCGTGAAGGAAGCGGTCTATGCGTCCACGGGAGGCGCGCAGCAGCCCTGGGAGAGCAATGGGCTGTTCCGGCTGGTTCCGCTCACCGGTGTGAAGAAGGAGCCGGTGGACCGGGAAACGCCGCCCGCCGGGCCGGCAGGCGAGGCGCCGGTGGCCTGGGGGGAGATCAAGGACTCGAAGGACATCGCGGATTTCGAAGCGTTCCGCAGGCAATACGGAGCGTCGAACCCGTTCTATGACGGGCTCGCGGCCAAGCGGATCGAGGCGCTGAAACGCGCTCAAGTTGCGATAAACGTACCGCCGAGTGCAGTCAGCGCGCCGAACCAGCCACCGCGGCGTGACCGGCCGGACGAGGTCCTCTGCGATGGGCTGCTCGTTTCGGTCGCAACCGGCAAAAATCCCTGCATCAAGCCGGGGTCGGGGCAGAGCTTCAAGGATTGCCCGGATTGTCCCGAGATGGTGGTGGTGCCCTCGGGGAGTTTCTCCATGGGCTCGACGCCAGCGGAGGTGGATGCCCTGGTCAAAGAGTATGGCAAGGACTGGGAGCAATATTTCAAGTGGGAGACGCCGCAGCATCGGGTGTCGATTGGCGAGCCGTTTGCGGTTGGGGAGTTTTCGATCACCGTTGGGGAATATCGAGCTTGCGTCAAAGCCGGCGGCTGCAAGGCGCCGGAGTGGGAAGAGCCGGGCAGCAAGTATAACGTCAAGACCGGCTCGGACGATCATTACAAGAAGCTGGGCGAGGCGCTGATGGGAGACCGCTACCCCATTGTGGGTGTGTCGTGGCACGATGCGGAAAGTTATGCGAAATGGCTGTCTGAGAAGACGGGCAAGGGCTACCGCCTGCTGTCAGAAGCGGAGTTCGAATATGCGGCGCGGGCTGGGAGCAAGACGCGATATTGGTGGGGCGACACGATTTCGAAGAGCCAAGCGAATTATCAGGGCTCAAAGACCGTACCGGTAAAAACCTTTCAGCCAAACCGTTGGGGGCTTTATCAAGTTCATGGCAATGTTTGGAGCTGGACGGAGGATTGCTGGAACGAGAATTACCATAATGCACCTGACGATGGCGCGGCATGGACAACTGGAGATTGTGGCCCGCGGGTACTTCGCGGCGGTTCCTGGAACTTCGTTCCTATGGATCTCCGCTCCGCCGACCGCTTCAGGAACGACGCAGGCAGCCGTTACGGCTACTACGGCTTCCGTCTTGCCCGGACCTTAATCTCTTAACTTTTACCCTTTTACCCTCGGCGCTTGTTGGTTCATGAAGGGGATTCTCCAAGGGGGGCGCAGCCCCCCTTGGAAACGCCATGGGAGGACTCGGCATGGACAACGCACGCCAAACCGGCGCCGTCTTGGAAGCGCATTTTCAATTCATGCAATGGCTATTCCCCGCCATTGCCCGCTCGCAAGCCTTCGCAAAAACGAGCTTCCAATCCCAGAACGACGCGGCATTGCCGGCCGCGATCTCATTGCAACGCGGCTTTATCCGCCGTGGCGATGCAGGGAAGCTTGCACCGCGCTCGAATTTGGAGAGTTCTGGATTGATTCGGGGCTAAGGCCCCTCGCAATGACGGAGGCAGGGCATACGCGACTTCAAACAGCCCGCTGTTTATATCATGGCCAGCAAGCGGAACGGCACGCTCTACACGGGCGTGACCTCTGCGCTAATCAAGCGCGTCCATGAGCACAAGACGGACGCGGCAGACGGTTTCGCCGCAAAATACGGGTGCAAACTTCTTGTCTATTACGAAATTCTCGACCGCATGGAGGACGCCATCTCCCGCGAGAAACAAATCAAGGCTGGATCGCGGGCGAGAAAAATGGCGCTGATCGAGAGCCTCAATCCGGATTGGGCGGACTTGTTCGACACGCTGCTTTAGCGCCCTTCATACGGAATCCGCCTGAATACTTCCGACATCGTCATCGCGAGGCGGCGCTTGCCGCCGTGGCGATCCAGAAGCAAAATCCGTGACTTGTCCCTGGATTGCTTCGCTTCGCTCGCAACGACAGCGCGGAAGCGATCGGCCGGATACCGTATGAAGCCGGTTCCGCGCTCGCGCGTCTTGCCGTTGCAATGACGGGAGCGATTAACCTCTCGCTAACCGGTTTGGCTTTACTGTATCGGGCGCATATGGAGGGCCTATGAAAGCAGCGGGACACGGGCGGTTCTTCCGCCAGTTCATCTTATTCTTGGTGCTTCTCGGCCTCACTTTCTATGTGGCCGCGCAAGCCATTCGCGGTGCGCATGGCCTTGCAGCAAACCGCGCGCTGCACCTCCGTGTCGATGCTTTGGCCAAGGAGCTGGCGGAGCTTAAGGCCGAGCATGCCCGGCTCGAGCGGGACGCGGAATTGCTGAAAGACAAATCGGCCGCCGGCGCGCCGCTGCTCGACGAGCAGGCCCGCTCGCTCATCGACTTCGCGCACCCCGCCGACATCGTCATCGTGAACGGCGACAAATAACGCTCTAGGTTTTAGCTCGCTCCCCTCACCCTGTCCCTCTCCCCATGGGAGAGGGCACGCCCGAAGTGAAGCCGGGGCCTGACTCCCTCTCCCACCGCATCCGCTTGCGGATGCGGTCACG
>JBKQIH010000032.1:0-2948 GCA_052148445.1 Rhodomicrobium sp.
ACGATCCCGCTGCGCTACCGGATGGCCGGTCCGGCGGCGGGCGGGACTGCCGGAGATGCGCCCGTATTGCTGCAGCCGGCGGCGGCCTGGTATGTCACGGACATCCTGCGGGGCGCGCCGGTGCCAACGAGCGCGACGCCGGGGGGGATTGCGTTCAAAACGGGCACCTCCTACGGTTTCCGCGACGCTTGGGTGGCGGGATATGACGGCGACCATACGATTGCGGTTTGGGTGGGCCGGCCCGATGCCAGCTCCGTGCCTGGGCTTGTCGGTTTACGGGTCGCGGCGCCGGTTTTGTTCGAGCTGTTCGGCGCCATCGGCCCGCATCGCGCGCCCTTCGCCGGCGCCCCCGCGAACGTGATCGGCTGCCGCAAGACGGCGGATTTGCCGCCGCCGCTGCGCGCGTTCCGCGAGCAAAAGCACGAAGCGGCGGGCGGGGCGGGCCAGGACGCGCCGTTGCACATCGCGTTTCCGCCCGCGAATTCGGAGGTCGAAATCGCGTCCGCCGAGGGCCGGACGGAAAAGCTTCCGGTGGCGCTCAAGGCCGAGGGCGGGACGCTGCCGCTCACTTGGCTTGTCGACGGCGTGCCGCTGGCATCGTCGCCGCACCGCCGCGACGCGTTCCTGGTGCCGCCCGGCCCAGGCTTCGTGCAGATCACCGTCGTCGATGCGGAGGGCCGCTCCGACCGGACACAGATCCGGTTGCGCTAAGCAGGCTTTCTTTATCTGGCATTGGATCGAAAGCAGCTGTTCAGTTAATTGAACGAGGAACCGAAAGGAGTCAAAAAGCAGAAATTGTATTAATCAGGTGAAGTAGCTAAATTCATTCAACTCGAAGCCCAGGGCTGTGGTGCAGGTATCCAAAAATTCATCGCTGACTTTGGGTTCTGTGCCTGTGTCGGTAATTGTACCGTCCGGACCGCGACAGTAGTTCGGCAATTCCTTATCGAAATCTATAATGATTCCAAAGCGGTTGCATAAACCGCCTGGCTGGGGCCGTTTCGAGCCGTCGAAACCGTTGACGACTTCCGCTACTTGATCCTGTGGCCGGAAGACGACGCCGCAAACGGGACACACGCGTCTTATTTTCTGACCGGCAAGCCAACCATTAAGACTTGGCGTGTCTTCGTATCCGAGGTTGTTGCCGCAAGCACAAATTGGATTTATCTGCTTGGCTTCAGCATACGAATCAGTGCGGGGATGGAGGAAATCATACGAAATTTCGATTATAAATTTATGTGGGAACTGTAAATCGTCCTCTGCGACGCTGTAGGTAAGCGTCTGTAGCGGATAGGCTGCTTGCGGGCTGCGCTGCCAAAAGATCACAGCATACAGTGCTTCTAAGGCCGACAGCGCTTGCCCAACGGGAGGCACGGGAAAGGAAAGCCGTTCGTCAAAATAGGGCAAAGGTTTTTCTGTTCCGCGCATCAACTGTTGCCAGAAACCTTTCGGCGGGGCTGGCGGACGTTCACGCTTGAGTATCTCACCGGTCGGTAGCCGCGCCACGAAGCACGCGCCCGACGGCGCAAACGGATTGTACGGCGTATCTGTCTCCAGAACGGTCTGAGGTTGGATAACAAAACCCTTCTCAATCCAGGCCTTGATGAGTGCGGCAATGCGGTCGGCGGACGGGCGCACCGTGTTATCCCGCGGTATCAGGTAGTGTGAGTAATACACCCCCATCGTTAACCTCTATTGCGGTTGGGTTTGATCTGCAGCACGGACCGTAAAGGGCGCCGGCGCTCGCAAAGATCCCGGATACGGCGCAAGCACCGTTCCGGGATGACAATAACCCTGCGCTAATTCTTCGACTTATCGACCAGCGCGCGCTCCGCGATCCAAGGCATCATGGCGCGCAACCTGCGGCCCGTTTCCTCGATGGGGTGCGCGTCGCATTTAGCGCGCATGGCCTTGAAGCTCGTCTGGTTGACGCGGTTCTCGATCATCCAATCGCGCGTAAACCTGCCGCCCTGAATGTCCGCCAAAACCGCCTTCATCGCCTCTTTCGTGCGGGCATCCACAATGCGCGGCCCGGTGACGTACTCGCCGTACTCGGCCGTGTTCGAGACCGAATAGTTCATATTCGCGATGCCGCCCTCGTAGATCAGGTCGACAATCAGCTTCACCTCGTGAACGCACTCGAAGTAGGCCATTTCCGGCGCATAGCCCGCCTCGACCAGCGTCTCGTAACCGGCACGCATCAGCTCGACGAGGCCGCCGCAGAGCACGGTCTGCTCGCCGAACAGATCGGTCTCGCATTCCTCCTTGAAGCTCGTCTCGATGATGCCCGCGCGCCCGCCGCCGATGGCGCTGGCATAAGAGAGGCAAAGTTCATGCGCGTTGCCGCTCGCGTTCTTCGCAATCGCAATGAGGCAGGGAACGCCGGCGCCGCGCACATATTCCGCGCGCACCGTGTGCCCCGGCCCCTTCGGCGCCACCATGCCGACGTCGAGATCGGCGCGCGGCTCAATCAAGTTGAAGTGAACGTTAAGCCCGTGCGCGAATAGCAGCGCGGCGCCTTCCTTCATGTTGGCGTGCAAATGATCGCGGTAAATGTCGGCCTGGAGTTCGTCCGGGGTAAGCATCATGACGACATCGGCCCATTTCGCGGCGTCCGCGACTTCGAGCACCTTCAAATTCGCCTTCTCGGCCTTCGTGGCCGAGCCCGAACCTTTGCGCAACGCAACCGCCACGTCCGACACACCTGAATCCCGCAAGTTCAACGTATGAGCATGGCCTTGGCTGCCATAACCGACGACGGCGACTTTCTTGCCCTTGATGAGGTTTATGTCGGCATCGCGATCGTAATAGACGCGCATGGTGGTTTCCTTTTTCGACTGGTTCTTGGCGGCAATCAGGGCGCGGCGTTGCGGGTCTCTTTCCCATGGCGCACTGAAACTCGAATTTGGCTTAAGCAGCCAAAGCGGCTAGGTCAATGGAATTGCGCA
>JBKQIH010000033.1:0-4820 GCA_052148445.1 Rhodomicrobium sp.
TGGACGCAGCCGCACGAAAAAATCGGCAACACGTCGATCTTCCGTTTCCCGGTTGGCGGGCACACTTACCTTTTCGACCGCATTATGAACGAATGCGAAAGGGTCATGCGCACGCATTCGAATGAGCAGATCTTCATATCCCGCGAAATTACGGATATGAAGTTTTGGCCGGCTGCCTGGTGCGCGAGCTTCAAGCGCAGCCTGCTTCCCTCCTGGCCATTGAACTTTTTTGTCGCCCCGCCGCTTCCCGCCGGAACGAAAATCGTAGCCTTTCCCGGCAAGCCCGATCCGGACGAGGCATTGGAAGGACGTTGGCCACGCAAGCATTGGTATCAGGTTTTCTACAAATATGTGCGGCCAACGCCCTGGATCGCAGAGAACTGGCGCTAACCGGCTCATTGGATTTACAACGAAATGCGAATTGTCCAGGCGCTTGGCAGCTCAGGCCGCGGAGGAGCGGAGCGGTTTTTTACCCGCCTCGTAAAGGCCATTCACACCCGCAATATTCCGCAGGCGCTTATCGCGCGCCGGAACGCATGGGCAACCGAGCAGCTCTCCAATGCCGGCATCCCCCTGCAAACCGCGTGGTTCGGTGGAAAGCTCGATTTAGTCACGCGCGCGAAATACCGCCGGACCTTGCAGACGCTGCATGCCACCGTCGCCATCAATTGGATGCCCCATGCCGCCGCCGCTTGTCCTTCTGGGCCATGGGTCAAGGTCGCCCGGCTCGGCAAATGTTATCCGCTCGATGCCTTTGCGTCGTGCGATCATCTCATCGCCAATTCGCCCCGCATCGCCGCCCATATCGAAGCCCAAGGCTGGCCCGGCAGCCGCATCACCACCATCTCGAATTTCGTTCCGGAAATTAAGGCCGCACCGGCGCGGCGCGCCGCTTTCAACACGCCCGAGGACGCTCCTCTAATCCTTTGGCTCGGCCGCATGGCGCGCGATAAGGGGCCGGATCTCGTGGTCCGGGCCTTGGCGGAGACCCCGCAGGCTTACCTTTGGATGGCGGGCGCCGGACCCGATGAGGATGAAGTCAAAAAGCTCAGCGCCCAATTGGGCGTCTCAGGCCGCATCCGCTTTCTCGGCTGGCGCGACGACATTCACCCGCTGCTCCGGGCCGCCGATATCTTTGTCCGCTCTTCCCGCTGTGAGGGGCTGGGCAACGTGCTCGAAGCTTGGGCCAATTGGTTGCCGGTGATCTCGACGCGCTCGGCCGACACCGATCGCGTCATCGCCGATGGAGAAACGGGCTTGCTTGCCGCGAAGGAGGACCCAGCTGCGCTCGCCTCGGCCTTGAATTCCCTGATTTCGAACAGAGACCTCGCCCAGCGGCTGGCCGCGGCCGGAAGATCGTATTTCCAAGCTCATTTCACCGAAGAGCCCGTGGTGGCGATGTATCTCGATCTCTGCCGCCGCCTGAAAGAAGAATATGCCAGGCGCGCGCACCCGCTGCCTCAAGGCGGCCCGGCGACGGTAAGGCCGACCTTCGCCGGCTGAGGGCGCGCCGGCGCGGGGTCTGCCGCGGTACGGCAAGATCCGCGAGAGGAGCGATTCCTTTGCTATTTGGAGTGCTCGCGTGAAATCGGAATCGCGTCGATGCAACGGCGAGCGAAGCGAAGCCGGAATTCAGAGCCAAAGTCTCCGATACGGCGCTGGATCGCGGCAAATGCCGCCTCGCGATGATGGCCGGGACTGGTTAAACGCACGATCCCCAGGTTATTCATTCTAGAGTTTACAGCCTAGAGCGCACCGGTGTAGACTGCGATTTCAAAAAACTGCGGTATTTGAGAACCGTTTTACCGGAGCGACGATGCTCGACGCCATGGACCTCAAGATTCTAGCCATTCTGCAGGAAGACAGCACCCTTCCTGTTGCCGAGATCGGCAAGAAGGTCGGCCTCTCCACGACGCCCTGCTGGCGGCGCATCCAAAAGCTGGAGCAGGACGGGGTGATCGAGCGCCGCGTGGCGTTGCTCAACCCCAAAAGCGTCGGCGCGGCTGTCACCGTGTTCGTGGCGATCACGACGAATCAGCATAATGCGGCATGGCTCGATCAATTCGACGCGGTAGTCAGAAAATTTCCCGAGATCGTCGAGGCTTACCGCATGAGCGGCCAGGTCGATTATCTGCTTCGCGTTGTCGTTCCAGACATAGCGAGCTACGACCGTTTTTATAGGACCTTCATCGGCCAGATCGAGCTCAGCGATGTCAGCTCCAGCTTTGCCATGGAGCAGATGAAGTTCACCACCGCATTGCCACTCACCTTCGCCTCCAGCACTGCCGGCAAACGGTCTCACGAGGAGGCTTGACGGCTAAGCCAAACCGGCGTTCCTGAAATCATGACGACGGCAAACAAACATGCTGCTAGGCCGGAATGGCGCAATGCGCGCCGGATCGCGGTCAAGATCGGCTCGGCGCTCCTGACCGATAGCGCAACCGGCACGCTGAAGCAAGACTGGCTGGAAGCCATCGCGGACGATGCCGCGGCCCTGAGAAGCGAGGGCCGCGATGTGATCCTCGTTTCGTCGGGCGCGATTGCGCTCGGGCGCGGCGCACTCGGCCTCGAACGGGGGCTCCTCCGCTTGGAGGAAGCGCAGGCCGCGGCTTCGGTCGGTCAAATTACCCTGGCCCACGCTTATCAAACGGCGTTTGCAGCCCGCGGGCTGACTACGGCACAAATCCTCGTCACGCCGGGCGACACCGAAGAGCGGCGGCGCTATCTCAACGCGCGAAACACCATCGAGACGCTGTTCAAATTCGGCGCGATCCCCGTCGTCAACGAGAACGACACGGTCGCGACTTCGGAAATCCGCTATGGCGACAACGATAGGCTCGCGGCGCGCGTCGCCACCATGATGACCGCCGATTGCCTGGTGCTCCTGTCCGATATCGACGGGCTCTACACCGCCCCGCCCGCGAAAGACCCCGGCGCCAAGCGGCTCGAAATCGTGACCGCGATCACGCCCGAAATCGAGGGCATGGCGGGCGACCCGGGCACCGAATTTTCGAAGGGCGGCATGGTCACCAAGCTTGCCGCAGCCAAGATCGCCGTGTCCGCCGGCACCAATATGGTTATCGCCTCGGGCAAGGAATTGCATCCGCTGCGAGCTCTGAGCGAAGGCGCGCCGTGCACCTGGTTTCTCGCCGCGGCCAACCCCGTGACCGCGCGCAAACGCTGGATCGCAGGCACGCTCGAGCCCAAAGGCGTGGTCGTCATCGACGACGGAGCCCGCGCCGCGCTTCAATCCGGCCGCAGCTTGCTGGCCGCCGGCGTGAAAAGCGTCAGCGGACAATTCGAGCGCGGCGAAGCCGTCATAATCCGCGACCTTTTGGGTGGCGAGGTCGGCCGTGGCCTGATTGCCTATAGCGCCGAGGAAGCGGTCCGCATCGCAGGACGCAATTCCGTGGAAATTGTGGCGGTGCTTGGCTATGCTGGCCGCGCCGCGCTGATCCACCGCGACGACATGGCGCTGCTTCGCGATCTTGGCTGACGGCTCTTATTATCCGGTTCTCCAAATGACCTCTATCGCCGATACAAGGCTCGATGAACGGCTCTTGAAACTCGATCTTCTCGCCATTGGCGGGCAGGCCCGAGCTGCCGCGCGCGTGCTTGCGCTGGCGCCGGCTGCGCAGAAGAACGCTGCGCTTCGCGGTGCCTCCGGCGCCTTGCGTGCGCGCATGGCGGATATCCTTCGAACCAACGCCGCGGATCGCGAAGCCGCCGAGGCCGCTGGCCGGCCGGCCTCCTTCATCGACCGGCTGACGCTGAACCAAGCCCGCGTCGAGGCTATGGCGCGCGGCCTTGAAGACATCGCGGCGCTGCCCGACCCCGTTGGCGCTGTCATGGCAGCGTGGGAGCGGCCGAACGGACTCCAAATTTCGCGGCTACGCGTTCCCTTGGGCGTCATCGGCATGATTTACGAAAGCCGGCCGAATGTGACGGCCGACGCCGGTGGGCTTTGCCTCAAATCTGGCAATGCGGCGATCTTGCGTGGCGGCTCGGAATGCTTCGAAAGCAACGGCGCCATCCACGCCTGTCTTGTGGAGGGCTTGCGGACCGCCGGGCTTCCGGACGCCGCGATCCAGCTTATTGCGACGACGGATCGCGAAGCCGTCGGGCTCATGCTGGAAGGGCTCGGCGGCGCCATCGGCGTGATCGTGCCGCGCGGGGGCAAGAGCCTCGTCGAGCGCGTGCAGAAAGAAGCGCGCGTGCCGGTCTTCGCCCATCTCGAAGGCATCTGCCACGTTTATGTGGACAAGGCCGCCGACCTCGAAATGGCGCGCAAAATTGTGCTCAACGCCAAGCTTCGCCGCACCGGCATTTGCGGCGCCGCCGAAACGCTGCTCGTGGATGAAGCGGGCGCCGGCCGGCTGTTGCAGCCGCTGGTGCTGGCGCTGCTCGATGCGGGCTGCGAGGTGCGCGGCGACGAAGCGGCTTGCGCGGCCGATCCGCGTGCCGTTCCAGCCGCCGAAACCGATTGGCATACCGAATATCTGGATGCCATCATTTCGGTGAAGCTCGTACCCGGCGTTCGCGGCGCCATCGATCACATCGCGAAATACGGCTCGCAGCACACCGATTCGATTGTGACTGGGGATGCCAGCGCAGCCGAAACCTTCCTGCGCGAGGTGGATAGCGCCATCGTGCTGCATAACGCCTCGACGCAATTCGCCGATGGCGGCGAGTTCGGCATGGGCGCGGAAATCGGCATAGCCACGGGGCGGTTCCACGCGCGCGGCCCCGTGGGCGTCGAGCAGCTCACCACCTTCAAATATGCCGTGCGCGGTAACGGCCAAATCCGGCCCGTATGAACG
>JBKQIH010000034.1:0-12628 GCA_052148445.1 Rhodomicrobium sp.
GAGGCCGTTTTCGAAACTCTCCTCGGCCAGGGAAGCTTCGGCACCGATCACGCCGGGCAGCAGCCGCACGCAGGCGTCGATCAAAACCATCGCGGCGAGTTCGCCGCCCGAGAGGACATAGTCCCCAATCGAGATCTCCTCGAGCTGGCGCGCGTCGATCGCACGCTGATCGAGCCCTTCGAATCGTCCGCAAAAAAGGATCGCCCCGGGCCCCGAAGCAAGCCGCCGCACGCGCTCTTGAGTAAGCGGGGTGCCGCGCGGCGAAAGGTAGATGCGGGGCGCGCCGGGCAACGCCGCACGTGCAGCATCCAACGCCGCGGCCGCGATGTCCGCCCGCATGACCATGCCGGCCCCGCCGCCTGCCGGCGTGCCGTCGACGGAACGGTGCTTATCGCTGGCAAAATCGCGAATGTTCAGAAGCGAAAGCTGCCAAAGCTGCTCCTCAAGCGCGCGCCCCGACAGGCTCGTGCCGAGAGGGCCGGGGAACATCTCGGGAAAGAGCGTCAGGACCGTTATCTGCCAGGGTGCCATGATATTACCGGCCCTCGTTCACGCCGGGGAAGTCGTACCAAATCCGGTTGAATAGTTCCCTTCTGTCATCCCGGAAGCCGCTTGCGGCTATCCGGGATCTTGCAGCAATCGAAGCGCCTGTAAAGATCCCGGATACGACGCAAATGCGCCGTTCCGGGATGACAATGAGGGGGCCGGAAGCATTCAATCAGATCCGGTATCACTAACTATCCAACGTTTGCAGCCATGCCTCGGGCGGTGCGTTTTCTTTCAGACGCAAGAACCCGATGGAGACGGGCTTGGAAAACCGGCGCGGCCCGGCGCTGCCAGGATTCACATAAAGAACGCCGCCGCGGTTTTCGATCAACGGTATGTGCGTGTGGCCCCAGACGACAACGGAGATGTTTTCCTGAAGCTGGGGGGCGGTCAGCGGGCGCGGGATGTGGCGCATGTGCACGGTGTGGCCCGCGAAAACCTCGGTTATTGCCATGGGCAGCTGGAGGGCCCAATGGCCGTAATCGTTGTTTCCGCGCACGGTCGTGAGCGGAGCGATCCGGGCGAGCGCGGTCAAGACCTCGGGCTTATCGATATCGCCCGCGTGCAGGATGTGGGAAACGCCGGCTAGCGCGACCGCCGCTTGGGGTCTCACGAGGCCGTGCGTATCGGCGATCAACCCAATGACGGTCATTCCGCTTCCGTGCTTTTATCTGCTTCGTAGACAGGCTTTATAATTGTAACACAGCCTGCCTCAAGATCGACCTTGGGAACATGCGCGCTTTCGAACGGGATCAGCTCCGTCCGCCGGCCGCCCGCGAGGCGCAGCTCGAGCAGGTCGCCCGCGCCGTAATTGTGGACCCCGGCGATTTCGCCGAGCGTCTCGCCTTCGGCGGAGACAGCCTTCAGGCCGATCAAGTCGGAATGATAAAACTCATTCTCATCGGCCGGCGGCAGCACAGCGCGCGCAACATAAAGTTCGGTGCCGCGTAGAGCCTCGGCGCCGTCCCGGTCTTTGACGCCTGAAAGGCGCGCGATCACAGCACCGCCGCCCGTGCTCCGGAGCGAGGCGATTTCGAACGTTCGCGTGCCATCCTCGCCCGTGAGCGGGCCATAGGCCGCCACATCTTCCGGCTCGGCCGTGAACGTGGCGATCTTGACCTCGCCCTTGAGCCCGTGCGCACCGGTGATGCGGCCAAGCAGAACACGCTCGCCGGGATCGCGAGAGTGAGGCGCAGACATTGGCAACCTCCGCAGCCGTTACGCCGCTTCGCCTGCTGCCGCGGCCTCGGCCTTCTTGGCCCGTTCCTCGGCGCGCTCCTTCGCCTTGGTGCCGGGCTCGGACTTCTTCGGATTGTTGCGAGCCGGACGTGTGGCCAGGCCGCGGGCGTCGAGGAAGCGCAGCACGCGGTCGGTGGGCTGGGCGCCGACCGAAAGCCAATGCTTCACGCGGTCTTCCACGAGCGTGATGCGATCCGCATGATCCTTCGGCAGCAGCGGGTCGTATGTGCCGAGCTTCTCGATGAAGCGGCCGTCGCGCGGTGCAGTAGCCTCGGCGACGACGATACGGTAGTAGGGACGCTTTTTGGCTCCGCCCCGCGCAAGCCTGATTTTCAGTGGCATGTTTTTCTTTCCTCGGTTGTTGTCATTCCCGCACAAGCGGGAATCCATGTTTCAACGGGTACGAAGCCCCTGTTAAAGTTCTCTATTCTCTTCAATAAGTCCTAGTGCGATCAGCTCCTCGCGGCGGTGCGCATCGCTCTCCGCGAGTTTTCGTGCGAGCGCCGGAATAAAATGCAGCCCAATACCGAACAAAAGCATCGGAAGACTTACCAGATAAACCCACCACGGAACCGACATCTTTTTTGCCCTCTCGATCTAACCTGCGCGGTTGCACCTTTACTTGTGCGGTCCACCTGCGAACATGGCGACCATGCGCCGCTGCATTTCCTGCGGGCTCAGCGCCTCAAGCATTTTCGAAACCATCCAAAGATGACCGGACGGATCCTCGATGCGTCCCGCGCGGAAACCGTAGAAATGGTCCTGTACCGGGACCAGCACCTTGCCGCCATGGGCTTCGGCCTTTGCCGCGGCCGCGTCCGGATCGGCGACCGCTACGTTGAGCACAATCGGCGAGCCGCCGAGCGTCGCCGGGCTTTTGTTGCCCCAGTTCGGGTTCTCATTCGCAATCATGACGATGGTGTCGCCGATCTTGAACTCGGCATGAGCGATCGAGCCACCCGGCATGGTTAGCCGGTAAAGCTCCTTCGCGCCGAACACGGCCTCGTAAAAGGCCATCGCCGCTACCGCGTCGCGCACAACGAGGTGTGCCGTTACCGACCCGTAATCGGAAGCTTTGATCGGGGTTTCCATATCGTCGCTCCTTTCGTTTTCAGATGCGCCGCGAATTATTTCTTTTTCCCCGGCAAGCCTGGGAGGCCGCCGCCGAAACCGCGCGATCCGCCAGGAAGGCCGGGCAGGCGCGGGAAGCCGCCACCGCCGCCACCGAGTCCGCCCGGCAGCTTCATCCCCGGCGGAAGCTGGCCCGCTTTTGCGGCCTCGATCATCTCGGGCGTTGGCTCGGGCAGCTTTCCGACGCCGCCCATGCCGAACATCTTAGCAAGCCCGCCCTTGCCCTTGCCGATGGACTTCATCATGTCGGCCATCTGCCGGTGCATCTTCAAAAGCTGATTGATCTCTTGCACCGTGGTACCGGAGCCCGCCGCGATGCGCCGCTTGCGGCTCGCCGCCAGAATCTTCGGGTGCCGCCGCTCTTTGTGGGTCATCGACGAGATGATCGCGCCTTGCCGCTTCAAAAGCTTGTCGTCGAGGTTGGCGCCTTCGAGCTTTTTCTTCATACCGCCCATGCCCGGCAGGAAGCCCAGCACGCCCGACATGCCCCCGATCTTCTGCATTTGGCGCAACTGCTCGGCCAAGTCTTCGAGGTCGAATTCGCCCTTGACCATCTTCTTGGCGATGGCATGCGCTTTTTCGTGGTCGATGGTCTCGGCCGCGCGCTCGACGAGGCTGACCACGTCGCCCATGCCGAGGATGCGGCCAGCGATGCGCTCGGGGTGGAAATCTTCGAGGCCGTCGAGCTTTTCGCCGGTGCCGAGCAGCTTGATCGGCTTGCCAGTAACCGCGCGCATGGAGAGTGCCGCGCCGCCGCGGCCGTCGCCATCGATACGGGTTAGCACAATGCCGGTGAGCCCGATGCGCTCGTTGAAGGTGCGCGCGAGGTTCACCGCGTCCTGGCCGGTGAGGCTGTCGGCTACGAGCAGCGTCTCATGCGGCCGGGCGATGTCTCGCACCTGCTCGGTTTCGCGCATCAACTCGTCGTCGATATGAAGCCGGCCCGCCGTGTCGAGCAGAACCACATCGTAGCCGCCGAGCCTGCCGGCCTGCATCGCGCGCGCCGCGATCTGCTGCGGCGTCTGGCCCTTCACGATCGGCAGCGTGTCGATGCCCGCCTGCTCGCCCAGAACTTTCAGCTGCTCTTGAGCGGCGGGGCGGCGCGTGTCGAGCGAGGCCATCAGCACCTTGCGCTTGTCGCGCTCGTTCAGGCGCTTCGAAAGCTTGGCGGTGGTTGTCGTCTTGCCGGAGCCTTGCAGGCCAACCATCATAATGGCCACCGGCGCCGGCGCCTGCAAATCGATGGGCTCGGCCTCGGCGCCGAGCATGCGCACCAGCTCGTCGTGCACGATCTTGACGACCATCTGCCCCGGCGTAATCGAGCGCAGCACCTCCTGGCCCACCGCCTTCTCGCGCACCCGGTCCGTGAACGATTTTACGACCTCGAGTGCCACGTCCGCTTCGAGCAGCGCGCGCCTCACCTCGCGCATGGCCTCTGCCACGTCGCTATCGGTGAGCGCGCCCCTGCGGGTGAGCTTGTCGAAAATACCTGAGAGGCGGTCCGAGAGGGATTGGAACATGAAAAATTCTTTCGCGGCGTTTTCCGGGTTGCAGTTAGGTGGCCTTCTCGTGGCTTGGTCTCAACATGAGCATCGCCGGTAGAGTTCGCTCGCTTCTTCCATAAGTTTCATTCATCCAACGCAAAACGCACCCGCGGGCGAACCTTCGCTGGCGGGTGCAGATTGGGTGCCAATACTAGCCGGCAAGCTTCGCGATTACAACCTTGGAAATGGAGCGGAGCCGGCGGCGGGGCAAGCCGCCTAGTTAACGCGCGTCCAGGTTTGATCGTCGCAAAGAAAGCCGCCCAGCATGCATCCTTCGACGAGGAGAGTACCATTCTCCTTAATCTTGGCCTTGGCCTGATAGCTCTTGCCGTCTTCGGGATTGTAGATCACGCCCTTCCAGCCGCCATTGCCGTCGCTTTCGAGTTCGGTGAGCCTGATCCCCAAGACAGGCCGGGTTCTCAGGCTTTGGTCCTCGTTCAGGGCGTCGACCTGTGGCATGCCCGAGGGGTCGTTCGGCTCTTTGAGCCAAACGATTTTTCCGCATAGTTTGGGTCCGCATTGTTCGAAAAGAACGTGGCCTTTTCCTTCATCGGTGAGCCATTTGCCTCTAAGATCAGCCGAATACGCTGCGAATGGCGCAAGAACGATCGCGAGAGCGAGCGATATTTTCCTCATCTTTGCTTCCATTACAAATGCTTGATTCCGGAGTCAGTCCACAATCTATGAGGCTAAGTGATGGCAAGAGCAACGTTGCGCGCTTACTCCGCTTGCTGAAGGTGTACGGATTCCGATTGTTTATGTTGCATGAGTTGAAAGCGTTCGGTGATGAGCACCGCAAGAAACGTTGCCAGGAAAAGCAGCGTGATCCCGATGCAAAGTGGCCGGACACCGCCATCGAAGGAGCGGCCGATTGCCGTGGCTAGAATTGTGGCGGCAGCGGTGGAGTAGAATCCTGCGACGGAGGACGCGGTTCCAGCGATGTGAGCCATCGGCTCCATGGCAAGCGCGTTGAAATTCGGCATCACGACACCGAAGCAAAAGAAAACCGCGGCCATGAATCCGCAAAACAGAAGCAGCGGCGGCTTTTCGGGATAGCCGGCAAGCGCCATGACGGCGCAGGCGGCGAGCGCGCCGATAAGGGCGCGGTGAGAGAGTCCGCGCATCCCCATTTTCCGCACAGCCGACGCGTTGAGCAAGGAGGCGGCAATCATAAAGGCGGCAATCGAGCCGAACGCGACGGGGAAGCCAGTGCCGAGGCCATAGACCTCGACGAAAATCTGCTCGGAGCTCATTACATAGCTGACGAGCAGGCCGAACACGAAGCCCATGGCGATCACATAGCCGATGGTCTGCCGGGTTAGGCTCACGAGCTTAATCGCCTGCCAGACCGCGCCCGCCGATAGCGGCAGGCGATCCTCTGCCGGACGCGTTTCGGGTAGCCGGGCTGCAACCCACAATGCACAGGCAAAGGCCACGAGAAGCAAAAGGAAAAAGATCGATCGCCAGGTCGAAAGTTGAAGAATCGCTTCCCCGATGGCCGGCGCCAGCATTGGAACCACGATGAAAACCATGGTGATGAAAGACATGACGCGCGACATTTCCCGCCCTTCGAAACGGTCGCGCACAATGGCAAGCGCAATGACACGCGGCGAAGCGGCGCCGGCTCCCTGCAGGACCCTTGCAGCGAGAAGTCCGGCGAACGAAGCCGAGGATAGCGCGAGGAGCGTTCCGGCTATGTAAAGCGCCAATCCAAAGAGGAGGGGCGGCCTGCGCCCGAACCGGTCCGAGATGGGTCCGAAGAGAAACTGCCCGAGGGCAAAACCGGCAAGGTAGACGCTTAAGACGAGCTGCCGGTCATTGCCGTGAACCACTCCGAGTGAGCGGCCGATCTGAGGCAGCGCAGGCAGCATGACGTCGACGGACAATGCGGTGAGCGCCATCAGAAGCGCCATCGACGCAATAAACTCGACGGAGGAAAGAGAGAAGCGAGCCGTGTGCGGCACGGCTTTTTGTTCTGACTTTAGAAGCATGAAAAATGGCGCTGCTTAATTGTGTCCAGCCCGGCTGGGCTGGCATCAAAACGGGTTCAAACTGGCCCGTTCGGTAAACTTAAGATAGGCGATGCTCGCGCCCAGCCGAAGACCCAAGCCGGAGCGGATTGGAACGATGAGTGTGTTTCCGTTCCTGTAGACGGTGAGCCCGAGGCCGCCTGCGACATAGGCGGAGCCGTCGATGCCGGGGAAACGCCGGTATAGAGTCGCCGGGTCTTCGAGATTATAGACCAGGAAAAGCGTATGAGATCCGGTAGCGCCTAAATCCGCGCCGATGGACGGCCCCTGCCAGTAAATATGGGTCGGGCCAGACTCGACGCCATTGAGGCGCGTGTAAAGCTTCCCGTCGCCGTATCTCAGGCCCGCAAGAAATGCGCCGCCGCCCTCGTCGCCCACGATATACGCGTTCGGTTGCCCGTACTTTTTAAAGGAATGGCTTACAAGAACCGCAAATTCAGAGCTTAGCGAACCGAAAACCGCCTCGCCTAAGTTCCGGACCTCCTGAGCTGTGTAGCCGCTTGCAGGCGGGGGAGGCGGTAGCGGATCCGGAGCTGGGGCCGGCCGCGGAAGCGATGCCACGCGCGGGCCCGGCGGCGATGCCGCGGGCCGGAGCGGAGCCGGAGCGTTCTGCTGGGCGGCCGGCGTAGCGGCTTGACGCTGAACGGGTGCGGGCTTCGGTGCCGGCGGCGTTTGGGCAATGTTTACCGACCACGTTTCGTTCGATCGCGCCGGCGCATCGATTTGCGCTTGCTCCCGCGGCGGGACAGGTTGTGTCGCGAGCGGCTCCGAGGCTACGGTCACCGGCGGCTGCGCATAAGGAGCAACGGGCGCTTTCGTGCCTTCCACCTCGAGCTGAGCAAGGATAAATCCGGATTTTTGTCCCATGACGGCGACGAGCTTGTCTTGAACCGCTTTCAGTTCGCCAAGGCGCGCGCAGGACACCTCATTGTTCGGCGTTGCACTGAGCGAATCCAGACGCGCAACAAGCTCCTCGATATCGGCGTTGAACGCTTCAAGTTTGCTGTCATCCATGGCCGCCGCGGCTTTGTCGGCCTTCTGTGCGTCGCTCCAGCCCTGACGCTTGCCGAGAGCTTGCAGCCGTTCGTGGAAACGTCTTTCGCTTTCGCGGTTCAGCGTCCTCAGCGCCTGCGCCGCAAGATCGATCTGAACGCCAAAAGCTCGCGCATCGCATTGTTGCGCAGCGTCTGCCATGGCTGGGAAGGCCACAATCATAGCTATAGCGGCCGCATGTCCGAATTTCATAGTCCAGCCCTTGCGCTTGAATAGCATTCCAGTTTTCTAAGTCATGCTACGATTCGCGTCGCGATATTTAGGATGTTGGAAGATATACACCGGTTGTCCATAGCGGATTTAGATGCCAGCGGCAACCGCGCGCGGTGCTGTTGCTCTTTAGCGGCACGGAACTGCCGCAATAACGCGGGGCGGTTGCATTGCCTAATGGAGCGGGTGAAGGGAATCGAACCCTCGTATTCAGCTTGGAAGGCTGCTGCTCTACCATTGAGCTACACCCGCGCGGCCCTTACATTACCGATATCCGGGCGCGGCTCAACAAAAAAGGCGAGCGGCCAGTTTTCCACTGCCTGTGAGTTGGCGCTTGACAATTGCAATTTTGTTTTGCGGCGCAGCGAAAAACGCTTGGCACGCCGCCCGAAGGCGTGTTAGCTATCAATTCCCTACTACTGGTCAGTTTTCGAAAGCGGGCAGGAGCGGTTTTTGGATGATTTATCCAGCGGGCCGGCCAGCCGGCTCGAAACCGGTTAGATGGAGGAGTGTAGCTCAATCGGCTAGAGCACCGGTCTCCAAAACCGGGGGTTGGGGGTTCGAGTCCCTCCACTCCTGCCACTCAAAGGGTGGCAGGACACTAGAATAATAGGGCATTACAAGCCTTAAGGCTTTGGAAATTCATAGCGAAAGCTACCAGGCTTCGCGTTGGCGTTGGAAGAAATGGCAAGCATCAGACCTCTTGAATATCTGCAGCAGGTCCGCGCTGAAGGCGCGAAGGTTACCTGGCCGACGCGTCGCGAAACGATCGTGACGACCATGATGGTTATGGCGATGGCCGTGTTCGCATCGCTCTTCTTTCTGCTGTCCGATCAGGTTATTAGCCGGGTTATCGGTTTTATTTTAGGCCTTGGACATTAAGTTCTTAAATAAAACTTAACCAAAAGCAGTAACACTAATGGCAAAACGCTGGTATATCGTTCACGCCTATTCGAACTTCGAAAAAAAAGTGGCGGACGCTATCCGTGAACGGGCGGCTTCGGCTGGCCTCCAGGAATGTTTCGAAGATATCGTCGTGCCGATGGAAGAAGTTGTCGAAGTCCGGCGCGGCAGGAAGGTCGCCACCGAGCGTAAGTTCTTTCCGGGTTATGTCCTCGTAAAGATGGACATGAACGACAGAGCATTTTTGCTGATTAAGAATACGCCGAAAGTCACAGGCTTTCTTGGTGCGGATAACAAGCCGCAGCCGATCTCCGAGGCCGAGGCTCAACGTATTCTCAATCAGGTGAAAGAAGGCGTGGATAGGCCCAAACCGTCCATCACCTTCGAGATCGGAGAGCAAGTGCGCGTCGCCGACGGCCCGTTCGCGTCGTTCAACGGACATGTCGAAGAGGTCGACGAGGAGCGCGCGCGGCTCAAGGTTGCAGTTTCCATCTTCGGGCGGGCGACCCCGGTCGAACTGGAGTACGGCCAGGTTGAAAAGGTTTAGCGCCGGTGCGCGCGAGCCTGACGGCTTGGCATTTCGTTGTGGGAGGTTCGCGCTTGCTCGCCAGGCAGGCGCATCAGGGCCGGACCACATCCCTCAAACCACGGGCTGTTAGCCCACGAGAGGATTAAATGGCAAAAAAAGTTGCCGGTTACATCAAACTGCAGGTCCCTGCAGGCCAAGCCAACCCGTCGCCGCCGATCGGCCCGGCGCTCGGTCAGCGTGGCTTGAACATCATGATGTTTTGCAAGGATTTCAACGCGGCTTCGAAAGAAATGGAGCCTGGTTCCCCGGTTCCGGTGGTTATCACCTATTTCCAGGACAAATCTTTCAACTTCGTGATGAAGACCCCGCCTGCGTCCCACTTTTTGAAAAAGGCGGCCGGCATCAAAAGCGGATCGAAGACCCCGGGCGTTGGCTCGGCAGGCACCGTGACGATGGATCAGGTGCGTGAGATCGCGCAGAAGAAAATGAAAGACTTGAACGCGACCGATCTAGATCAGGCCGCAAAGATCATTGCTGGTTCTGCCCGTTCCATGGGCCTTACGGTGAAGGAGTAAGCGCTATGGACGGTAAACGTTTGCGCGACGCCAAAAAGAGCATCGAGCGCGAAAAGCTATACCCTATCGAGCAGGCTGTGAAGCTCATCAAGGAGCGTGCGAAGGCCAAGTTCGACGAGACCATCGAGATTGCGATGAACCTGGGCGTCGATCCGCGTCACGCCGATCAGATGGTGCGCGGCGTTTGCGCGCTTCCGAACGGAACCGGACGCACGGTTCGGGTGGCGGTGTTCGCCCGCGGCGGGAAGGCCGAGGAGGCAACCGCGGCCGGAGCCGACGTCGTCGGCGCGGAAGAGCTTGTGGCGCAAGTTCAGGCCGGCAACATCAATTTCGATAAGTGCATCGCCACGCCCGACATGATGCCGCTCGTCGGCCGGCTGGGTAAGATTCTCGGTCCGCGCGGCATGATGCCGAACCCAAAAGTCGGCACGGTGACGATGGATGTTGCCGAGGCTGTGCGCGGCTCGAAAGGCGGTTCCGTCGAGTTCCGCGTCGAGAAGGCGGGCATCCTGCATGCGGGAATCGGCAAGGCGAGCTTCTCCGAGGACGCGCTTGTGGAAAATGTCAAGGCTTTTACGGACGCGGTGATGAAAGCCAAGCCTGCGGGCGCTAAAGGAACATATGTGAAACGCGTGGCCCTCAGTTCGACGATGGGGCCGGGCGTAAAGATTGAGCCGGGGACGCTTCACAGCGGTGCGGCTCATCAATAACGGATTCGGACGGTTCGCCGTCCGGTAGGCCAAGGCGGCAACGCTTTTGGCCGCTGTCTCCGGGAAGCCGGAGGCAGCCTGTCCAAGATTGCTGGTGCCCGATGGGTCTCTCCAACGGCTTAATTTACGCCAGCATGAGACGGGGAACGGATAGTATTCGATCTCGGCTTCCAGCTTAGGCTGGTTGGTGGATCGCGTCTCATCACGCCTCGGGACAGGGTTGAGCGGTCGCTCGCCTTACCGGGGCAGCGGCGTGATCGAAGTGGCGGTTCGCAAATAAGTGCGGCCCGCCAATGAACTGGAGAGAAGCGGTGGATAGAGCTGAAAAAACGGAGATGGTTGAGTCCCTCAACAGCATCTTCAAGACAAGCGGCTCTGTTGTGGTGGCGCGCTACAAAGGTATGACCGTAGCGCAAATGAGCGATCTTCGCCGGAAAATGGGCGGCGCAGGGGCCTCATTCAAAGTCATCAAGAACCGTCTCGCCAAAATTGCACTTGCTAACACGGCAGATGGCGCAGGTGCGGATCTCTTTCTGGAGCCGACGGGTATCGCTTTTGCGGCGGACCCGACGGCAGCAGCGAAAGTGGCGGCCGATTATGCCAGGACCAATGACAAATTCGTCATTGTCGGGGGCATGCTCGGGCGCCAGGCGCTGGATGCGGATGGCGTAAAGGCTTTAGCCGCCATCCCTTCGATGGGAGAGCTTCGTTCCAAGCTGATGGGCGTGTTGCTTGCGCCAGGCTCCAAGTTTGCGCGGCAGCTTAATGCGCCCGCGCAAAGTCTTGCGAGAGTGCTGCAAGCGTACGTGGAAAAGCAAGAAGAAAAGCAAGAAGCGGCGTGATGGCTCTAGGCAGAGTCTCCAACACCAACCAAGCATCGAAATTAGAGGTTTAAATGTCCGAGAAACTTGACAAACTTTACAGCGAACTGTCCGGCTTGACGGTTCTTGAGGTCGCCGAGCTCGTGAAACTGCTCGAAGACAAATGGGGCGTTTCCGCAGCGGCGGCGATGCCCGCGTTTGCCATGCCGGCAGGGGGCGCTGGCGGCGCACCGGCTGAGGTCGTCGAGGAGAAGACGGAGTTCGACGTCATTCTCGCCGATGCCGGCGCTCAGAAGATCAACGTCATTAAGGAAGTACGCGCGATCACCGGCCTGGGCCTGAAAGAGGCGAAGGACCTGGTGGAAGCGGCTCCGAAGGCGATCAAGGAAGCGGTATCCAAGGCGGAAGCCGAGGAAATCAAGAAAAAGGTCGAGGCGGCAGGCGCCAAGGTCGAGATTAAGTAGATATGTCGTGGTGGCTGGGCTTAGGCCCAGCCAGCTAAGCTGGCACACCCGCGCCCGGTGTCCGGTGGCCGTTATCTTCCTGGATTTGCCGGAGGATGGCGGTGAGTAGCAAACAGGGCTTGTAAATCGTTAATGGGAAGCCATATGAGGTGGCTTCCCATAATTAGGCCTTCTCGCAACGCCCAGACGCGCGCGGCGTGCAGGATAGGCCGCCGCCGGTAAAAATGAGGAGATCAAATGGCGCAGACGTTTATCGGCCGTAAACGTATCCGCAAGCGCTTCGGGCACATTGCCGACGCTGCCGAAATGCCGAATTTGATCGAGGTGCAAAAGCAGTCCTACGATCAATTTCTCATGGTTCAAGATCCGGTTGGCGGACGCCCTAGCACCGGCTTGCAAGCGGTCTTTGCCTCGATCTTTCCCATAAAGGATTTTTCGGACAAAGCGCAACTCGAATTTGTGCGTTACGATTTCGAGCCGCCGAAATATGACGTCGACGAGTGCCAGCAGCGCAGCATGACTTATGCGGCGCCCCTGAAGGTCAAGTTACGCCTTATCACCTTCGACGTCAATGAGGAGACGGGGTCACGCTCCGTCCGGGACATCAAGGAACAAGACGTCTATATGGGCGACATCCCATTCATGACGTCGAATGGCACCTTCGTCATAAACGGCACAGAGCGCGTCATTGTTTCCCAGATGCACCGCTCGCCCGGCGTTTTTTTTCATCATGACGGCGGCAAGAGCCACTCGTCCGGGAAGCTGCTCTTTGCGGCCCGTATCATTCCCTATCGCGGCTCATGGCTCGACTTTGAGTTCGACGCCAAGGACATCGTCTATGCGCGCATCGACAGGAAGCGGAAGCTTCCTGCG
>JBKQIH010000035.1:0-2624 GCA_052148445.1 Rhodomicrobium sp.
CTGCAGACAGTAGATCCAAAAGGGCGCCGGCGCTCGAAAAGATCCCGGATAGCAGCAAGCGGCTTCCGGGAGGACGCTAACTCGACGAGGCGCCGTTGCCGCTAACGCCATGACGCCTTGCTTAGCAATCTGGCTTTTCGCGAACCCGGACCCAGCGATATCCCTCAGGCTGGATCTTGAGGTGCTCGCGGGACCAGGCGATATAGGGCCGCTGAAAATGGGTGATGTTCTTGTAGGGCCGGAGCAGAATGCGCCGCGGCTCGCCATCGGGCCCGTAGGTCCAGCCGTATGCGGCGGTCTTCCTTCCCACCTCGTAAACGCCCTGCTCCTCGACATCGCGCCGGATGTAGGTGCGATGAACGGGACGCAGTGGCACTTGCACCCAGCATTCCGCCAGGCTTTGTCCGGCAAACCCGCAAGTTAGCGTTAAAATTCCAGCAATCCCAACGCTCAACGCTCCGGCTGTCTTCTTCATGTCCGCTCCCCGTCCCGCACGTTCCGCGCGAGGATCAAAGCTATCGCTTATTCCCCTTATAAACGGTGTTCGCGAACTAGGCTACGCGCGGATAAACGAAAACCCGGCGTCTATTGCGCAAACGTCACAGCCCTCTACGATGACCCCCTGGGCAGCCATTGCTGAACAAGTGAACTGCGATAAGCTGCGCATTGAGGTTGAAGCGGCTAGCGGCATTGGAGATCTGGAGTGAAGCTGACGATTATAGGCTGCGGCGACGCATTCGGTAGCGGCGGGCGCCTCAACACGTGCTTTCATGTTGCGGCCGGAGAAACCAGCTTTCTGATAGATTGCGGCGCCACATCGCTTCCAGCGCTCAAAGCCCGCGGCATCGATCGCAACGGCATCGGCTTTATTCTGATTACGCATTTTCACGCCGATCACTTTGGGGGCATACCGTTTTTTATTCTGGACGCGCAGTTTTTTTCAAAACGTACAGCTCCGCTGATCATTGCGGGGCCTCGCGGGCTGCAAGAATGGTTTCCGCGCGCGATGGAGACCGCATTTCCCGGATCGGCCACAGCGAAACGGAAGTTCGAGATAATCTTGCTTGAGATCGATGCCGGGCGGCAAATCGAGCTGCAACCGGTGCTGGTCACGCCTCGGCCTGTCCGGCACGGTCCGCCGGAAGTCTCGTGTTACGCCTACCGCATCGAGCACGGCGGAAGGGTTATCGCCTATACCGGCGACACCGAATGGACCGATGCGCTTATCGATGCCGGCCGGAACGCCGATCTCTTGATCGCGCAGGCCTATTTTTACGAAAAGGCGGCAGCGTTTCACCTGGATTACAAGACGCTGTCCCAAAACCTTCCCCGCATAGGCGCCAAGCGAGTGCTGCTCACCCATATGAACGAGGACATGCTCGCGCATGCTAGCGATGTGCCCGAAGAGAAGGCCTATGACGGTCTGACGCTCACGGTTCGCTAGCCCTCCCTTTTAAGCAGCGGAACCCTCGCGCGCATCGGGCGCGCGGGTTGGCTTTGCCCGCAGACCCATGACCGTCAAGCTCCGGCCGGGCCAGTTTCACTAAGGCTTAACGCTGTAACGGGTTCGGGCTCGTTCGATCTCCTCAAAAGGTGTGGATTTTGTTTCCTTGCACAAGCAGGCACACTATCGGGCCTTGGCTGCAATCGATGAATCGATGAGCCAACACAGAGCCAGGGAGCGCGCGCAATGACCTCACAAACCGGGACGCCGGAAGAAAACAAGCTTGCCGCGCACTTCGCGGGCAAACTGTTCAGCGAAGCCGATTCGGCCGAGCTCGAAAGGTATGGGCCCGCTGGGCTCGCCGCACTCGCGGCCGGTGCCTTCGAGAGCTTCCGCATCCGCAAGGCTGGAGAGCCAAGGGTTGTTCTGCGCGGCCGCACGCTTAAAAGTAATGACTTTCTCGTTATCGACATCGTCAACGACGATATGCCGTTTCTTCTCGATTCGGTTATTGCTGAGCTTCGCGGCCGCGGGCTGGTTCCTGAGCTTGTTGCACATCCGATTTTTGAAGTTCGCCGAGATCGCGAAGGCCGGCTCACGGCGCTCGAACCGGCCCGGACCGCGGCTAACGGCGCGCCCCGCGAGAGCTTCATTCATCTCCAAATCCACAAAATCGCACCCCTGCCCCCGCCCGAGGAGCTTGAACAGGGCATTCTCGGCGTCCTTGCCGATGTGAAAGCCGCCGTTTCGGACTTCGAGCCGATGACTGACCGCCTCCACCTCGCGATTGCCGAGCTCGAAAAGGGCCAGCCGCCATCCGATGCCGCAACCACCGCTGAGGCGATCGCGTTCCTGCGTTGGCTATCGGCGGACAACTTCATATTCTTAGGGGCGCGCGACTACGAATATTCCAACGGGGATGCCGCCCAGCTCCCGCCTAAGCCGGAAACGGGGCTGGGTCTGTTGCGCGGCACGGGCGTTTCAGTCCTGCGGAGTGCCGGCGAGTCCTGGGCGCTGAGCCCTCAAATCCGCGAGTTCTTCCTAAACTCGCCACCGCTCATCGTCGCGAAGGGAAATGAAAGGTCGACGGTCCACCGTCGCTCGCGCATGGACGTCATCGGCGTCAAGCTCCATGACAAAGATGGACGCATCACAGGCCAGCTAAGGGTGGCTGGGCTTT